>NZ_JQFA01000002.1:2881618-3201798 GCF_000763385.1 Leptolyngbya sp. KIOST-1
AGGCACCCACTGTCGGGGCTGTCTGCGCTGCGATCTGGCCGAGACCCGCACCCATGTGGTAGTCAGCCGGGGCAGCCCAACCGCTCCGGTTTTGATTATCGGAGAAGGCCCAGGGCAGCAGGAGGACGAGCAGGGACTCCCTTTTGTGGGCAAGTCGGGCCAGCTGCTCGAGAAGATTTTGGCCTCAGTGCGCTTCGATACCGAGAAGGACGTCTACATCTGCAACATTGTCAAATGCCGCCCACCGGAGAACCGCGTGCCCACCGCCGACGAAGTGGCGGCCTGCAAAGGCTACCTGCTGGAGCAAATTCGCATGGTTGACCCCAAAATTATTCTGCTGACCGGGGCAACGGCGGTCAAAGGGCTGTTGGGCATCAAGTCGGGCATCAGCAAAATTCGTGGCGAATGGATGGAGTGGGAGGGCCGCCTGTGCATGCCCATCTTTCACCCCGCCTACCTGCTGCGCAACCCCTCGCGTGATAAGGGCAGCCCCAAGTGGCTGATGTGGCAGGACATTCAGGCGGTGCGGGCCAAGGTAAACGAGCTGGCGGGTAGCTGAGGGCATCCGACGGCTGGGGTTCGGCTTTCAATACCAGAGGCCAGGGAAATCTCTGACAGAATAGATAAGTAGTTAAGCGCCGTAGAACGGGCTTAGGGTCTCAGGTTTCAGGTCTAGGGCAAAAGCTTAAACCCAAAACTTTAGACTCCATGACATTAACCCAATCGCCTAGCGACCTGCTCACGTTACCTGGGATACAACAAGGAGACTTTAATGGATACCAACAACCTTCTACGCCAGCTACTGATGATTGGCGTGGGTACCACGTCCCTGGTGGCCGAGCGGGTCAAGCAGGTGAGCGAAGAATGGGTGCGTGAGGGCAAGTTCAACCCCGAACAGGCGCGGACACTGATGGATGAGGTGATGGCCCAGCTCAACGAGGGCAATGGCGCACTCGAAGACCAGTTTCAGCGGCTGTTTCGCAATACTCTGCAAGACCTGGGCGTGCCCCGCCAGGCCGAAATGGATGAGCTGCGCGGTCGCCTCGATCGCCTGGAGCGGCAGGTCCGCGACCTGGAAAATCGGGCCTGGAAGTAACGCCAGGCAATGCCTCAAAAAAGCTAAACCAGAGGAGAGGGCTGGGCCACGGGACATTCCGAATCGCGCCGGCTGCCGTCAGGCATGATGGTCTGGCAGAATTTAGCGCCGCTGAGGTTGGCCCGGCTCAGGTTGGCCCCCGTCAGGTTGGTATAGCGCAAATTGGCCCAGTAGAGGTTGGCGTGGGACAGGTCAGCCTGGGTCAGGTTAGCGCCTTCTAAATTGGCGTGGCTGAGGTCGGCGCGATCGAGCCGACTCTCGCGCAGATCGGCCTCAACTAGGGTGGCGCGGTGGCAGTTGGCTTTGTGCAGGTCGGCCTCGCGCAGCACGGCATGGGCCAGGGAGGCGCTGCGCAGGTCTGCACGGGCCAGGGTGATCTGGTAGCCATCGATGTGGGTGAGGTCGGCCTGGTAGAGGTTGGCCCGACAGAGGTTCGCGCGGCGCAGGTCGGCATCGACCAGGTGGATAGCCGCCAGATTCAGCCCCTGCAAGTCCAGCCCGTGCAGGTCGCGGGCACCCGTCTGGTAGTAGCGGTTGAGGAGGTCTATCAGGGTGGCGGGGGTCATTGCGGTAATGCCCTTGAAATAACGGTAGCGAAAACAATTGGTCCCGATTTAGCGATGGCCCCAAAAATCAATGGGGGAGGCCATTACGCCTACCCCCATTGTCGCGCTGCGATCGCGCTAGTGCCTCAAGCATTACAAGAATGCTACATTTCTAGCCCAGGCTAGACCTGACCTACGCCCTTGCTGCGCTCGTCCGACTTTGTCGTCACTTTGCCGGACTCATCGGTTTGGTTGGCGGCGCTGAGTTCAGCTTCCCGCCGCGCCCGATTGGCTTCCTCTTCTTCGCGCAGGTCGCCAGGTTCGTTGATGTACATTTCTGGCTCGATGGGGTAGTTGTTGGCCAAGCCTTCTTTGTCTACGGTTTGTCCAGCGCTGGTGTCGATAGACTTGTCAGACTCGTCCCGCACCTGCTTAAAACCTGCCCCTTCGCGCTCTTTGCGAGCAGCCGTTTCCGCTGGAATAATGTGGGGATCGTAATTGTCGCTTTCGACTCTGGGGTTAGACATTGAAGCCTCCATCGAGAGATAATTAAGCAATTGGGGCGGGTTCGATTCAGACGTCCACCGGCATCGCTAATGCAACCTTAGAGCGCACTATATCTATTTGTATCTACCCTGGGGATGAGCCATTTTCTACAACCTTAGAAGGAGGGGATGAGTTCTAATTTTTTAGCGGATAAAGTAAAATCATTTATTCAAAGAAAAACTGTGTTGAAGCAAGAAAATCAGGCTGGGATTTTTCTATATTGAAAGAGCTTAAATTAATAGAGTTTTGAAGATCTTTGATGCGCTTGAAGAAAAAACTGTTTGATTTGATAAGGCTCGCTTAGAGGGGTCTGTATCAACCGCCCCCCATGCCCCGCCGCAGCTTTTCAGAGAGCGATCGCCCCGTGCCACCCCGCTGCACCATAATTAGCTCTGCCACAATACTGACAGCAATTTCCTCTGGAGTCAGCGCCCCAATGTCTAGCCCGATGGGGCCGTAGACCGTAGCGAGTTTTGATGTCGGCAGGCCGGTTTGGGCGATCGCCCCGTAGACCTGCTTCACCCGCTTTTCGCTGCCGATCATGCCGATGTAGCGGCAGGGGATGGGCCGCTGGAGCAAATGCTGGAGGGCTTCGAGGTCGTAGATATAGCCGCGAGTGACCAGGGCGGCGTAGAGGGTTTGGTGGGTGGACAGAGAAGCGATCGCCCCCTCGATCGGCTCCGCCAAAACGTGGCTGGCCTGGGGGTACAGTTCGCCATTGGCCCACTCGGGGCGATCGTCCTGCACGGCGATCTGGAACCCGGCCAGGTGAGCAACTTTGGCCAGTTGTATGCCCACGTGGCCCGCGCCGACGATCAGCAGAGTGGGCGGCGGTTGCAGGGTTTCCACAAAGGCGATCTCTGGGGCGAGTTCGATGGGTGTCTCGGCCAGGTAGGGGCTTTGATCGGTGGTGAAAGGGGTGACCAGGGTGAGCGATCGCCCCTCCTGCAACCCCTGGACAATCGTCTTGGCCAGATCCCTGGCCGCCTCTCCCTGCCACCGCTCCAACCACACCCCCATGTGGCCACCGCAGATGCCCTCGATCTGCCGCTGGGGTGCCCCCGACAGGTCGATTTCAACCCTCTGCTTCTGCCCGGTTTTCAGTACCTCCTCGGCCTGGTGCAGCACCTTAGCTTCCCCTGCCCCACCGCCAATGGTGCCAAAGGCTTGGCCCGTGGCATCGACCACCAGCTTGGCTCCCACTTCGCGCGGCACTGACCCCCGCACACTCACCACAGTGGCCAGCACAGCGGGGCCAACCGCAAGCGCCTGAACCAGTTGTTGAAAACAGTTCACCACAAAGCAGTTATCTCATTTCAAAAGTTCGTCGTACTTATCGTGGGGGCCTATCCAAATCCAGTAGTAATCGTCTCCCTTTTTGAGGGCTAACGCTCGATAACCGCCGCTGATGCGCACTGACCAAAGCGTCTTGCCCACTTTTTTGAAATGAAGCGATGGATGCTGAGGATTGTCCTGCCAGAGTTGATAGGTTTTCCTAGCTTTTGCCTGAAGCTCTGGGGATAGCTCCTCAAAAGCTTACCAAAAATCAGGCGTCGTAAAGGATTTCATCGAGATCCTTCACTTGCTCTGAGGCGATATCTGCTTCTGCTTTGGCAATCAGCGCATCGAGTTTTCCTGCTGCACAATCCTGCTCCATTTGCCTGTCCCACAGAGTATCTAGATAAGCTTGCAACCAATCTGCCAGCTGCCGAGCCTCTTGCTCAGGCAATTGAGTAATGGCAACTTCTATATCCGCAAGTGTTGTCATGGCTGAATAGTCTTTGAGTATGGTCTTGGTCTGAGAATTTAGGGGTAATAGATTATCTGATCCCCAAACGCTTCAAGATTTGTGCGACAGTATATAGCTCATTGTCCTCGCAGTGGTGAGGGTAAATTTGTCTGACAGTGCATAGTGAGCGGTGGCGCGATCGCATTTCACAAACAGGTGATCCTTTCCTGTGGTAATCAGGGCAAACACGGGGGATGTCGGCACTCCAGCCATGTAGGCCAGGGTTTGGGCGATCGCCTGCCGCACACTAAAACCGTACCGTTTGCTCTCAATCAAAATCAACCGCAGGCGATCGTGAATCACCAGGGCATCGATCAGTCCATCCAGTTGAGTGTCACCGTCTTCAATTTCAAACCGGACGTATTTTTCGCTCCGCACCTCATCGGGCGGATCGATAAAGTCCAGGGTTTCTAACAGTGGTGACAGCAAAATCAAGTTGACGTTGCCTTCGGTAATGGCACCGCTGTCGGCGTAGTGGAGATAACGCTGCTTGAGGTGATTCAAGCGGGCTTTTTCGGCCTCGCTCAAGGGGGGCAAAGACGCTTTCCATTCCGTAAAAAAGTCAGCATCCGAACTGGGTGCAAGGCCAAGTCTGGCCTGGGCTTCGGCAAGATTGGTAATCGCCTTCGTGATACCGAGGGTGACCATCAGCGTGCTTTAGGTGTGTGGTTATACGCTAACATTCCCAGCACCTAGGACACCGCCACTGGCTGTGTCTGGGGCATTGCCTCCCGCACTCCCTCGATCGCCCACAGGGTCGCCTCCGGGGTTGCGGGCAGGGCCAGGGGCACATAGTCGGGGTTGCCAAAGGCGGCAACGGCGGCGCGGATCGCCTCCCGCACCGACATCGCCAGCATAAAGGGCGGTTCGCCCACGGCCTTGCTACCGTAGATCACACCGTCCTGGGCGGCCCGCTCCAGCAGGTGGACGTGGAACTGTTCCGGGATCTCGCTGATGGTGGGGATTTTGTAAGTGCTGGGGGCAAAGGTGCGCAGGCGGCCCTCGCCATCCCACACCAGTTCTTCCATGGTCAGCCAGCCCATGCCCTGCACAAAGGCCCCCTCCACCTGGCCCTTGTCTACCAATGGGTTCAGCGACTCGCCCACGTCGTGGACGATGTCCACCTGGCGCAGTTTGAAGGTGCCGGTGAAGCCGTCCACCTCCACCTCGGCCACGGCGGCCCCGTAGGCAAAGTAGTAGAAGGGGCGACCCTTGCCCAGCTTGGGATCCCAAAAGATGTTGGGGGTGCGGTAGAAGCCTGTAGACGAGAGGCTGACACGCTCAGCATAGGCCTGCCAAACCACTTCTTCGAAGGCAATGCGGGCGCTGGGATAGGTGCGGCAGTAGATCCAGTCGTCTTCAAAGACCATGTCTTCGGGAGCGTCCAGGTTTAGCATGCGGACGGCGACGGCGGCCAGGCGATCGCGCAGGATTTCGCAGGCATTTTTCACCGCCTGGCCGTTCAGGTCGGAGCCGCTGGAGGCGGCGGTGGCGGAAGTGTTGGGCACCTTGTCGGTGCTGGTGTGCATCATGCGAATGCGATCGGTCTTAACGCCCAGGGCTTTGCCCGCCACCTGAATCATTTTGGTGTGCAGCCCCTGGCCCATTTCGGTACCGCCGTGGTTGAGCTGAATACCGCCATCGCTGTAGATCAGCACCAGCGCCCCGGCCTGGTTGTACATCACCTTATTGAAGGAGATGCCGAACTTGACTGGAGTAATGGCCAGACCGCGCTTTTGGTAGGGGTTGGCGGCGTTGAAGGCGGCGATGTCGGCCTGGCGGGCGTCGTAGTTGGCCTTGGCCATCACCTCCTGCCACACCCGGGCAATGCGGTTATCGACGATGTCCTGGTCGTAGTGGGTGCGGTTGGTGTCGCCCTCGCCGTGGTAGAAGTTGCGCTCCCGTACGAGATCGGGGGGCAGCTTCAGGGTGCGGGCAATGCGGTCCACCACTTCCTCGATCACGATCATCCCCTGGGGGCCGCCGAAGCCACGGTAGGCGGTGTTTGACACCCGGTTGGTTTTGGCGATCCGCCCTTCGACCACCAGGTTGGGAATGTAGTAAGCGTTGTCGATGTGCAGCATGGCCCGGCCCAGCACCGGGGGCGACAGATCCAGGCTCCAGCCGCCGTCGGCGGTCAGCACCGCCTTCATCGCCGTAATTCTGCCGTCGCCGTTGAAGCCCACTTCGTACTGGCCCAAAAAGCCGTGGCGCTTGCCGGTGATTAGCATATCTTGATGGCGGCGCAGACGGCAGCGGGCGGGGCGTCCGGTCTTGTAGGTGGCCAGGGCCGCCGCCGAGGCGAAGGGGTTGGCCTGGGATTCTTTGCCGCCAAAGCCGCCGCCCATGCGCAGGCAGGTACACACAACTCGGTTGGTGGATATTCCCAAAATGCGGGCCACTACCACCTGGGTTTCGCTAGGGTGCTGGGTGGAGGCAAAGACCTGAAGATTACCTTCTCCGTCAGGGATGGCCCAGCTCGTCTGGGTTTCCAGGTAAAAGTGATCTTGCCCGCCAATTTCCACTTCCCCCGAGAAGGTGTGCTCGGCCCGGGCAATAACCGCGTCGGGGTCGCCCCGGCGGATGAATTGGGGGTCGCTGTGGTAGCTATTGGCGGCGATCGCCTCCTGCACCGTCTTGATTGCCGGCAGCGGCTCGTACTCCACCACCACCTTGGCTGCCGCCTCCCGCGCCGCCGCCTCGGTTTCCCCCACGGCCCACACCACCACCTGACCGTGGTACACCACCTCGTCCGTGGGCAGCAGCACCTCGTCGTGGACGATTACCCCAGTATTGTTTTCCCCCGGCACGTCTTCGGCGGTGAGCACCGTCACGCAGCCCGCCACCGCTAGGGCCGGGGCCACGTCCAGCTTGGTGATCCGGGCGCGGGCGTGGGGCGACAGCACTGGATACAGCGACAGCATCCCGGCGGGTTCCCGCTGGTCGTCGGTATAGACCGCCGTGCCGCTGACGTGGGCGATCGCGCTTTCGTGGTGGTTGGGCTTACCGACTGGGCTCATGGGGTACCTCGCTAGGGATTTAGGACGGTTTATCCCCTCCTGGGAGGGGCAGGGGTGGGTCTGGGAGAATTTTGGATTTGGAATTGAGGGTTTTACTCCTGATCCTGTGTTCAGCTATATCGCAGCAGTTCAGCCAATTCCGACTGCGAATTTTGTGTTAATAATCTCTGGTATCATCCAACCTATTCATTCATCAGAATCCATAGCTTCAAACCCTAGCCAAAAGAGTACGGCGTCTTCAATTTAAAGTAGCTGATCCGAATCTAGCTCACCCAGTTTTCTTAACAATTTTGCGTGGGGAACAGTGATGAGGTTCTGAACATCAAAGGCTCCGGGTTTCAAGAATCTTACGCGGACATCTACTTCAAAGCGGGAGCCTCTGAGAGCTGTTGTGTGAGGGATTAATGTTACTAAGTCTCTGTCCTGCATGCGTGGGGGGATACTGATAACAAGGCAAGGCCTAACCTTGGCTACATAGCCCAGATCGACTAGCCAAACCTCACCTCGATCAGGACTGCTCATGGTCAGCTTCCTGTTGATCGAGGGCTAAAAATAGCTCCTCTGCGTTTAGAGCTAAGTCATCATCGGTCAGTGGTAGGAAATCAAGATTAACAAGTCGCCGCAGGATTTCTAGAGCAATCTCTACCTGCTCCGCACTAGGTAAGCTATCAAAGCTGTTAAGAATTTCTTGAGCCAGGGCAGTCATCACGCTTCACCGTTGCTAGTAGTTTTCCTCAAATTTATTATGTCCTCCCTGAGGACTTTAAGTCATGGGGTGGCATTGCAGGGCTGTTTGAGCGCATCGAAAACATTTAACTTTTGCTACCTTTGCCTTTGTTTGCAATGGTGGGCATTGCCCACCACCATCATTGGGTATAAACCAGGCTGATGAAGCGCATTCAAGGATGGCTGTCGCCTGTATAGGGAACGGTGGGCGGTGCCCACCCTACGGGAACTCCACAAAGAATTTCTCGAACAGATTCACCACCAGGCGCTTACGGTACTCGGCGCTGCCGCGCAGGTCGGTTAGCGGGGTAAATGCCTCTTGCAGCAGGGGTTTTGCAGCCTGTACGGTAGCCATGGTCCAGGGTTTGCCGACCAGGAAGTCTTCGACGGCGATCGCCCGCGCCGGAGTGGCCGCCACCCCCCCATAGCCCAGCCGCGCCTTGAGAATCCGGTTGTCCCCATCCACATCCACCGCAAAGGCGGCTGCGACAATGCTGATGTCGTCGGTGCCGCGCTTGCCGATTTTGTAGGACTGGGCCAGGCGGCGGGCTGTACCCGGTGCAGGCGCTTTGGAAATCGTCACCGACACAATCACCTCACTGGGCTGGAGGGCCGTCTGGCGGTAGCCCAGGAAGAAGTCGGCCAGGGGAAGGGTGCGTGTACCACCGGAACCCGCCAGCTTCAGCGACGCATCCAGCGATAGGAGCACCGGGGGCAGGTCGCCGATGGGGGAGGCGGTGCCGATGTTGCCGCCCAGGGTCGCCCGATTGCGTACCTGCCGCGCGGCGAACCAGTGGATCATCTCATCCATACTGGGGAAAAGGCCGTGGAGATTGGCTTCAATGTGGCTGAGGGGCACCGCCGCGCCGATTTCGATCGCCTCCTCGGTGTGGTGAATCTGCTTCAGTTCGGTAACGGCCTCCAGAGAAATCAGAATTGGGTAGTGCTGTCGGTGCCAGCTCATCTCCAGGCCCAGGTCGGTGGCTCCGGCGACCAGGGTGGCGTCGGGGTGCTGCTGCAACAGGTCAAGGACGTCTGAAAGCTGAGTCGGGCGATAGAACCGTTCGCTGGAGCCGTTGTTCTGGGTGGTGTAGGCCAGGGGGGCCAGCTCCGGCGAGGCGGAGGTCAGATGCTCAGCGAACCTATCCTGGGGGGCGGCCTCGGCCACCATTTGGGCGGCGCGGCGGATGGGCAGGTAGCCGGTACAGCGGCAGAGGTTGCCCTCCACCGAGAGATCGTCGGGGGTGCCGTCGTAGTAGGCGGCAAACAGGCTCATGATGAAGCCGGGGGTGCAGTAGCCGCACTGGGAGCCGCCCGTTTCTACCATCGCCGCCTGCACTGGATGGAGCTGGTCGGCGGTGACGGGTTCTTTCACCAGGGGGGTTTTGGCAATGCGGCCCTGGGCGATGCCGTCTGCCGTCCACACCTGCCGCCCCGCCACCGCCCCCAGGGGAATCAGGCAGCTGTTCACCGCCTGGTAGTGGGGCTGGCTGTCGGCCCCGGCCCCGACGATCGCCACCGTGCAGGCCCCGCAGTCGCCGTCGCCGCAGCCCTCCTTGGTGCCTGCTCGCCCGCTCAGGCGCAGGTACTCCAGCAGGGTCATGGCTGGGGAGAGATCTTCCACGGAGACTGGCTCTCCGTTGATGGTGAAGTTCAGTTGAACATCCAGTTGTTGAGGCATAGAGGCAATATGGCGACTAAAAAACAGGTACCCACGGGCCATGAGATTAGTGTTCAACTTAGCGGTAATTTAGTAAGCAAAATGACAATTTGACTAAATTTAATTTGGGATTAGGCTATAGGTTCAGACCTAAACGGAATAGTTTGGGGCCAGAGGAACGGCGAACCCCTGAGCTGAGAAGTGGTTGGTGACATGACGCCTCTTTTCAAAAAACTGAATTTGACGGCTCAGGGTGAGATTTTGGTGGTTAACGCTCCCACCAGCTTTGAGCCGGAGCTGTTGGGTCTGGAAGGCGTGACGACCCACCGGCAGGTAGAGGCGATCGCGGCGATTGCCTTTGCTCTGGTCTTTGTCACCCAGCAGGCGGAGGTGGATGATTTGGCCCAGGCGATCGCCCCCAGGGCCATGGGCGACAGTATTCTCTGGTTTGCCTATCCCAAGAAAAGTTCCAAGACCTATACCTGCGAATTTAACCGCGATACCGGCTGGGCCGTGCTGGGGGATCTGGGCTTTGAGCCGGTGCGCCAGGTGGCGATAGACGCTGACTGGTCGGCTCTGCGATTTCGCCGGGTGGAGTACATTAAGTCCATGACCCGCAACCCCAAGATGGCGCTCAGCCAGGAGGGCAGGGGGGAGCATGTCAGGTTTGCAAGGTCGGCTGAAACAGGTGAGGATGCAAGTGTTGACCTAAAGGCCTAACTGATGACCCCTGAGAAAGCCACCCAACTCAAAATGACCCCCATTCCAACCCTCCGGCCCAGGTCGGGCCTCAGCGTTGTCTTTAGAAAACGCTGAGGCCCAACCAATCGTAAACCCGCAATCCTTAACTCCGCTGACTGAGAATCCAGGGCTGAACTATGGTGCGATCGCTGCTGTTTTTTGTGCTGGCTGGCCTATGTGAAATTGGCGGCGGCTACCTGGTCTGGCTGGCCCTGCGGGAGGGCAAAAGCCCCTGGCTAGCGGTACTGGGCGTGGCAATTTTGGGCATTTACGGAGCGGTGCCAACCCTCCAACCTACCCACTTCGGCCGCGCCTACGCGGCCTACGGCGATTCTTCGCCGGGAATGGTCTGCGCCACCTGGAAGGCCTGGGCCAGAATGGGCTGTGCGGCCTCAGCCTGCCCTAGATCGCCATAGCGCTGGGCGATCGCCAGCAGGAGCTGCGCCTGGCGACTGGGCTCAGGGAGTTCGTTGACCACGGGCAGGGCCAGGTCAAAGCGATTTTGTTGCAGCAGAGCCGTGGCGCTGGTTTGCAAGCGCCCAATGCGCACCTCTGCGGGCGAGGTAGCCTGGGCGAGTTGCAACGCCCCGATATACTGGTTCGCCGCCATAAACACCTCAAAGGGCTGGTCGATTGGCCCCCCAAACGAAGCATCGGTGATCGAGCTATCCAAAATGCTGACCCGCTGCAACAGTTCGCGGGTGAGGTCGGCTTGCCCCATTTGGGCATAGACAACGGCAATGGCGGTGAGGGCACTGGGTTCGATCACCCCGCTTTGGAGCACCTCTTCGGGGAACTGGCGCTGATAGGTGGCGACCAGACTATCTAAGCTCTCCAGCGTTTGCTGAAGCAGGTTATTAGCCCAGGCGGTTTGACCGGCCTGATGGGCGCTCAGGGCGATCGCCGTCAAGAGCCGAACCCGCAAGACAGGCCGATGGTCGAGGGGCAGCTGCTGAGCCCACGCCACTGCCTGACCGTATTGCCCCGTGGCCGCGTAGGCAGTAGCGATCCTGACCATGGCAGGGCAAGGTCGATGAAACCCTAGCCCTCTTTGGACCCTTGAGCAAAAAGCAGGCCCAGGCCTTTTGTAATTACCTCCGCAAGCATCGCCACCGCATTGTCAATTATGACTATTATCAACGCGAGCAAATCTGCTCGATTGGCTCAGGGGCGGTTGAATCGGCTATCAAGCAAATCAGCCGCAGAGTCAAAATCTCAGGGGCCCAGTGGAATGAGGACAATGTTCCCCAGGTGCTGGCCCATCGTTGTGCTTATCTCAATGGAGCCATTGGGTTACAAAGGTGACATGCTCCCAGGGCAGGGCGCGATCATCGAAGGATGTGTCTCAGAAAAATCAGTGAGATTTTCTGTAATGTGGGCACTGCCCACCGGCCTGGGGTTGACCTATCAAAGATTCCCCTAAGTAGGGGATGTCGGGTTACCTTCCTCTGGGCATGCTGAAGATACGGTTTGATCAAATCTCTCCTTCCCAGCACACCCATGACTTCTTCGGCGCTGACTCCCACCACCGCTCCTGCCCTGCTCGAGGCCCTGCACTTTGCGGCTACCAAACACAGCGACCAGCGCCGCAAGGACAAAGAGGCCTCCCCCTACATCAACCACCCCATCCGGGTGGCACAGCTGCTGGCCACCGAGGGCGGCGTCACCGACCTGGCGACGTTACAGGCCGCCATTCTCCACGACACGGTCGAAGACACCGAGACCACTCCAGAGGAACTGGAGCAGCTTTTTGGCCCTGAGGTGCGGCGAATAGTGGCCGAAGTCACCGACGACAAGAGCCTGCCCAAGGCGGAGCGCAAACAGCGGCAGGTAGAGCACGCCCCCCACCTGTCGGCCCAGGCCAAGCAGCTCAAAATTGCTGACAAAACCGCCAACGTGCAAAACATCACCACCTCGCCCCCCGACGGCTGGTCCCTAGAGCGCAAGCGCGAATATTTGGATTGGGCCGACCGGGTGGTGGCCGGATGCCGGGGCTGCAACCCGGCGCTGGAAGCGGTTTACGACGAGGTCATGGCCCAGGGGCGTGAGGCACTGGCAGCGGTAGCCCTGTAGGCCAGTCTTCTGGTCGGCTCGCCGTTAATTTTCCCCGGCCCGTTCTAGGGGCTGTTATAGCGATAGGCGACGTCTGAACGAGACGGGCTGAGGTCACAAAGCACAGCGAATGGATTCTAGAACCTGCTGGCGCAACGGAATCGCCTGAAGCTGGTTGGCCACCCGTCGGGCCTGATCGCCCTGCCCCAGCTGGGCGTATTGCAGGGCGATCGCTTCTAGCATGCTGCCCCGGTCGTCGGTTCTGTCGATGATGGTGTATCCCTCGGCCCCCAGTCGATCGACCTGGGATTCTTCGCCGGGAATGGTCTGCGCCACCTGGAAGGCCTGGGCCAGAATGGGCTGTGCGGCCTCAGCCTGCCCTAGATCGCCATAGCGCTGGGCGATCGCCAGCAGGAGCTGCGCCTGGCGACTGGGCTCAGGGAGTTCGTTGACCACGGGCAGGGCCAGGTCAAAGCGATTTTGTTGCAGCAGAGCCGTGGCGCTGGTTTGCAAGCGCCCAATGCGCACCTCTGCGGGCGAGGTAGCCTGGGCGAGTTGCAACGCCCCGATATACTGGTTCGCCGCCATAAACACCTCAAAGGGCTGGTCGATTGGCCCCCCAAACGAAGCATCGGTGATCGAGCTATCCAAAATGCTGACCCGCTGCAACAGTTCGCGGGTGAGGTCGGCTTGCCCCATTTGGGCATAGACAACGGCAATGGCGGTGAGGGCACTGGGTTCGATCACCCCGCTTTGGAGCACCTCTTCGGGGAACTGGCGCTGATAGGTGGCGACCAGACTATCTAAGCTCTCCAGCGTTTGCTGAAGCAGGTTATTAGCCCAGGCGGTTTGACCGGCCTGATGGGCGCTCAGGGCGATCGCCGTCAAGAGCCGAACCCGCAAGACAGGCCGATGGTCGAGGGGCAGCTGCTGAGCCCACGCCACTGCCTGACCGTATTGCCCCGTGGCCGCGTAGGCAGTAGCGATCCTGACCATTTCCCAATCCTGTGGGCCATAGTTATAGTTGACGGCGACAATCTGGTCCCAGGATTGGCGAACCCATTCAAACTGCTGGGTGTCGATCGCCAGCTGCAGCAGGTATCCCAAAGCGAAGCTTTGTTCCCAGGGGTCGGACAGGGCTTGAATATCACTCAGCTGAGCTGACAGCCACGCCTCAACTACCTCCTGCTGCCCAGCCTGGCTGTAGGCCACCATCACCGATTTGATCGTCTCCGGTTGAGAGGCCCGGAGCTGAGTTTGGGCCAGTTCCAGGGCTGCGTCGCGCTGCCCCAGCTGCAGGTAGATGTCAACTAAATTTCTAAAGACAAACTCTGGATCCGTTAAACCCGTAGCCGTTTCGGCCTGCTCCCTGGCCTGGGCGATCGCCCGAGCCGCTGCGGCGGGCTGGTTGGCGTTGTGGTAAGCAACTGCCACCTTGCCCAGGGCCAAAATGCGCTGGGTTGCTGCGGGGATAGCTTGAGCCGATGTCTCTGCCGCGCTCAGGTTTTGCACGGCAATCGTTCCCTCAACAATGCCCCGTAGCACAATTGAGCGCAGCTCATAGTCATCGGGCAACTCGGCGGCGATGGCTTCGGCCTGAGCGAAGTGACCAATCTGAGCGTAGGTGGTCGCCATGCGCTGCAAAAGAGACAGCTTCAGTCGCTGGGAGGTGTCGGGCGGAATTTGCTCCACGGCTCCCCCCACCTGGGTTAGCACGACCAGCGCCGAGGTCGTCTCACCCATCAAGGCATAGGTTTCGGCAATGTCGATTAGCGCACTGGCGGTGAAATCACTGCCACGAATTAGGGTTGCCGCCTGCCGCGCCTGCTCTAGGGCTTGCCTAGCAGGCGGGGTTTCACCCTGCTCTAGAACGGTGTAGTAGCGGGCGATCGCCGCCAGCGATCGCGTTTTGACATAGCTGTGGCCCGAGGGCAGCTGATTGGCCAGCGCCAAAAACTGTCCCAGGGTGGCCTGGATCTGGGGTGATGGCACCTGCCGAGCGCCCTGGGTCAGCCGCTGCCACCGGGTCGTTGGGTAGCCCTCGTTAGCATCTAGCAGCCACTGCTGTAGCAGATCTGCCTGGCGTCGCCCGTCTCGCAACTGCCCAGCGATCGCCAAAGTCTCCTGTAACGATTGCAGAGCCGCATCGGGTTGAGTCCTTTCCAGGGCAGAGCGCGCCTGCTCCTCCGCCATGGCCAGCCGGTTTTGAAGGGCTGCATCGGGGTTACAAACCGCCGCCTGCGCCTGGGCTGCATAGACGGGATTGAGGGCGTTTTCCAGCGGTGCGATCGCCAGCACCCCCAACAACAAAACCGACTGAATAGAGCGAATCATGGTTGCAGAAAGAGAAGGTTGAAGGGGTAGAGGGTGCGATCGCCCGGTCGATTTAACCGCCCGCCAAAACAGGTGGGGAATTGGGCGACCGTTTGACCGTCGCGATCGGCCCGCGATAAAACATTGCACCGGATCACACCTTCAATCTTGACCCAGCCCATTTCGGATAAGAGGTTGAAAGAGACGCTCGCCCAAAGTGGCACTGCCGCCGTCAACCCTCAGCGGTGGGCTTAGGACGTCGTAGCCGGACGCCCGGTTCATGATTTCGTTTTGCCTGGAAACGCGCGATCGCGGTTTGCAGCTAATGCAGCGTCAAAGCTAAAAATTAGGGTTCCCTGTGGCCGACTGATCATTCCACAGGAAACAGCCATTTCCGCCATCAGGACTGGGCTGAGAGCAGATCGCGCAAGGGTTTGGTCATCCAGTTAATGCCCACCCGCACCTGGTGCGAGAAGGTGGGCATGCGGTAGAGGTAGGCCAGACGGCGGGCTACGTAGGCCAGTTCGCCGTCGAGCTGAACGCCCAGCCCGGTGAGGGTGGCGCGGCTGGTGCCCAGGGTGAGCATTTCGCCCAGGTGGCGGTAGCGGAAGGGCAGCTGGGGGCGATCGCTCAAACTGGCCCAGATATTCCACCCGACAAAGTCGGCCTGCTGGAGCGCCACCTGGGCGGTGGTGGGCACCTGCTGGCCCTCGGCATCGCGACAGTCAGCGGCATCGCCTAGGGCGTAGACCCCAGGGCGATCGACCGACTCCAGGGTGGGCTGCACGACAATCTGCTGGCGATCGTTGTGCTTCAGGGGCAGGTTGGCCATCACCTCGTTGACGCGGGTGCCCACGGTCCACAGCACCAGATCCACGGGCAAAATATCGGTCTGCTCCCGGTAGGTCAGGCTAATGGTGTCGGCGGTGACGTTGTCGACGGCAGTTTCGAGATCGACCCACACCCCCAGGTCGGAGAGCACTTTTTGGGCCACTTCCCGGTTGTACTCAGGGGAGGCACGCAGAATTGTATCAGTGCGCTCGACCAGCCGCACCCGGCCACGATCGCCCAGCTGTTCGGCCACTTTGCAGGCCAGCTCAACGCCGCTGTAGCCGCCGCCCACCACCGCGACACGAATTTTTTCGGCGTCGGAGGCGGTCAGCAGGCGCAGGCGATCTTTGAGCTGGTAGGCATCTTGCAGAGAGCGAAAGGCAAGGGCGTGCTCGGCCACGCCGGGGGCCATGTCCATTGGCGTGGTGCCGCCCAGGGCCAGCACCAGGCGATCGTAGGTGAGGGTGAGGCCATCGCTGAGGCTGACGCGGTGCTGGTCGAGGTCTACGGCGGCGACCTCCGCCTGGCGAAACTGGACGGTAGTCCCGGCCAGCAGATCGACGTAGGGTGGGGCCACCTCCCAGGCCTGCAGCTCATCGGTGACCAGCTCGTAGAGCAGCGGCAAAAACAGAAAGCGATCGCTGCAATCCACCAGCGTGATTGTGGGCGGGTTGCCTTCCCAGGGCAGCTGGCTCAGGCGCAGCGCGGTGTAGAGGCCGCCAAAGCCGCCGCCAAGAATACAAATTTGCGTTTGCTGGGGAGCGTCTGCCATAGTGAAAAGCCGTGATACCTCCTCTACCTTCTAACTCAAAATGGAAAGAGACATCCTGCTTTTCGGAGATTTCTTTTGGCTAGCTCAACTGAGTCTGTAGAGCGATCGCCGCAGCAAGAGGTATTGGCTGGAGCGCGGGACATTATTCCCCTGGTTGTAGGGGCGATTCCCTTTGGGATTATCTTTGGCACCCTGGCCCAGGGCAGCGGGCTTTCCTTTGGGGCCACCCTGGGCATGTCGGCCTTTGTGTTTGCCGGGTCGTCGCAGTTTATCGCCCTGGGGCTGCTGGCGGCGGGCAGCACTCTGCCCCTAATTGTGCTCACCACGGTGGTCGTCAACCTGCGCCACCTGCTCTACGCCGCCAGCCTGCTGCCTTACGTGGAGGGCGCATCGCAGCGGTGGAGAGCGGTGATTGGCTTCCTGTTGACTGACGAATCCTTTGCGATCGCCATTCGTCGCTACGCACAGCCCGACCGCAGTCCCCACAAACACTGGTACTACCTGGGGGCCGCCGGGGCCATGTACGGCAACTGGATTCTGTGTACCCTGCTGGGGCTGACGGTGGGCCAGCTAATTCCCAACGCGGCGGCCTGGGGGCTGGACTTTGCCATGGTGGCCACCTTCATCGGCATGACCGCGCCCTATGCCAAAACGCGACCGATGGTGGGGGCGATCGCCGTCGCCGGGCTAGTGGCGGTGCTGGCCAATGGGTTGCCCCATAAACTGGGGCTAATGGTGGCGGCGATCGCCGGAGTCGCCACTGGCTACTGGCTCGAAACCCAACTCATCCCCAGCCCCCAGGGCAAACGGTAATACCGACCCCAATCCAAAATCCGAAATTCAAAATCCCCATGAACGACTGGCTCCTCGTCGCCGCTATGGCCCTGGTGACGTTTTCAATTCGCTACCTGCTGCTGGCCTTTAGCGGTCGCATTTCCCTGTCGCCGACCCTGGTGCGGGCTCTGGGCTACGTGCCCCCGGTGGTGCTGACGGCGATCGTAGTGCCTGCGGTGGTACTGCCCGCTGGCGACCTCTGGTTGAGCTGGCAGAATGCGCGGCTGGTGGGGGCGATCGCCTGCGTTATCCTCGCCGTCTGGCGTCAGAACCTGCTACTGACCATCGCGGGCGGTATGGCCGTATTCTGGGGCTGGAGCTGGCTGGTGAACTGATGTCTATGAGGATATTATGCGCGGGTTTTGGCGTTAGCTAATGAGAGCTAGCCTCAGGGTTGGATTGCTGCCATTCAGCACTGTCTGGGCTCGTTTTCTCGCACATTCAGCCTTTCTGTAGACGACAGGCCATCGCTACCTGGCTAGTGTGAGTACAGGAAACGACAGACTAAAGGTGGAAAACACACTATGCCGTGGCAGTTTAAAGTCCCCACTCTGGGCAATGAAAAGTCGGAGCAAGAGCTTAAGGACCTGATTCTGACCTCTGAACCCGATGCCGATATCGACATCAACTCGCAGGCCAAGACGATCACCATTAGCTCCCAGGCTTCAGAAGAAACCTTCAAAGAACTGATTGTGGCCGCTGGTCACAACATCGCCCCTGCCCAGTAATGACCTGGGATGGCGGGGCTTTGGGTATCTACTAGGTCAGGCAGCTACCGCTGTAGCTTCGCGCTAGGCTAGAGGGCGTCGGTTTCGATCGTTCTCCCCTGTATGACCCCGTCCATCTCAGATTCAGGGCCTTTGCCTCCCGGTAGTTTTGGCCTCCCGGTGGTGGGCGAAACCCTCAGCTTTTTGCTCGATCGCGAGTTTGCCAATAGGCGCCAGGCCAGGTACGGGGCTATTTTCAAAACCCACCTGCTGGGCCGCCCCACGGTAGTAATGATGGGGCCGGAGGCCAACCAGTTTTTGCTCTCCAGCCACATGGACTGTTTCTCCTGGCGGGAGGGCTGGCCCGGCACCTTCAAAGAACTGCTGGGGGAGTCGCTGTTTTTGCAGGAGGGTGAGGAGCACCGCCGCAACCGCAAGCTGCTCATGCCCGCCTTCCACGGTCCCGCCCTGGCGGGCTATGTCGCCACTATGCAGACGCTGACCGATCGCTACGCCCAGCGGTGGGAAGCCCTGGGCCAATTCACCTGGTTCGACGAGCTGAAGCAGCTCACCTTTGATATCGCCAGCACCCTGCTGCTGGGCAGCGAACCGGGCGAGCAGAGCGCTCAGATGTCGCAGTGGTTTGCCGATCTGACCAACGGCTTGTTTTCGCCGCCGATTCGCTGGGGCTGGACGCCTTTTGGCAAGGCTATCAAGGCGCGCGATCGCCTGCTAGAGCACATTGAGCAGGTGGTCAAGGAGCGCCAGGCTCACCCCACCAACGACGCCCTGGGCCTGCTGGTGCAGAGCGAAGATGAAGACGGCAACCGCCTCAGCCTGGAGGAAATTAAGGCCCAGGCCCTGCTGATGCTGTTTGCGGGCCACGAGACCACGACCTCAATGCTGACCTCGCTGGTGATGGCCCTGGCGCAGCACCCGCAGGTGTGGGCACAGGCGCGGCAGGAGCAGATGAGGTTGATGGAAACGAGCGCTCGCGTCGCTCTGGAGCAGATCCGGCAGATGCCCTATCTGGATCAGGTGGTCAAAGAGGTGGAGCGGCTGTACCCGCCCGTGGGCGGAGGCTTTCGCGGCGTAGTCAAACCCTTTGAGTTCAACGGCTATCGGGTGCCCGAGGGCTGGATGGCGCTGTACCGAATCGATGCCGCCCACCGCGATCGCCGCATCTACACCGACCCTGAAACCTTTGACCCCGATCGCTTTGGCCCCAAGCGGGCCGAGCACAAACGCTTTGACTTCAGCCTGGTGGGCTTTGGCGGCGGTCCCCGCGTGTGCCTGGGGCTGGCCTTTGCCCAGCTCGAAATTAAGCTGGTGGCAGCCCACCTGCTGCGCCACTACACCTGGGAGCTGACCCCCGCCCAGGACCTGACCATGACCCCCATTCCAACCCTCCGGCCCAGGTCGGGCCTCAGCGTTGTCTTTAGAAAACGCTGAGGCCCAACCAATCGTAAACCCGCAATCCTTAACTCCGCTGACTGAGAATCCAGGGCTGAACTATGGTGCGATCGCTGCTGTTTTTTGTGCTGGCTGGCCTATGTGAAATTGGCGGCGGCTACCTGGTCTGGCTGGCCCTGCGGGAGGGCAAAAGCCCCTGGCTAGCGGTACTGGGCGTGGCAATTTTGGGCATTTACGGAGCGGTGCCAACCCTCCAACCTACCCACTTCGGCCGCGCCTACGCGGCCTACGGCGGCATTTTTATTGTGCTGTCGATCGCGTGGGGATGGGCCATTGACCAGGTACAACCCGATCGCTTTGATCTGCTCGGCGGCTGGGTAGTGCTGCTGGGCGTGCTGGTGATGATGTACGCGCCCAGGGGTTAGGACACTTTCAGCGATCGCCCCCGCCAGGTCCAGCCCCAGCCGGTCTTGGTCTTGACCACGGAGGTAAGGGCGATCGCCACCACAATCAAGCCGCCCACGCTGCTCAGCCACCAGTAGCGCAGGGGGACTCGCACCTGGCGGTAGCTCAGCCACCGGAGCAGCCCGTAGGCCACCAGCGTCAACGCCGTCAGCCCGTAGAGCATCGCTACAGGCCAGGAAAATGCGGGCTTGAGCAGGAGCGCAATCAGGCTGGCCAGCAGCCCCACCCAGGGCATCACAAACACCAGGGCAATGGTGAAAGCCGACAGCAGCGTCAGCGGCAAATTTTCTTCGGTGCCCAGGTAGTAGTTCTTCGTCCACCCCTCCCACAGGGTGCCAAAGGACGAATACATTCGCACCCCCAGCAGATCAATGCCCAGCACGTAGCGCAGCCTCAACTCATGCCGTCGAATCTGGCGGGCCAGCTCCACATCCTCCACGATTACGTCGTGGAGGGCGGCATGCCCCCCGATCTGGTGATAGGCTTCGCGGCGAAACAGCATAAACGGCCCGGCGGCAAAGGCATCCTCTACCGCCGTCGAGTCGTTGATGGCCTGGAAGTCGTAGGCGATCGCGATCGCGCTCATCATAATCGGCTGCACCAGCCACTCGGCAAAGCAGCCGCAAATAATCTTAGGCGCACAGCTGAGCAGATCGGCCTGGTGGGACTGGGCTTCGGCCAGGGCCGCGGCGATCGCCCCCGACGACAGCCGCACATCGGCATCGATAAACAGCAGGTAGTCGCCCTGGGCCAGCGGTGCCGCCTGGGCACAGGCCCAGTTTTTGCCGTGCCCAACCTTCCCCGCCGGACGCGGCGGCACCGCCAGATGGTGAACGTTGGGGTGCTGGGCCGCCAGCTCGGCGGCGAACTGGCCGGTGGCATCGGTGGATTGGTCGTCGGCAATCCAGACCTCAAACCGTTTGCCCCCCGGCAGAACGGTCGTGAGCACCGCTTCCACGCAGTCGCGAATATTGTCAGCCTCGTTGAAAGCGGGAATGATCACGTCGATGGATGCCTCCGGTACAGCCTCCGTCGGTTGCAGCCAGGGGGCCGCCCGCAGCGAGCGGGTGAGCTTCCAGGTAAAAGCCGCGATCGCCACCAGGGCGATCGCCAATGCCCCGTCCAGTCCCAGCGTTAGCCTTTCTACCATGGCTTCGTCCCACCGCCCCTGCTCATCGTCCTTCAGTAGTAATCTACGGTACTCCCCCTACCTTGACAGGGCCTCCACAGTAAGTATGGTGCTCGCGGTAGATGCATACCTCTGGCCCCTGCCGAACCTGGCAGGGGCCTTTTCTCATGGGAGTAGAAGTACCAGCTGAGCCTGCCGATAGGCTAGGGGTATTGCTGTCGCTGCTAATGTCAAAGGTTTATTTGGCCAGGGATTTGGCTAAGTTTTAATGAATTTACAAAAGGTTGACGCAGTGGGAGTTATTGGCGGGGAATTTTAATATCGTCAGACCTTGGGTGCTGCTTTTTAGACTATCCTGTCCAGCAGGAAAATGAGTGCAAAATCCGTTCTTCTGGGGTGTAAAAGCCCAACTTCAATGATATTTGATCGCATTCTGGAAGACGCCCTGAGGTTTATTCGTCGCCTGCTTTGGTGGCGCGAACATGCCACAGAGGAAACCCCTAAGCCGTTCCAATCCATGCGAGTTATCCATGGGGAATTTAGCCTGATTTCTCTAGTCGAAGGGCGCGACACCCCCAGGGCCATGCGAAGCTGGATCTACTCACCAAAGCGCTGCGACCTGAATTCGACCAAATCTGTTGTCCGCAAAATAAGCGACGATCTACACATTTATCTAGACTTTTTAGGCCCTTTGCCCAATGCCAGCTCCCCTAGAGCCACTCAGGAACGGCAGGAGCGTCAGCTCAAACGGCGCTCCGGTGAAAAGGTGCCAACCCACCGCCTCCAGGTGCTGAGAGCCAGCCATTTTCTAAACGAAAATGGCTTTTATGACTATGAACTGGTCTTCTGGGAAGATTTTGATTTCTACTGGCCCAATGGCCAACAGCCCGACCTGTTGGCCAGAATTACCACGGACAAACTCGCCTACCACTGCCTCAATCGAACGCGGGTTTTTGACATGACGGCTGAGGATTGGAGCGCGCTGCTACAGTCAATTTGGAAAGAAATCAGAGCATAAGCAGGCGATCGCAGGGAGTATACCGATATCATTCCGGGTTGGTCGCACCTCTGGTGCGAACGTCACGCTGACCGTAGCGATCGCTAGGCGACCCATCCCGGTCCCTGAAACCTTTGGCGCCGTTGCTCCTGCGAAGCGGCTTCGCCAACAGGATGACAACAGTGGGATACACCTCATCTCGGGGCGAGTCGCGGCTCAGCTGACCAAAACTCTCGCTACAATGAAGGCCGTACAGATTACGGGTCGCTGCGCTATGAAACGGTTGATTGTTGCTTTGGTCATGTGTTTGGCCCTGGTGGGGTTCCCAACCCAGGCCAGCGCACACCAGGTCGAAACCTTTTACACCTTAGGCAATCAGCTTGAGTTTCAGTCTCAATTTAGTACTGGCGAGCCGTTTGTGGGTGCCACGGTGAGCGTTTTCGCTCCCAACAACCCCGACCAGCCCTGGCTCAGCACCACCACCGATGACAAGGGGCGGTTTTCATTTCTGCCCGACGAGTCGATCCCTGGGAATTGGGAAGTGGCGATCGAGGACGACACCCTCAGCCACGCCGACTACTGGACTGTGCCCGTGGGCGACAAGGGCATTGTCTACGACGCTATTAGCCTCGACTCCACCGAAGACGTCCACTACCGGGCCGCCACTGCCTTTATGCCGCTGGTGATGTCAATCGGTGGAGCGCTGCTCTGGTTAGGGTTTACCCGCCGCCGCCGCTAGGATACAGAGGGCAGTTGCCAATTCCTTTGCCGTCAATGGCCATCAATGGCCCAAAACCGAACAGGGAAGTGGGCTGATGGGCTTCTCTCAGAGGATTGAGCCCGGGGTTCTGCTTTAGGCGTTGCTGAATTGAGTAATGAATCTGTAAACTTGACATCCTTATCATCGCCCCCTAAGTCCCCCAATTCTGGGGGACTTTGAGATTTCGGCTCCCCCCAGAATTGGGGGGCGGGGGGGCATATCATACCTGCATTCAGCAACGCCCAGCTTTACAGGGATCCTGTTTCTCCCTGGTTTTACGGGCCGTCATTCCCTCCTGCCAGGGGAGAATTTTGGGGTTAATCCCAGGTTCAACCGGCAAGCAAAACTGAGCATGATATGGTTGTTAAGGAATAATAAGCGTCCCCCTGGGCCAGTCTTTGCTCCACTAAGCTGTTTGCGGCGATTATCTGAGTTGTTGAGTTGGTTTGGCTGGCTGATATCTCGATTTTGCAATCAAGCTAAGGCTCTGTTCGGTTCCCTGCGGGGTGAACAGATTTTTTTTGGGCAAAATAGTGCGTTGGCCCCGTCGCTGAGGACATCAGCCGATGGCTAAACAGCGCAATGCTGGGACGCTACCCGACGCGCAAACGTCTTACTCAAACCGACGCTTGCTGTTGTTCGGCCCTATAAGTTCGCACGTTAACGTTTCTGGAGACTAGTCCTTGACTGCAATTCTTGAGCCTTCCGCTAGAGCCGCGGGCACGAACCCCTATGGCGACCTGACGCTAAAGCAGGTGATTCAAACCATTCCCAAAGCCTACTTTCAAAAAGATCCTCGCAAAGCCTGGACGGCGGTGCTGCTGAGCGTGGGGGCTGTGGCCCTGGGGTACGCCGCGATCGCCCTTTCGCCCTGGTTTTTGCTGCCCGCGGCCTGGTTTTTCACCGGCACGGCCCTGACCGGCTTTTTTGTAATTGGCCACGACTGCGGCCACCGCTCCTTTGCCAACCGCCGCTGGGTCAACAACTGGCTGGGGCACATCATGTTTCTGCCGCTGATCTACCCCTTCCACAGCTGGCGACTACTCCACGACATTCACCACCGCCACACTAACAACATGGAGATTGACAACGCCTGGGCTCCCTGGAGCCAGGAGGAGTACAGCGGGGCCAACGGCCTGTTGCAGGCAGTTTACCGGCATATGCGGGGCTGGCTGTGGTGGCTGGCCTCGGTGGCCCACTGGGGGGCGCTGCACTTTGACCTGCGCAACTTTGAACCCCGCGATCGCGCCAAGGTGATGCGCTCCATTGCCGCTGTGGTGATCTTTGCGCTGGTGTTTTTCCCCACTCTGTTCTATTTCGCTGGTCCCTGGGGCGTGGTGAAGTACTGGCTGATGCCCTGGCTGGGCTACCACTTCTGGATGAGCACCTTTACTCTGGTCCACCACACCATTCCCGACATTCAGTTCCGCTACAGCGACACCTGGAATGAGGTCGAGGCGCAGCTCTCCGGCACCCTCCACTGCGACTATCCCAAGTGGATCGAGGTGCTGTGTCACGATATCAACGTCCATGTTCCCCACCATATTTCAGTCGGTATTCCGTCCTACAACCTGCGGCCTGCCTACGCCGCCCTCAGAGAAAACTGGGCCCCGCTGATGAAGGAAACCCGGTTCTCCCTCGACCTGATGCGGACAATTACGGGGCGCTGTCATATCTATCACCCCGAGCAGGCGTACCAAACTTTCCGCGATCTGAGGCCCTAGGCCAACCCTCGCGCTAGGAGACCCTGCGCTCCCCTGACCGGCCTGGAGTTTCTGGGCCGGTTTTTTCTGGCCTTTGGTCTGGCTCGGGCCAATTGGTAAACTGCGACACGTTACCGGCGAAATTGCCCTTGCCATCGCCACAATCGTGAGTAGCATTAGGAGTCTTGCTAGCGCTTGGCCCCCACTGCCACTCCACTCCTCACACCGCTACACCACTGCTATGGCCCTGCTGTCTCGTTCCCTGAATATGTTGTTGACGACTGCTGCCCTAGCGCTGGCGGGGCTGACGGCCTCTCCGGCGGCGGCCCAGCAGTTTGAACAGCAGCCCATTGACCCCAGCCTCACCGTGGCGATCGCTTCTCCGGTGCGCGACGGGGCGTTCTACAACCTGATGATTTTGGAACAAGTTCCCAACCAGCGCCAGTGCTGGCAGGAACAAAATACGGGCAGCGGGCCGGTGTCCATCGACCCGCTGCTGCTCAACTTTGACTTCGCTGGAGCCTGCGATCGCAAAACCGACAGCAACGGCTATTCAGTGCGGATCAACGGCCAGGACCTGGGCGTGCACTACCGCCTGGAGGTGTCTGCCCGACAGAATGACCTGGTGCTGTTTGCCCGTCCCACCCGCGATCGCAGTGCTCCGCCGATTGAAATTGGCCGCACCAACGGCCGCCCTCAGGGCAACACTGGCGGCTTCCTCAAAATTCAGCTCAACCCAGGCTGGCAGATGGCCCGGCGAGTTTTTAACGGCCAGCCCGTCGGCCACATCTACCTCACCCACGACGCCCCGCTGAATGTGCGCCTGGCCGAGGGGGCCGCGCCACCCCTGTCGCAGTCCCCCGCCGCGCCTGCCCTTCCCGTTGTACCCGGTGCCCCCATTACTCAGGCTCCGCCCCCGCCTCCCAGCGGCACCACCCCCACGGGCAACCACTTCCGCGTCATTGTGCCGATTGTCAACAACAACACCCTGCAGCAGGTGCGCGCCGTCGAGCCCGAGGCCTTTCGCACCACGGTCGATGGTCAGGCGGTGGTGCAGGTGGGTCTGTTCCGCGATCGCCAGCGGGCCGATGAAATCTATAGCGCCCTGGTGGCCGCCAGCCTGCCCGCCAAAATCGTCGCCGCCTCCGCCCCGGCGGTGGCCTCCAACCCGGTCATCCCTCCCATTCCCCGGGGCTCAATCGTGGTGGTGATTGACCCCGGCCACGGCGGCCGCGACCCCGGCGCTATCGGCATCGGCGGCATTCAGGAAAAGCAGATCAACACCACCATCTCTAACCGGGTGCGCCAGCAGCTCCAGGCGGCGGGCATCACGGTGCTGATGACCCGTGACAGCGATGTATTTGTCGATCTCGACGCCCGTGCCCAGATGGCCAACCGGGCCGGGGCCAACCTGTTTGTCAGCATCCACGCCAACGCCATCAGCATGAGCCGCCCCGAGGTCAACGGCCTGGAGACCTACTACTTCTCCAGCGGCGAGCGGCTGGCCCGCAGCATCCACAGCGCCGTGCTGCGGAATGTCAATATGCGCGATCGCGGCGTGCGCCAGGCCCGCTTCTACGTGCTGCGCTACACCACCATGCCCTCGGTGCTGGTGGAAACCGGCTTTGTCACCGGGGCCGAAGACGCTGCCCGCTTCCGCGACCCCGCCGCCGTCAACCGCATCGCCGACGGCATCGCCCGGGGCATCCTGGACTACCTGGGCCGGTAAACGCTCAGCATCGGGAGGACAGCCCCCTGCAGCTAGCCCCTCCCGGCTAAACCGTCAGCTCCGACTCGGGGGCCGGGTCAAAGCAGACCTCGACCTCTGGCGGGGCGGTGGGGCCGTACCAGCGCTGGGCCAAATCGTTGAGCTGATCGAGAATGGCGACGAGTTCGCCTGCCCGCTCGGTCAGGCTGTAGGTGACCTGGGGCGGCACCGTGGGCTCGTAGTGGCGGTCCACAATGCCCTCCTGCTCGAGCATGCGCAGACGCTCGGTCAGCATTTTGGTGGAAATGCCCTCCACCTGCCGCCGCAGCGCCCCAAACCGGGTGGGGCCAGCGGTTGAGAGAATCCAGAGAATGTACATTGTCCAGGGCCCGGACAGGACCGTCATCAGTTGGTTGACGGGGCAGGGGTTGCGATCGCTGGTGCGGCTAGACATGGCAACAGGGCTCAAGGGGTAGGGTTCTGGGTTCAAGGGTGACCTTAAATCCTCCACGTATAGCAGAATACCTGATTTCAGGAATTCAGTAGTTACCTCAGGGTTTCTACTTTACTTTGGTAAGTAGTTACTTTTAGTATCCAGAAGTAACGTGACAGGTAAAGTTTTATGGCAACCATTGCAATTGTTTACTTTTCTGGCGGCGGCCATACCCACCTGATGGCGGAGGCGATCGCGGCCGGAGTCCGCACCGCAGGTCACAACCCAGAGCTGCTGAGGATTACCGGTGAGCAAATCAACCAGGGCCGCTGGCAGGACGACGCCACCATGGCTCGTCTGAACGAAGCCGACGCGATCGTATTTGGCTCGCCCACCTACATGGGCGGGGTGGCGGCCCAGTTCAAAGCCTTTCTCGATGCCGCCAGCTCCGCCTGGTTTGTGCAGCAGTGGAAAGACAAAATTGCCGCTGGCTTTACCCACTCCAGCTCCCCCAGCGGCGATAAGCAGGGCACCCTGCTCTACCTGGCGATCAACGCCGCCCAGCACGGCATGGTCTGGATTGGGGCCACCGACATGCCCAGCCAGTACCAGGGCAAAGACGACGGCGTCAACCGCCTGGGCTCATTCCTGGGGATTATGGGCCAAAGCGCGATGACCATGGACGGCAGCCCCGCAGCCATCGAAGCGGGCGATCGCCTCACCGCCGAGCTATTTGGCCAGCGGGTTGCCCAGGCCGTTGAGCGCTGGGGCCGGGTGCCGGTGGCGGCATAGGGTAGGTGTTGGGTGGCAGGTGTTGGGTGGCAGGTGTTGGGTGGCAGGTGTTGGGTGGCAGGTGGCAGGCAAACCCGATACCCGATACCCAAAACCCAATACCCTTTTCTTGCTTTCTAAATCCCGCTGACGTAGTAGTCGCGGGTGCCCTTGGCGTTGAGGGCGTCGCCCAGGCGCTCCAGGGCGTGAACGTAGGCGGCGGTGCGAGGGCGAATCTCGAGTTCCTGGGCAATCTTCCAGATGCGTTCGGCCTCGGTCACCATCATCGTCTTGAGGCGGCTGTTGACGTCTTCAACAGACCAGTAGAGGCCGCTGCGGTTTTGCACCCACTCAAAGTAGCTCACCGTTACCCCGCCTGCATTTACCAGAATGTCGGGAAAGACGTAAATGCCCTTGGCTGACAAAATATCGTCGGCCTCGGAGGTGATGGGGCCATTGGCCACCTCAAAGATGTAGCGGGCCTTAATCGTATCGGCGTTCTCGGCGGTGATCTGGTTCTCCAGCGCGGCCGGAATCAGAATGTCGACATCCAGGGACAGCAGTTCGTCGTTAGTGATCACGGCGTGGTCCTGCACGATGTTGCAGACCGTGCCCTCGCAGTACACGGCCTTGAGGCTGCGGGTTGAGGCTTTGAACTGCTGAATGCTGGGAATATCGAGCCCGGCGGGGGCATAGACTCCGCCCTGGGAGTCGCTCACCGCCACCACCTTATAGCCCGCATCAAACAACAGCCGGGCGATCACGCTGCCCGCATTGCCAAAGCCCTGCACCGCTACGGTGGTCAGTTCTGGGGATTTGCCAAAGCGGGCCATCAGCGCCTGGAGCACGTAGAATGCACCCGTTCCCGTGGCGGTGTCGCGCCCCTGGCTGCCGCCCATACTCAGGGGCTTGCCGGTGATCACCGCCGGGCTCAGCCTGCGGGTGATGATGCTGTACTGATCCATCATCCAGCCCATGATCATGGGGTTGGTGTAGACGTCGGGGGCGGGCACGTCCACGTCGGGGCCAATGAAGTTGGCGATCGCGTCAATATAGCCCCGGCTCAACCGCTCCAGCTCAAACTTCGACAGTTCCTTTGGGTTCACCGTCACCCCGCCCTTGGCCCCGCCCAGGGGCAAATTCAGCGCCGCGCACTTGAACGTCATCCAGAAGGCCAGGGACTGCACCTCGTCCAGGCTGACATCGGGGTGAAAGCGAATGCCCCCCTTAGTAGGGCCACGGGTATCGTCGTAGCGCACCCGGTAGCCTTGAAACACCTTCAGGGAGCCGTTGTCCATGCGCACCGGAATCGACACGGTAAGACTGGCTTTGGGATAGCGCAACCGCTCAGAGGCGTCCTCAGAAATGGCAACGTACTTGAGCGCCCGCTCCAGGCGACGGTTGGCATCGGACAAAATTGAGGTGGCCATAGACGAACACCAGGGATGAAGGAATGGGTGAACCAGCGAATGATGCCGCTGTTATTAAGGTTCCGCCAGGCCGAATCGGCTCCGCCAAAAAGCAATATTTTGTATTGAAAGCTACCGTTTTACTCTCCCTCACCCCTGCACAAAGCGCAGAGTACAAAACATTGACCGTTCAATTTTGACGTTTACACTCCCCCATCCACCCTCCCACCCATCCCCCCATCCACTCACCTACTCACCCACCCCCAACCCCCGCCCCTCCCGCAGCAGCGTCGTCAAATTCTGCGCCGTCAGCGGCCTGGAGAAGAGATAGCCCTGGCCGTAGCTGTAGTTCAGCTCCAGCATCAGGTCGCGCTGGTCGGCATGCTCAATCCCCTCGGCCACCAGGTCAAAGTTGATGCCCTCCGACAGGTTGGCGATCGCCCGACAGATCGCCACTTTCTCCAAATTTTGGGCGTTAGTGGGAATGAAAAAGCGATCGACTTTGACCTCATCGAAGCGAAACTGCAGAAGCTGGGCCAGCCCCGACTGACCCATGCCAAAGTCATCGACCTTGAGCCGCAGCGACATATCCCGCAGCTCTTGCAGGCTTTGCAGGTAGCGCTCCAGGTTGTTGTAGATGCCCCGCTCCGTGATTTCAATGCCAAAGCGGTTGCTGGTAATGCCCGCCCCCGCCACCCGCTGCATGATGCGGTCCAAAAAGTCGTCGTCCTCCAGCTCCAGGGGGCTGATGTTGACCGAGAGATTGAACTGGGGCGAGATCTCCTGCCACCGGGCCAGTTGCTCCAGGGCGTGGCTGAGTACCCAGTCGCTGATGCGGTGCACCAGCCCTGTCGCCTCGGCCACCGGAATAAACTCCGAGGGCGACACCCGACCCAGGTGAGCCGAGTCCCACCGGATCAGGGCTTCGGCTCCGACAATCGTGCCGGTTTCCATACAGCAGATGGGCTGGTAGGCGAGCCAGAACTCCAGCTCACTGCTGCGCTGCTCCAGGTAAGCCTCCAGGGTGATCTGACGCAGCCGCCGTCGAGCCAGATCGCTATTCCACGCCTGAATGCGGTGCTGGGGCAGATTCGAACGCCGGTTGCGTTTGGCCTCCCGCAGGGCGGTTTCGGCGGCCTGAAGCAGACGGTTGATCGGGGTGTCTTCCCCAAACGCCTCGACGGTGCCGCTGGCAACGCCAATGGAGGCGCTAATACTGATGCCCTCAACCTCAATCGCGAGAATATTAACCAGCACATCTTCCGCGATCGCGGCGGGGGTAGGGTAGGGCTCAGCAGCGGCGTCCGCCGCAGGCAGCAGCAGCAGAAATTCGTCGCCACCGTTGCGTAACGCAATGCCGCCATAGCGCTGGGCCTGATCTTGCAGTACCCCAGCGACCGCTTTCAACAACTCATCCCCCAAGAAATGGCCCCGCTGGTCGTTGATCAGCTTAAAACGATCGAGGTCAATGAAAAGGCAGATATCCCAGGTGGCCAGTTCCATATCGAGCACCCGGCGGTTGTAGAGGCCCGTCAGGGGGTCGTGGATAACGCCACTCACTTCGGCAAACGTGAGGTAGAGCAGCTGATCCGACAGGGGGGTGACAAGGGTGGTGTACCAGCCAGAAACCTCGCCCTTGTAGTGAAACTCTAGCCGCCGCGATTCTCCTGACTCCAGGGTCTGAAAGTAGAGATCGATGAGGGACTCCTGGTAGGGGTAGACCGGCTGGCGGTGGACAGGCATTTTTTCGCAGAGGCGATCGCCCGGCCTGAGCAAATTATTAGTGATGCCCAGGGCGGCAGGGTTGAGCTTGAGCAGGGTGAGGTCGTCGCCGCTGCGTTCGTAAAGCATTTTGCCGGTCAGGGCCTGATCCCAGGTGGCCTCCAGCAGACTAAAGGTTTCGCTCAGGTAGCGCAGGCGCGTCTGGCTGGCGAGTAAGGCCACCACCGCCGTCCAGGAAATTCCCGCCGTCACCCAGTGCCAGCGGGTGCTGTGCAGGTGCAGGGCGCTTAGGGTGTGTCCCACGCCGCAGCTGAAGACGAACAAAATCATCAACAGCAGGTTGAGCCAAACCTCGCGCTTGCTCCACCGCAGCAGCGGCAGCAGCGTCAGGGGAATAATGAAATACGCCGCTGCGATCGCCCCATTGGCAGCCGTCTCCATGCCTGGCTCTCTCCTCCGCAATGCCCCTGTCTGGTTTTAGCCTAGACATGGAATCGGCTCGAACAAACATCCCGGTTCAATTATTAACTGACCAGGGATTGAACACACACCGAAGAATCACCCCATTCAGCCCAGGACAGTGGGCGGAGATTTGGGCAGACGGATCCGCTGGTGCGAAGTGCAACAGCCTGTTGCGAAGCACAACAAAATTTGTCAGGGCGTAAAGGTTCAGCTGGGAACAGTAGCGGTTGGGTTGGGCTTTTCAGAAAATGGTGGGATGCGCCCGCAACCTCGGTCCTGTGGCCCAGGTTGCCCCAGCCCCTGATCAAGAGGACAACCGCTATGACGACTCCCAAAGAAGTATTTGAGCACCTCAAGCAGCTTGAAGAGGTCGATACCGTGCAAAGTGCCAAATACCGCGAAGAGGCCCAGGAAGTGCTGGCCGACGACACCATCAGTTTGAAATGGCGGCGCGCGATCGCCGATCGCCTCAACCGAGCCAACCACGACCTGGGTCTGCACACCGTCACCACCGACGAAAGCTATTAAATCAGCCGCCCAGGGACAGACAGAGGCCCCGCATCCATCACGCTAACGGCCTCTGTCTGATATTCCACCCCCTGGCGCCCAGGTACCGTCACCCAGATACCATCACCCCAGATCGGCACTCACCGCCAGCCAAGCCTCCGGGCTGGGCACCAGAGCGTTTGCGGTCGCTTCAGCCAGGTTGCTTGTGCCCTGGGGCAGCCAGTCGGCCTCGAACCCAGCGCTCAGGGTCGGCAGCAGGTCGGCCCCAGCCTGTACGTAACCAGCCTCCACCAGGGCGACCTGAAACACGTCCGATAGCAGGTCGTGGACTCGCGTTGTCGGGTGCTGCTGATCCCACCAGAAAAAGCCGGGGTCGTTGAGCAGCAGTGGGTCGGGGCCATTGGGCAGCAACGGGTTGAACAGTGGGTCGGTGACATTGGTAAAGCCAAACTCTGCCGGCGCGCCAATGATCTCGTTGGTGAGCCCAAACAGATCGACCGGAATGATGTCAATGGGCAGAGCTTGCTCTAGCGCCGTGAGGGCATTGGCCAGCCCCCCATTGAACCCCAGGCTCAGGGCCGTAGCCTGCTGGCTGGTGCCGTCGAGCAGGGTGCGGGGGGTGAGGCCCAGGTTGGGCAGGTTGGGCACCAGGAAGGTGTCTGCCCCCCGCGCCGCCAAACTGCCGATCGCCGTGGCAATATTCTGCACCGAGTTGGCTAGAAAGGCCGGAATCGCGGCGGGGTCGCTGGGCAGGTTAAACAGGTCATTGGCCCCGGCCCACACCACGTACAGACCATCGGGGTTGGCCGCTCCCTCGCCCAGGCTACCGAGATAGCTATCCACCTGGTCCAGCAGCCCCGGCAGGTTGGGATCGATGCCTGTAATCGATCCAATCAGCGGATCGAGGCCGTTGTCGCGGCCCGTGGTGGCTCCTCCGAGGGCAAAATTTTGCACCTGGGCTGGCTCTAGCCCCAGGTCACTCGCCAAGTAGTCCACCCAGATATCGCCGTTGGAAAATCGCCCCTGGGAGTAGGGAAAGGGCGGGAAAAAGCCGGTGAGCCGGAACAGGTTGCCGGGGTCGGAGAGGCTGTCGCCAAAAATGGTCAGGCTGTTGAAGCTGGGCACCAGCGCCTGGGTTTGAAAGCTCTCCGGCGTCAGGCTGGTGGCCTCCACGTTGAGCAGAATGACGCTAGGTTCTGGCTGGTTCAGGTAGCGCAGGGTGGTGTTGCCCCCCTGCTGGGCGATCGCAATCTGCCCCAGACTCAATCCGCCCTGCAGCAAAAACCGATCGACCCCAGGGGTAAAATCCACCACGGTATCGACCCGGCCATCGTTTCTCAGCACAAAGGTATCCTGTCCTGCCCCGCCGACAAGGCGATTTTGGCCCAGGCCGCCGTCCAGCAGGTCGTTGCCTGGTCCACCATAGAGGCGATCGTTGCCCCCACCCCCAAACAACTGGTTGTTACCCCCCAGGCCAATCAAAATCTCGTCTCCGTCGCCCCCAATGAGCCGATCATCGCCAAATCCTCCCAGCAGAACGGTGCTGCCAAACAGGTTAATGGGGCCAATCAGGGCAGAAATTGGGCTCAAAAAAGACAATATTAGCGATGCCATAATGCCTCCCGGCAAAAAATAAGCTGGCACAAACTATGCTCAGCATAGCGAACGCTAATTTCCTCTCACTCACACTTTGGGCAGACTCAGCACGACATTTACGCCCAGCAAGATTAGCCCCATACTGGCCACCATAGGGGCGGTTAGCGGCTCCCGAAAAAACAGCCAGGCCAGGGCCGCCACAAAAATCGGCACCAAACTGTAGACCACGCTGGCGGTGCGGGTCGGCCCCACCTGCTGAATGCTGAGGTTAAACAGCAGGTAGGCAACCCCCGAAGCCGCCACCCCCATATAGACAATGGCCAGGAGCGAGTTCCAGGAGACGAGGGTGAGCTGCTGCCACCAGCGTTCGGCGGCAGCCAGCCCCAGCAGCTGCCCCACCCCCGCCACCGCCGCATAGAAGGTGATCGTCAGCCCCGAGTAGCGCTGGCTCAGCTGCTTGATGATTAGCGAATACACCACCCAGCACAGCACGGCGCACAGCATCAGCCCATCGCCCCGGTTTAGCTCCAGGGTCAAGAGGTTAGTCAGGTTACCCCGCGTCAGCAGCGTCAGCACCCCCAGCAGCGCCAGCACAATGCCTGCGTACTGGCGGCGGGTCAGCCGTTCGCCAATGAACAGAGCCGCCATCACCCCAGTCACCACCGGGTTAAAGGCGTTGATAATGGCAGTGTTGGCGGTGGCCGTGTAGCGCAGGCTGAGAAAGAAAAAATAGTGGTAGCCCACCACCCCAAACAGCCCCAGCAGCGCCATGGCACCCCAGTCCGATCGCGCCACCGTTAGCGCCTTACTCGGCCGAGCACTACGGCTGATCAAGAGCCCCAGCACCACCATCGCAATCACGTAGCGCAGCAGAGATGTCGTCAGCGGTCCCAGGTCCACCGTGGTGTACTTGCCCGCCACAAAGCTACCGGCAAACAGAAAGCTGGTCAGCACGGGCAGCCAAACCTTGGAACCGGGCAAAAAGGACATAGCCATTGCTCTGAGGAGATAAATACTATAAGCGTTCAAACGCAGCCATTCCCAGCCCGATTCTGACCGCGATCGCCCCCCTCTCTCCCTCACCCATCCACCCTCTCTCCCTCACCCATCCACCCTCTCTCCCTCACCCATCCACCCACCCACCCTCCCTCCCTCCCTCCCATCCACCCTCCTACCCATCCACCCTCCCACTCATCCCCCCAGTTCGGGAACCCGTACAGGTCTCCGCGTTGCGATCGCCCCCCTCCGCGCCGTAAATTAGCACTCGGAGCTTGTGAGTGCTAAGCTCTAAAGTCTGTGTGGTGCGCCTGTATTGCGTAGGGTATGTCCCTCAGGCGCTGTCTTAATAGCAAATTCGGAGAAGCATTGTATGGCAGCTATCACGTTGGCGGCATCTAGCGTTAAGCCCCTAGCCGATCGAGTTTTGATTAAAGTAAGTGCGTCCGAAGAGACCACCGCTGGCGGCATTCTGCTACCCGACACTGCCAAGGAAAAGCCTCAGGTGGGCGAAATTACCGCCGTAGGTCCCGGCAAAGCCGATGACAAGGGCAGCCGCCAGGCTATGGAAGTCAAGGTTGGCGACAAGGTGCTCTACTCCAAGTACGCCGGTACCGATATCAAGCTGGGCGGCGACGAATTTGTGCTGCTGTCTGAGAAGGACATTCTGGCGGTGCTGGGCTAGGCCCAATTTTGGATTTTAGCTGGTGAATTTTGGCCGCGTAGGGTGGGCACTGCCCACCACTGACTACGCCGGATTTTATTGGGTTTTGCGATCGCCTTGCCCAGCCCTCCTAACCGCTGAAACCCGCCGTTTGCCTCCCCCCTCTGACCAAAACCGTCTGACCGACACGTTCCCGTTCACTCCTAACTCTTCTTGCGGAGAAAATCGATTCCATGGCTAAGCGCATTGTTTACAACGAAAACGCCCGTCGCGCCCTCGAAAAAGGGATGGACATTCTGACCGAAGCTGTGGCCGTCACCCTCGGCCCCAAAGGCCGCAACGTGGTGCTCGAAAAGAAATTTGGTGCCCCCCAAATCGTCAATGACGGTGTCACCATCGCCAAAGAAATTGAGCTCGAGGACAACATCGAGAATACCGGTGTGGCCCTGATTCGTCAGGCCGCCAGCAAAACCAATGACGCTGCTGGCGACGGCACCACCACCGCTACCGTGCTGGCCCACGCGATCGTCAAAGAAGGTCTGCGCAACGTGGCCGCTGGTGCCAACGCGATTTCGCTGAAGCGCGGCATTGACAAGGCCACCGCCTTCCTGGTGGAGAAAATTGCTGAGCACGCCCGCCCGGTGGAAGACTCCAAATCCATCGCCCAGGTCGGCTCCATCTCCGCCGGTAACGACGAAGAAGTCGGTGCCATGATCGCCGAAGCCATGGAGAAAGTGGGCCGCGAAGGCGTCATCTCCCTGGAAGAGGGCAAGTCCATGACCACCGAACTGGAGGTCACCGAGGGCATGCGCTTCGACAAGGGCTATGTCTCCCCCTACTTTGTCACCGACACCGAGCGTATGGAAGCGGTGCTGGATGAGCCCTACATCCTGATCACCGACAAGAAAATTGCCCTGGTGCAGGATCTGGTGCCCGTGCTAGAGCAAGTGGCTCGCTCCGGTCGCCCCCTGATCATCATTGCCGAAGACATTGAGAAAGAGGCCCTGGCCACCCTGGTGGTCAACCGTCTGCGCGGTGTGCTGAACGTGGCCGCTGTGAAAGCGCCTGGGTTTGGCGATCGCCGCAAAGCCATGCTCGAAGACATCGCCGTGCTGACTGGTGGTCAGGTGATCTCTGAAGACACCGGCCTCAAGCTCGACAACACCAAGCTCGACATGTTGGGTCAGGCCCGCCGCCTCACCATCACCAAAGACACCACCACCATTGTCGCCGAAGGCAACGAGAAGGATGTCAAGGCCCGCTGTGAGCAGATCCGTCGCCAGATCGAAGAGACCGACTCCACCTACGACAAAGAGAAGCTCCAGGAGCGCCTGGCCAAGCTCTCCGGCGGTGTGGCCGTAATCAAGGTCGGGGCTGCCACCGAAACCGAGATGAAGGACCGCAAGCTGCGCCTGGAAGACGCCATCAACGCCACCAAGGCGGCTGTGGAAGAGGGCATCGTCCCCGGCGGCGGTACCACCCTGGCCCACCTGGTGCCCGACCTGATCACCTGGGTTGATGCCAACCTCAGCGCCGAAGAGCACACCGGCGCTAGCATTGTTGCCCGCGCCCTGGCCGCGCCGCTGATGCGCATTGCCGAAAACGCTGGCCAGAACGGTGCTGTGATCGCCGAGCGGGTCAAAGAGAAGGACTTCAACGTTGGCTACAACGCCGCCAACGGCGAGTTTGTCGACATGTTTGACGCCGGTATTGTTGACCCCGCCAAGGTGACCCGCTCTGCCCTGCAGAATGCGGCCTCCATCGCCGGTATGGTGCTGACCACCGAGTGCATCGTGGTCGATCTGCCCGAACCCAAAGAAGGCGCTCCCGCTGGCGCTGGCATGGGCGGCGACTTCGACTACTAAGCGATCGCCCAACACCAGGTGGCGATGATCACCTGACTTAGCTTGAAAGCCGCCCTGACTATCATCAGGGCGGCTTTTTTTATTGGCCCTTGACACCACTCCAGCTCCGTCTCCTGCCAGCTCCGACCCGCGGAACCTGGTTCGAAAACATTGAGCCCGTAGCGCATTGCCGTAGCCGAGCAGGCTCGATGCCCTTCGCCCGACTGAATCGGGGCCAACCAGACAGGATTGGATATCAGCCCCCTTCAGGTTTCTAGATCGACGTATCAAAGGCTACAAACTTGTCATAACAAGTTGGCTTTACTGAAACCAGCCATAACCGCTTTATCCAAAGCTTAGGAGGTCTCACGGTGACTGGAGTGCTGACACGGGTTGACACCTCGACGGATCTGGAGCGCTACGTCGTCGCCGAGGGGCGCGATGAGCTGGTCAAGCAAGTGCGGGCCAAAATTGACGAACTGGGGATTCAGTACATCTACTACCAGTTCATTTCGGTCACCGGACGCATTGTCGGCAAGGGCATTCCGGCCGACTACTGGGAAGCTACGGCGGCGAACGGCTTTCAGCTGGTCTACGGGGCGACGGTCAACCTGGCGATGGATCGCAACAGCCAGTACCTGGGCTACGGGCCAGAGGCCGCCGAACTCGTTGCCATCCCCGACCCGGAGACCTTTTGTCAGCTGCCCTGGGATAAGCGGGTGGCCCGGGTCTACTGCGTCTGCTTCCGCAACCGCGAAGAGGAGGTGGATGCGGCGGCGTTTTTGACCGGCGACTGTCGCGGCAACCTCAAGCGCATCCACACGGAATTTCAGGAGAAGCACGGCCTGCAGCTGCGCCACGGCTGCGAACCCGAGATGATGTGGCTGAAAAAAGGGCCCGACGGCAGGCCCGACGGCGGCGTCACCAAGCCCAACTGCTACCACATCGACCAGTTTGAGGAGCTGCGCCCGGTCTTTCTGCGGGTGATCGAGTACAGCCGGGCCATGGGCCTGGACATGATCCAGGGCGACCACGAGGACGCGCCGGGACAGCTAGAGCTGAACTTTATGTTCGACGACGCGCTCAGGACCTGCGATCGCCTCACCACCTACCGCCAGATCTGCGCCCAGGTGGCCCGCGAGTTTAACCTGATCGCCTGCTTCATGTCGAAGCCGTTTATGGGGGTGTCGGCCTCGGGCTGCCACCATAACCTGTCCCTGTGGCGCGGCGGTGAACCGGCGATCAAGATGTTTGGCTTTGACAGCCTGCCCGGTCTGGAGGGCAACTACACCTACCACCGGGGCGGCGAGAATACCTTCATGCCGGTGGAGGGCACCTCCAAACGCATTCCTGGCCCGGTGGGGCTGCACTGCATCGGCGGCGTGATTGAGCACCTGCCCGCCCTGACGGCGATCGGCTGCTCCACGGTCAACTCCTACCGCCGCCTGTGGGATGCGGGCTTTTGGGCTCCGGTGTACTCCGACTGGGGCTACCAAAATCGCACCTGTGGCCTGCGAGTGTCCGCCCCCGGTCGCTTTGAGTATCGGGCGGTTGACTCCATGGTCAACCCCTACCTGATGGCCGCCGCCATGCTCAAGGCCTTTGACGACGGCCTCAGCCGCCAGCTCGACCCCGGCGAGCCAGAGCAGCGCAATATCTACGAGGCGATGGACAGCGGCAAGCAGGTGAAAAAGCTGCCCATGTCCCTGGGTGAAGCGCTGGATGCCCTGGCCTCCGACGAGGTAATCAAATCGGCGCTGCCGGGGGAGATGTACCGCCTCTACGACCAGTACAAGCGGGATGAGTGGATCCGCTTTTTGGCCACCACTACTAACTGGGATGTGGAGAACTACATGGACTGTCTGCCCTAGTACTTGACCAACCTGATTGTGACAGGCTCCAACCGTCTAACGGTGCAGGGTACACGGTGTACGGTTTAAGGACTGCCGTGAACCGTACACCGTGTACCGTGAGCCCCGCCAATCTGTCATCTTTGGCTTGGCAGACTCCTAGGTAGATAGAAAAACTGGGTTTCTGGGGCGACAAATAGGTCCTCTGGGGCGCGCCGAAGAAACCTGGTTTCCGGGCGCGTATTCTTTTTACGCTGTCCCTCTGGTTCCTACCTCTAAAGAGAGTTGTCGCAGGCGAGACCCCAGGGTTCTTCTGCCCTTGGCGCTGTGCAAATCAGTCTACCCCTACAAGCACCCTGGGGTCTGTGCAGCAGATTTCCCTTGTCATGGGAACCTGGAAAAATTAAGTTTCTCAGTATACAGAAGCGAGACACCTGATGCAGAACCATAGGGGAGGTTTATGGTCAAAAATTCTCGCAGGAGACTTAAAATGTCTGAAAATCGCAAAAAACGGTGGCCGAAGCTGTGGCCGTCGTTGTTTGTTGCCACGGTCGTTCTCTGCTTTGGGGCCAGCTTTTTGCCTACGGGCATGCCCCGGGCCAGCGCGGCGGTGCCTCCCCTCGAAAGCACGCTGCCTACAAGCTGCTCTAACGCTTCTAGCAGCCCCCGCCACTACCAGGTGGCCGCTAGCCCCGAAACGGTGCACTGGGGCTTTTACAGCAAAAATCTGGCCCCAGTCGTTGCGATCAATTCCCAAGACTACGTGACCCTAGAGACCATTACCCACCACGCGGGCGACGACTACGATCGCATGATTGCAGGTGACCCAGCGATCGAGGCGATCTACAACTGGACGGCGGAGGAAAAGACCATCAGCGATCGCGGCCCCGGCGTACACATTCTCACGGGTCCGGTCTACGTGTGCGGGGCCGAGCCGGGCGACCTGCTGGAGGTGAGGATGGTTGACCTGAAGCTGCGGCCCAGCGGCAGCGACCCCACCAAAACCTACGGATCCAACGCCGCCGCCTGGTGGGGCTTCCAGTACGACAACCACCGCGAAGAGCCTGCCCCTCGCGAAGTGATCACCCTCTATGAGATGGACGCCACCGGGGAGCAGGACTACGCCACCGCCCTCTACCGCTACCAGTGGACGCCCCAAACCACCCCCGACGGTACGGTGCATGAAACTATCGACTACCCCGGCATCATTGTTGATCACGACACCGTGACCGAAATTGGCGAAACCCTGGAAGGGGTAAAGGTGCCCCTACGCCTGCACCTGGGCTCCATGGGGGTGGCCCCCAGCGAGGCGGAGGTAGTCGACTCGATTCCACCCAGCTACTTTGGTGGCAACATCGACAACCGCAACATTGGCATTGGTACCGCCATGTACTATCCGGTGGCGGTGCCGGGGGCGCTGTTCTCCGGCGGTGACGCCCACGCCTCCCAGGGCGATTCTGAGCTGGATGGCACCGCCATTGAGACCTCAATTACCGGCGTGTTCCAGTTCGTGCTGCACAAGCAGGCGGATCTGGCGGGCACCATTCTCGAAGGAGTCAATTACCCGCTGCTTGAAACCCCGGACAGCTGGATTGTCCACGGCTTTACCTTCCCCAACTATCTTGAAGCCCTAGGCGATGATGCCCAGAGCGAAATCTACACGCTGTCTTCCCTGGACCCGGCGCTCAAGGATAGCTCGGCCAAGCTGCGCGACTTCTTGATGAACGGCATGAACCTCACTGAAGACGAAGCGTTTTCGCTGATTACCGTGGGGGCCGACTTTGCCATAACCCAGGTGGTGGACGGCAACTGGGGCGTGCACGGCATTATTCCTAAGGGCATCTTTGACCCGGCCAATGTGAAGCCCAAGCCCGTAGCCGGGTGATCCCCTGGGTAACGGTCTGTTTACCACCCTGACTACATCCGCAAAGGTCCAGAGCGCCTGGGGAGTGTGCAGTCCCTGGGCGCTCTTTTACCGCTCTCGGCTTCCCCTCTCCCCTCGCAGGTACTGGCTGAACTGACTGACGCTGAGGGGGCGGGCAAAGAGATACCCCTGACCAAATTCACAGCCCAGCCGGTTGAGCGCCTGCAGCTGGGCAGACTGCTCAATCCCTTCGGCAATGACCTGGATGTTGAGGTGGGTGGCGAGGCGAAGGATGGCTTCGACGATGCCGTACTGCTGGGAACTTTGATGGATTCTGTCGATGAAGCTGCGATCGATTTTGAGCATGTCGACGGGGATCTGCTGCAGGTAGCCCAGGGAGGAGTAGCCGGTGCCAAAGTCGTCAATGCTGAGCCGGATGCCGCGATCGCGCAGCGCCTGAATCATCTGCACAGCCTGAGCCGGGTTTTCCATCACCACGGTTTCGGTGATTTCGAGCTTGAGGTTGGCCGGGGGCAAGCCGCTAACCGCCAAGCTGTCTTCAATCACGGCGACCAGGTCGGGCTGCAAAAACTGAGTCGTTGACAGATTAATACTCATGACTGCATCCGCAGGCATGAGAAGGCGACGACGCCAGCGCTGCATTTGATTGCAGGCTTCCCGCAGGACCCAGCCACCAATCGGTACCATCAGCCCAGACTCTTCGGCAATGGTCAAAAAATCGCTGGGCGACAGCAGCCCCCGTGAGGGGTGTCGCCAGCGCAGCAGCGCCTCACAGCCCATCAGATGCTGGGACATAAGGCCAACGATCGGCTGGTAGTGGAGCTGGAATTCCTGCTGCTCCAGGGCCAGCCGGAGTGATGTCTCAATCTGAAGGGATCGGCGCACATCCAGGTGCATATCGGGGGCAAACAGCGCGTAGCCGAGGCCATTGACCTTGGCCTGGTACATGGCGGTATCGGCGTCGCGCAGCAGTTCGTCGGGGTGGTGGTACTGGGAACCGCCGATCACAATGCCAATGCTGGTGTTGGTAAACAGCTGTTGCCCGGCCAGGCTCAGAGGCTGGGCAAACCGCTGGCGAATGCGCTGGGCCACCGCGATCGCATCCTCGACCTGCTCCAGGGTGGTCAGCAAAATGGTGAACTCGTCGCCCCCAAAGCGCGCCACTACATCGGTGGGGCGCACACAATCCTGCACGATGGTGGCCACCTGCTTCAGCAGTTCATCGCCAACCCAGTGGCCAAAGGAGTCGTTGATCAGCTTGAAGCGATCGCAGTCGAGAAACAGCACCGCAAAGCGCTCATCCTGGGGCTGGCCAAATTGGGCGCTCAGGTGGCTGAGAAACTGGCGGCGGTTGGGCAGTCCGGTCAGCGCATCGTGCAGGGCTTCGTAGGCCAGCTGGTTCTGGGCCTCCTGGCGCTCGGCAATCTGCTCGTGCAGCGATCGGTTGAGCTGCTCTAGCTGCCGGGTGCGCACCTGCACCTGGTCCTCCAGGCTCTCGTTGAGCCGGCGCAGCTCGGTTTCCATGTGCTGACGGTAGGTGATGTCCTCAATCAAGACGATCGCCCCCCGCTCCCCGGCGACCAGCAGGTTATCTTCGGCGGTCAGGGGCTCCAGCCGCAGCTCGTACCAGCGGTTCGCGGCCTTGGGATCGCCCCGCTGCCTGACCTGGGTGGGCACCGGCTGAGCCGCCACCACCCGCTGCCACAGAGCCGACCAGCCCCCTGGGTCAAACCAGTCGGCCAGGGGACTGGCATTCAGGTTGTCCCCCGCCGTCAGTCCCAGCCAGTCGGTGGCCAGAGGGTTGGCAAACCACACGGTGCCATCGGCCGCAGCCGCCACCAGCCCCAGGGGGAGGCTGCGGGCAATGGCCGCCTGAATCGCCTGCGATCGCCCCAGCTGCTGGGTCAGATCGACCAGTTGAGCCACCCGAGAGGAGAGCCCAGGTGGCTCTATCCGTTCCTCCTGGGGCAGGGCCGGTAGGGGGGGCAGCACCAGCATGGCTCCGTAGCGGCGCTGCAGCCCAGCCGTTAGCTCCCGTAGCCACCGATTTTGCTGCCCCAGCTGTTGGGCGATACCCAAACTACCCACCGTCACGGCCATCAGCCCTGGCCCCACCACCGGCAGCCAGAGGTTAACCCCAAACAGAGCCAGGGCCAGCCCCCACCAGAGGATGACCAGGCCACCGATCAGGGCGACCCGCCGCCACACGGTGCCCTGTAGAGTGCCGTGGGGCAGCCGCCGCTGGAACACCACCGCCAGGGCGAAGGCCATAGCCAGCGCTCCGGCCCAGCTCCCCGGCAGCGGCTTGAGCCAGCGCTGGTGAAGCAAATTGTCGATCAGGGCTCCGTGCAGGTACACCCCACTGGCGGGTGGGTCACGGTCAAACGGGGTGACCCAGTCGTCGAGGCCCAGGGCTGTAGCCCCAATCAGCACCACCTTACCCTCAAAGGCCTGGGGCGCCACCCGCCCTTCAAGCACATCAACAAAGGAGTAGGTGTGCAGACGGGTGCTGGGGCCAGGCCAATTGACCCACAGGGGCCGATCAAGCGGCGGCAGAGGAACAGCCTGCTGGCTCAGGCTCAGGGCCTCTGCGGTGGCGATGGCCAGGGCGGGCTGTTCCCCCAGCTCGGGGGTCACGCTGTGAATGTAGCCGCCCTGGTGCTGCTGCAGGATGTGTCCACTGGTCAGGGCCGCAGCGGCCAGGGGGGGAGTTGGCCCCAGGGGCTGCCCCTGGCGGTTCCAGGCCGAAGCCAAAATGACGGCGGGGTGAGTGGCGATCGCCTCGGCAAAGGCCCCATCGTCGGGACTGGCCTCGCTAAACACCAGATCAAAAACAATCACCTGGGGCGACCCCCTCTGGAGTCGCCCCAGCAGTTCGGTATACCGCTGGCGCGGCCAGGGAAACGATCCCAATGCCGCCAGGCTGGCGTCATCGATGGCGATTAGCACCACCTGGTTGGCCCAGGGGCGCTCCCCCCGCAGGCGAAACCGCAAACCATATTCGGCCTGAACTATGGGCAGTAGCAGGCCCAACTCGCTGAAACCTACCACTACCAAACCAGCAACACCTACAGGTAGCAGGGCTAACAAACTCTGCCGAAACAGGTTAGAGAAGGTAGATCTCATGGATTTCCTGGCGGCCAAGGGGAGTGATCACTACAACCTCGACTCGCAACCGGGCCGTCGCCAGACGGGTGAGGCGAAACTCTCCCTGGCGATCGACGGTCTGTGGGGCTCCATCCACAAACACCGTGTTGACCGGGTCAACGCGGCCTATCAGCGTGACGAAACGAGTACCGCGCTCAAAAATCACCCGTCGCTCGTACTCCAGACCTGGGTCATCCCGCAGGGGCACGGGCTCGGTAGGCGGCTCTCCGGGGAAAATCAGGTTTTGAAACCCCGCAGGCACCGCCACGGTCTCTCCTACCGCCGTTGTGTCTACGGCTCCGCTCAAGGTGGCGATGCCGGTCTTGCCATCGTCCTGCACGTTGACCCCAAACTCAGTGCCGCGCACCCCGCTAATGCCCGCAGGGGTTTCGATTTCAAACTGCGAACCCTCGTGGGTAAAGCGCCGCAGCCGCGTTCTCACCTGCCCACGGGGCACGGTGAGATGGGTAATGCGTCCACCATCAGCAGCCATTTCCAGGGTGCGAATCCGTAGCTCAGTGCGCTCAGAAACGTCCAAAAACCCGACATCGGTATCGACGTTGAGAACCGCCGAAGACCGCGTGCCCGTGCGCAGGCCGTCACCTACCGCCCCGAGGTGGTCACCGACTCGGGCCGCTGTTGACCGCCCCGGACGCAGCAGGGTGACGTCGCCCTGCACTCGACTGACCACCAGGCCTCGATCGACCCGCACGGGGATAGCACTGGCCGCAAAAGATACCAGCAAGACCGTAGTAATACTTAAGACTCCCAACAGGAGCTGTTGCCGCCGTCTGGGCTGTCTATGGGGGGGGCAAGCCATTGGCTCTTTTCAATGATCAGTATCTGTGTATTTTCTACCATACTCTCCCTTGAGATCCGCAAAACCCTGTAGTAATTCTTCAGCCTTGTCCGCCTGCCCTGTGATAATTATTACATGGCCTGGTGGGTGCTACCGGAGAGCAAGACAGTAGGCTCAAGCAGGCCAAGCTCAAACAGGTTGCCCAAGCGGGGAAATCAGACCCTGCCTTGGGGCACCAGGGCAAGGGGACGAGGGCAGCCAGGGTAGGCATTGCAGGCGATCGCCAGGCGTTCTCTAGAATCCCTAGAAAAATTTCAGGTAGCGTTGAATTTCCCAGTCGGAGATGTGGCTGTGGTATTCCTCCCACTCCTGGGTCTTGAAATCCACGTAGGTTTTATACATCAGTGGCCCCATCACCGCTTCGCTGAGGGGGTCGGCGGCAAAGGCGGCGATCGCCTCCCCCAGGGTGCGCGGCAGGGTGTCGATGCCCATGGCCGTTAGCTCAGCCAAAGGATAGGTGTACATGTTCTCGCGGTGGGGTTCACCCGGGTCCAGCCCTTCGCGGATGCCCTCCAGCCCAGCGGCCAAAATCATCGCCGCCCCCAGGTATAGGTTGGTGGAGATGTCGGCGGCGCGGCACTCCACCCGGCCCCCGCCCATGGGAATGCGCAGCATGTTGGTGCGGTTATTGTTGCCGTAGCAGATGTAGACCGGCGCCCAGGTAAAGCCCGACATGCTGCCCTGGCGCACCAGCCGCTTGTAGCTATTCACCGTGGGGCAGGTGACGGCGACGATTGCCTTGGCATGCTTCAGCACCCCAGCAATGAACTGGTAGCCCAGCTTGGAGAGGCCGCAGGGGTCGGTGGGGTCTTCAAACAGGTTTTGGCCGGTTTCGAGATCCGCCAGGGACATGTTGTAGTGGGCACCGCTGCCGGTCTGGTTGGCGTAGGGTTTGGGCATAAAGCTGGCGAAGTAGCCCTGGGCGCGGGCCAGTTCCTTCACCATCAGCCGAAAGAACGTCAGGCGATCGGCCATGGTCAGGGCGTCGCAGTAGGTGAAGTCGGTTTCAAACTGGCCCTGGGCATCTTCGTGGTCAAAGGAGTACACATCCCAGCCCAGGCCGTTCATGGCGCTGACGATGGTGTCGAGGATTTTGTAGTTGTCGAGCACCGTGGGGATGGCGTAGGCAGCTTTGGCTAGGGTGTCGCGATCGCTCACCGGCCCAAACCCGGTCTCGGTATCTTTGAGGATAAAAAACTCGGTCTCGATGCCCAGGTTAAACCGGTAGCCCATGGCCGCCGCCTGGTCCAGCGCCCGCCGCAGAATGGTGCGGCAGCAGGCCTCGAAGGGCTGCCCCGCCAGGTACAGATCGCTGGCAAACCACACCACCTCCGGGTTCCAGGGCAGCACCGTGGCGCTGGCGGGGTCGGGCATGGTGCCCACTTCGTCGTCGCTAATCTCCTGGGGGACGCCGTCGAGGGCCGCACCGGTAAACAGCTCGGAGCCCTGCATCATGCGATCGAAGTGGCTCAGGGGCACCACCTTGCCCTTGCAGAGCCCGTGGATATCCACAAAGCTGGCCAGGGCATACTTCACCCCCTGCTGCTCCAACCGCTGCTGGAGGGCCTGGAGTTCGGCAGAAAGCGGCTGAATATCGGGATAGACCATGACCTTTAATCCTCACAACAACCGTGACCTCCCAGCGCTGGGGAGAAAATCAACGCACTGAGCAGGCTGGACGAGGCAGGTCATCCAGCACACAGCAGCGAGCCCCTGGGCTGACTCAGGTCTGCCGCAGTAGGGAAACCGTCTGGGCGGCAGCAACGACCTGGCTATACCAGGCATTGGCTAACTTTTCGGTGAACTGGGCCGACTGCACCCAGTGCAGGATCAACTGCTCCCGTAGCTCCTCAAACAGGTGGGGGTAATGGGCCTCAATCCAGTCAGTCTTGAAGGCAATCCAGTTCATCACAATTTCGGGCGTGACCTCGGGATGAAACTGCAAGCCGTAGGTGTGACTGCCCAGGCGAAATGCTTGATTGGCGCAGACGTCATTGGTTAGCAGCAGCTGGGCTCCAGTCGGCAAGTCAAAGGTGTCAAAGTGCCACTGCATCATCGGCATGCCTGGCGGATAGTCCTGAATCCAGGCTTCGCCCGCCGCCGTTACCGGAAACAGGGGCGTAAAACCCAGTTCAGGCCTCTCGTTTTGGTAGACCCGACTGCCAAAGGCCCGAGCAATTAGCTGGGCCCCCAGGCAAATGCCCAGCACCGGCCTGCCCTGATCGTGAAATTCTTGAATTAGCTGGATTACCCGCGCCAGGTGGGGAAAGTTGTCGTCTTCACAGGCATTCATAGGGCCGCCCAGTACGATCAACCCGTCGTAGTGCCCCGCTGGTGGAGTGGGCTGCTGAGGCACCAGCCAGGTGTGCAGCCAGGCTCCATTTACCTCCAGGTAACGACCCAAAATACCAATCGGGTCGGCCTCAACATGTTGAACAATCAAAATATCCATAAGCGGGTTCAACCTGGCCTTTGGACGGACGCTCGGGGGGGTCATCGTCGTTTATCCGTAGTGGATAAGTTCGGCTGGACTGTCCCTACTGAAGCGTACTAAACTTGTTATATCAAGTTATCTCAGGATTTTTCTGGATTGGCAAGTAATTCGTTGCCCAAGTCCCTGGGCGGCAGACTTGCCGCCGAATTGCAGCTAAACAACCACCCCCCAGGAGCAGGTCTGCTCCTGGGGGGTGTGCCGTATGGCTAGCTATTGCTCAGGCTTTACAGCATATCGGCTGTGCCAGTGTCGGGCCTGGGGGGTTGGTTGCGGCCGCGATCGTCAACGTAGCTGTTGGGCTGGCCAACGTTGACGCCGTAGCCTGAGTCAACTCGGCGATCGCGATCGCCAGGGTCATTGGTCACCGCTGACTCCAGGCGGTGCCACGCATCCTGAATAGCGTGCTTGGCCTTCTCCCAGCCCAGTCGCCCGTTGCCATTGCGACGCTCGTAGTCGCGCCGCAGGTGCGGCTCCGCCTGGCTAAAGGTGAGGCCTTGGCCAGAGTAGGTGTTGTAGCCCTCGTAGCCCGTGCGGTAGGCGGGGCTGTAGTCATCGTAGGTGTAGTCCGCCTCGCGGTAGGGGCGAGAGGAGAAATTGCTGCGCCAGTAGTCTTCCTCTGCCCGGTAGCGGCTGTTGTTGCGATCGACCCGGTCCCAGGCATCGCGGCTGGCATGACGGGCGCTGTCCCAGCCCACACGGTGACCGCTATACTGCCGCTCGTAGTCTTCCCTGAGCCGAGGTTCGGCCTGGTCGTAGGTCATTCCCTGCTGGGCGTAGCTGCTGTACCCTGTGTAGCCGGTGCGATAGGCGGGGCTGTAGTCATCGTAGGTGTAGTCGGACGCAGCGTAGGGACGGTTTTTATAGTTTGTGCGCCAGTAGTTGTCTTCGATAGTGGGGTCAATTTGCTCGGCGGTGTTTTTGCCCAGGAGCCCACCAGCGACCGCACCCACAGCTGCACCCACAACAGCACCGACCGGACCACCGACCACGCCACCGACCGCCGTACCAACGACACCGGCCCCAGCGGCCCCGACTCCAGTCCCAACTGGATGGGCACCAGGCTGGCCCGTAATCGGATCAGGATTGGCGTTGGGGTTGTTTTTTGAGTTTTTAGGGACTTCTCTATCGCTTCGCATGGGATTTAAATTCCAAATTGAGAACAGCGTTTTATGCCAGTCAAAAAAGAGTTGAGTCTCAACTAAATGCACAAAACATTGCCTACAACCTAGGTTTTTTTAAGCTCAGCCGGGTCGGTAGCGGGATAGAATTTGACCCTCTATAACGGGGCTGAATTTGCTTTGGGGCAAACCGTTCTGGAGGATAAATGAAGGTATATTCCTGGCTAGAAGGACCAGTGCAGGAGAGGTCTCTTCGTTTGGCTCGTATCTACAGCTACAAAAGCGACTTCGCTCGCCTGTTTTACTAGGCTGAAACTCCCGGAGTCGTTCTATGGTCGGCATGTTAACCCAGGTCCAGAACCTGGCAGAGCGGGCAAAAGCCCTTGGGATCAAGTTTTTCTTAGTGTCTTACACCGATTTGCTGGGGGGCACCCGGGCCAAACTGGTGCCCGCCTCGCAGATCGCCGGAGTGGAAAAAGACGGCGCGTTTTTTTGCTCCTTTGCCTCCAACCTGGGCCTAGGGCCTGAGGCGGCGGAGATCGCCGTGGTGCCCGACCCCGACTCGTTGATTCAGCTACCCTGGGAACCCACCGTGGGCTGGCTGGCCAGCGACGTGTACTTTGAGGGGGAACCCTTCCCCGCTGCCCCGCGCATGGTGCTCAACCGGGTGCTGGACCAGGCGGCGGCCCTGGGCTACACCTACAAAACCGGGGTCGAGGCCGAGTTTTTCTTGCTCAGGCAAACCGAGCAGGGCTACGAGATCGCCGACCCCAAGGACACCGCCGATCGCCCCTGCTACGACCAGCTCAACCTGATGCGGCAGTTTGAGCTAATCTCAACGCTGGTCACCTACATGGAAGACCTGGGCTGGGGGCCATACCAGTGCGACCACGAAGACGCCAACGGCCAGTTTGAGCTGAACTGGACCTACTGCGATGCCAAGACCACGTGCGATCGCCATGTGTTCTTCAAATACATGGTCAAAACCCTGGCGGAGCAGCGGGGCTTTGTCGCCACCTTTATGCCCAAACCCTTCAGCCACATCACCGGCAACGGTGGCCACATCCACAACAGCCTGTGGCAGGGCGATACCAACGCCTTCGCCGAGGGGGCCGATGGGGGCGGGCTGTCTCCCCGGGGCTACCACTTCCTGGGCGGCGTGCTGGCCCACGGCCAGGGCCTCGCCGCCCTCTGCGCCCCCACCTGCAACTCCTACCGCCGCCTGGGGGCCAGCACCACCGCCAGCGGCAGCACCTGGAGCCCCCGCTACATCTCCTACGGCGGCAACAACCGCTCCCACCTGATCCGCATTCCCGATACGGGCCGGTTTGAGTGCCGCATGGTGGATGGGGCCGCCAACCTCTACCTGGCCACCGCTGGCATCCTCGCCGCCGGGCTGGAGGGGATGCAGCAGCAGACCGACCCCGGCCAGCGCATCGACGAAAACCTGTTTGCCCGCGCCGACGAGTTCCCCGACCTGCAAACCCTGCCCCACAACCTCTACGAGGCGATGGAAGCCCTGAAGCAGGACAGCCTGCTGATGGAAACCCTAGGTGATCTGGGGGCCAAGACCTTTTTAGAAATGAAAACCAAGGAGTGGAATGCCTTCAACGCTCAGGTCACCGCCTGGGAGATGAACCAATACGTGAATATTTAGGAGATTCCGTAGGGGCAAACGGTTGTTTGCCCTGCGATAGGGATGATTGGCGGGTGGTTGATATGGGTGGTGGGCAGTGCCCACCCTACAGTTGCTTAGACCAATTGCAGAGTAAGCCAATTGCAGAGAAGGACAGATTCATTAGTCGGACATAGGTTTAAACCGATGATCGGTAACTCCTTTCCGTGAGGTGAAGGACGGCGGAACGTCCTTCTCGACGGGGGTCTGGGGCCAGCGAAATGGCCCCAGCAGCAGATCTGGCTTCAACCCCAAGATCTCATGAGCATGCAGGGTTTTAAGCCACTCAAAGACAGCGGTGCATTGCTTCGCGAATGCACCCTACGGTTCCTCTTTTAAAGGGCGTAATTCTCGATGACTTCCATCTACACCTACAACTTCCCCACCCGCATTCGCTTTGGGCCGGGGGCACGGCGTGAACTCGCCGCCGAACTCACCGCCCTCGGCATTCAGCGCGTGCTGATTATCACCGATAAGGATGTGGCGCAACTGCCCTGGTTTCCAGAGCTAGAAGCGGCCCTGGCGGATTTCGGAGCCGCCACCTTTAGCGGGGTTTGGGGCAACCCGGTGGTCTCCCAGGTCAATGCCGGGATTGAGGCCTGGAAAGCCAGCGGTGCCGACGGCATTGTGGCGGTGGGTGGCGGTGCGCCCATGGATGTGGCCAAGGCGATCGCCCTGATGGCCCACCACCCCGGCCACCTGTTCGACTACGAAGATGGGGCTAGCACCCGCCCCATCGACCAGCCGATTCCGCCCATCGTTGCCCTGCCCACCACCGCAGGTACCGGCAGCGAAGTGGGCCGCAGCACCGTAATCTCCGACGACGACACCCACGCGAAGAAGATTATGTTTGACCCGCAGTTGTTGCCCAGGGTGGTGCTGGCCGACCCGGAACTGCTGCTGGGGCTGCCCGCAAAGATCACCGCTGCTACGGGGATGGATGCGCTAACCCACCTGGTTGAGGCGTTTTTGGCCCAGGGGTTCAATCCCCTCTGCGATGGCATTGCGCTGGAGGGCATTCATCTAGTGGCGCACAATTTGCAGGCTTGTGTGGACTTTGCCCAGCGGCTAAGGGAGGGGGAAGTCTTTGACGAGGCGACGGCGGCGGCGCACCTGGTGGCACGGGGGGGAATGCTGAATGCGTCGATGATGGGGGCGATCGCATTCCAAAAGGGCCTGGGTGTTACCCATTCCTGCGCCCACGCGCTCTCGACGGTCTACGACACCCACCACGGCCTGGCCAATGGCATCATGCTGCCTGCGGCGATGCGGTTTAACCTGTCGGCGGAGCCGGAGCGGTTTTTGCGGATGGCCCGGGTGGTGCAGCCGGGGGCGACCGATGGGCAGGCGTTTGTGGATTGGATTGTGGGGCTATCGGCGGCGATTGGGATGCCGACTTCGCTGGGGGCGTTGGGGGTGACGCCCGACGGGCTGGGGCCACTGGTGGCGGTGGCGCTTAAGGATGGGTGTCATCCGCTGAATCCGAGACCGGTTACGGAGGAGGATTTCTACGCCATCTACCAGGATGCCTTTTGAACACTCGGTGCGTTTTCCCAGCCAACCGTAGGGTGCATCCGCGCAGTGATGCACCACTCACGTAAATCCTCCAAATTGCAAATCCTTTGATGTTGCGGCGCACATTTTGGGTCAGAAGCCAAACCTGCCGCTGGGGGCATTTCGCAGCCCCCAGACCCCCTCGACCAGGACGTTCCGTCGTCCTGGACCTCACGGAAAGGAGTTGCTGATCATCGGTTTAAACCTATGTTCTGCCAGGTGACCTGTCCTTCTCTGCATATGTTCTGCCAGGTGACCTGTCCTTCTCTGCAATTGATGTAGATCCCGTAGGGTGGGCAGTGCCCACCATCCACCCCGCGCCAAAACCGTCATCACCGACCTACTTCACTCCCCGCAATATGGCCGACCTACTCTCAATCATCAACCCCGCCACCGAGGCGCTGATCCAAGAACTTCCGGCAGACAACCCTGCTGCCGTTGCCGAAAAATATAACCAGGCGCGGGGGGCTCAGCCCGAGTGGGGAGCGCTGCCCTTGGCCGATCGCATCTCGCCCATCCTGCGGTTTCGGGACTTGCTGGTCGAGCGGGTGGATGCCCTGGCGGCTCTGCTGACCTCGGAAACTGGCAAGCCCATCACCCAGGCCCGCAATGAGATCTTGGCTCTACCGGGGCGGATCGATTTCTTCGTCGCCCACAGCGATCGCGTGCTAACCCCGGAGCCCGTCTATGCCGAGCCCGCCCATGCCCTACCCGGCTGTGGTGCGCTGGAGGAGGTGATCACCCAAGAGCCCCTGGGGGTAGTCGCTAACATTTCGGCCTGGAACTACCCCTACTTTGTGGGGGGCAATGTGTTTGTTCCGGCACTGCTGATGGGCAATGCGGTGCTGTACAAACCGTCGGAGTTTGCCACGCTGACTGGGGGGGCGATCGCCGCCCTACTCCACGAGTCCGGCATTCCCGAGGACATTTTCATCCCGGTGATCGGCTCGGGGATGACCGGCGCTGCCCTGCTGGAGCAGCCGATCGATGGCGTGTTCTTCACCGGCTCCTACGCGACGGGGCAGAAGATCGCTGTGGCAGCAGCACTCAAACTGATCCGCCCCCAGCTAGAGCTGGGGGGCAAAGACCCGGCCTACGTATGTGCCGACGCCAATGTGGCCGTAGCGGCGGCGGGGCTGGCGGATGGCGCCTTCTACAACAACGGCCAGAGCTGCTGTGCGGTGGAGCGCATCTATGTCCACACCGATGTCTATGACGAGTTTCTGGAGGTGTTTCTGCAAACGGTGGAGGGGTTCAAGCTGGGCGACCCCACCGACCCCAACACCTACCTTGGCCCGGTGAGCCGCAAACCACAGTTGGATGTCCTCGCTGATCAGGTAGCAGATGCCTTGGCTAAGGGCGCTACCCTACGCTGCGGCGGTAAAATCCTCAATCGCCCCGGCTGGTACTTTGCCCCCACGGTGCTCACCGAGGTCAACCACACCATGACCGTCATGCAGGAGGAAACCTTTGGCCCGGTGATCGGCATTCAGCGGGTGGCCAGCGACGCCGAAGCCGTGGCTCTGATGCAGGACACGCCCTACGGGTTAACAGCGGCGGTGTACGGCACGGATCGGCAGCGGGCGGTGGACATTCTAAGCCAGCTCAAAACCGGCAGCGCCTACTGGAACTGCTGCGATCGCGTCAGCCCCCGCCTGCCCTGGAGCGGTCGCGGCCATTCGGGCCTGGGCACCACCCTCTCGCTGGCAGGGATCGCCACATTCTTGCAGCCCCGCGCCTGGCACCTGAGAGCGGGATAAGGGTTCGGCCCTCGCCCTGCCATCGGGCGGCTATCCACCAAGGGGCAACCCTGGGGTTCCGTGGCACCATAAAGCCATCGCATTCAACCTTGCCCCATGAGCTCCCCCGTACAGTCTTTTTACACCTGGTACAAGACCACCCTCGAAAATCCTAAGTACCGCTGGCTAATGGTGGGGGCAACCCTGCTGTACCTGCTCAGCCCTATCGATGTTCTGCCCGACTTTATCCCCATCCTGGGTCTGGTGGATGACGCCGTGGTGGCCTCTATGTTTGTGGGTGCCCTGTCGCAGATCGTGCTGGCAAGTTTGACCAGCAAACGGCAGTCGGGGCTGCGGCCTGATGCCCCCGACGCCGCCAACACCACTGTGGATGTGGATTTTAACTAGCAGAGATGCCCTGGTGTTGGGTGACGGCTCGCAATTGGACTGGACAGTGCAACATCTGGGCAAGCCTGACTCACCCTACGCCGCAGGAAAGAGAGGCGATCGCCCCCCAAAATCCCCAAGCCAAAATTTAAAATTCAATACGTGACCTATGCCTGTAAATAAAAACCCTCAGCCGCCGCGATCGCGCCAGATCGCCAACCTTGTCCTTTGGGCCGCCACCGGCCTCTTGCTGCTCAATATTGTCTTCTCGGGCTTCGGTAGCCAAACCGCCCGCGAACCCTACAGCATGTTCATCCACCGTGTCGATGAGCAGGAGGTGGTGCGGGCCTCGGTGGGCCAGAATGAAATTCGCTACCAGGTCAAAGACCCCGCTACGGGCGAACCGGGCGATGTGTACACCACCACCCCAATCTTCGACCTGCAACTACCCCAGCGGCTCGAAGACAATGGTGTAGAATTTGCCGCCGTGCCGCCGCCCAAGGGCCAGTGGTTTGGTAGCCTACTGAGCTGGGTGATTCCGCCGCTGATTTTCATTGGCGTCTGGCGGTTCTTCTTGGCCCGTGGCGCGGGCGGTCCCCAGGGGGCGCTCTCCATCGGCAAGAGCAAGGCCAAGGTTTACGTGGAAGGCGACGCGGGCAAAATCACCTTTGACGACGTGGCCGGTGTTGAAGAAGCCAAGACTGAACTGGTGGAAGTCGTGGACTTCCTCAAAACCCCCAAGCGCTTCACCGACCTGGGGGCCAAAATTCCCAAGGGCGTGCTGCTGGTGGGGCCGCCGGGAACGGGTAAAACCCTGATGGCCAAGGCCGTGGCGGGGGAGGCCGGGGTACCCTTCTTCAGCATTTCCGGTTCTGAGTTTGTGGAATTGTTCGTGGGCGTCGGCTCTTCCCGGGTGCGCGACCTGTTCGAGCAGGCCAAGAAACAGTCCCCCTGTATCGTCTTTATTGACGAGCTGGATGCGATCGGTAAATCCCGCTCCAGCAGCGGCTTCTACGGCGGCAACGACGAGCGTGAGCAGACCCTCAACCAGCTGCTCACCGAAATGGACGGCTTTGAGGCGGGCGACACCACGGTAATTGTGCTGGCCGCCACCAACCGCCCCGAAACCCTTGACCCCGCCCTGCTGCGCCCCGGTCGCTTCGATCGCCAAGTGCTCGTCGATCGCCCCGACCTCAAGGGCCGCGAGGCCATCCTCAACATCCACGCCAAGGATGTGAAGCTGGCCGATACAGTGGATCTGAAGGCGATCGCCACCCGCACCCCCGGCTTTGCTGGGGCCGACCTGGCCAACCTGGTCAACGAAGCCGCCCTGCTGGCCGCCCGCCGCAACAGCACCGTGGTGGAGCAGGAAGACTTTGCCGAGGCGATCGAGCGGGTGGTCGCCGGTCTAGAGAAAAAGAGCCGCGTGCTCAGCGACAAAGAGAAGAAAATCGTCGCCTACCACGAAGTCGGCCACGCCCTGGTGGGAGCGATGATGCCCGGCACCGACGAGGTCGAAAAAATCTCCATCGTGCCGCGCGGTATGGCCGCCCTGGGCTACACCCTGCAACTGCCCACCGAAGACCGCTTTCTGCGGGACGAGGCGGAACTGAAGGGGCAGATCGCCACCCTGCTGGGCGGGCGATCCGCCGAGGAGATCATCTTCGGCAGCATCACCACTGGTGCTTCTAACGATCTCCAGCGGGCCACTGATATGGCCGAGCAAATGGTCACCACCTATGGCATGAGCCAGGTGCTCGGCCCCCTGGCCTACGATCGCGCCCAGCGCAACGCCTTCCTTGAGAACGGCATGGGCAACGCCCGCCGCCCGATCAGCGAAGAGACGGCCAAGGCGATCGATGAAGAGGTGAAGGCGATCGTGGAAGAAGGCCACCAGCGCGCCCTCGACATTCTCAAGCAAAACCGCGAACTGCTGGAAACCCTGGCCCAGCAGCTGCTAGAGGCCGAGGTGATCGAAGGCCCGCCCCTGCGCGAACAACTCAAGCAGGTGCAGGATCCCCAAGCGGTGGCTAACGCCTAGCCATAGGTCTACGAAAACTGCCCCAGCACATCTTGAATGAGCTGGGGCGAGACCCGAAAGAAAGTAGCGGCGATGTGTCCGAAACAACAGTCACTGTTGCTGCGTTACCTGCTGAATTGTTTGTAGATCCTGGTTGAAGTCAGCCAAAGTGTAGTGTAAGTAAGCGCGATGCTGCTTGAGGAAGCCATCCACCTCAAAGCGATTGAGGTGCAAAATATGCCCAACTTCTGCAGCCGTCAACTGTTGAGTATTGTAGGCATCAACTACAAAAGCTTCTAAAACGCGGCGCGATAGATAGTCCAGATTTAGGTCTAGCCGCTGGACAAACTCGTCAGGCAAGTCAACGGTGATTTGCATAAATTGAACCCCAGGGCCGCGCAACTCACTGAACCAGCCGCGTGGGAGGCGACATCTTGAACTAAGCTCGTTCCTATTCCTATGGTACAGAGCAAAGCGGTCTTTCCGTTTGGGAAGGCGCTATTCCCCACACTTTAGCCCTCACTTTAGTTCAATTGGCAGCCCTGAAAACTGGCCCAAACCAGGTCTTCGCCGCTGCATGCCCTCTGCTACAGTATTGATTGCTTCGATCTCTAATCCTGCTGAAACCTGTGGTTGCCGTTAACGACATCTACCTGCTGCGCAACATCTGGTACCACGCCATGCCCAGCCGCGAGCTGAAGCGAGGCAAGATGGTGGCCAAAACCCTGCTCAACGAGCCGATTCTGTTTGGCCGCACAGACCAGGGCAAAGCCTTTGCCATCCGCGATATCTGCCCCCACCGGGCGGTACCCCTGAGCTGCGGTCGCTTCGACGGCACCGAGGTCGAGTGCTGCTACCACGGCTGGCGGTTCAACGAAAATGGCAAGTGCACCGAAATTCCCTCCCTGATGCCCGAGCAGCAGATGGATCTGAGCCGCTTTGACGTGCGGAAGTACGAGGTTAAAGAAGTCCAGGGCAACCTGTGGGTCTATATGGCCGACCCAGCCAACCCGCACCCCCCCCGCTTCGACGTGCCCCGCGTGCCGGGCTTTGGCGACGACGTGCGGCCTCAGGTCACCTACACCATGCGCTTTCCCTGCTACATCGACCACGCCGTGGTGGGACTCATGGATCCGGCCCATTCACCCTTTGTCCATCGCTCCTGGTGGTGGCGCGGGGCCACCCTCAGCGATGAAATTAAATGGTTTGACCCTTCTACCTACGGCTTCACCATGCGCAAGCACCGCATGGGCGAAAACATGGGCTACGGCTACTGGCTGATTGGCGGCGTGCCCGACAACGAAATCATCTTTTACCTGCCCGGTGTGCGCACCGAGGAAACCACCACCGCCAAGCACCGGGTAGTGAACCTGACCACCGTCACCCCCCTCACCGACGACCAGACCGACGTCACCTTTGAGCTGTACTGGGATTTGCCCTGGGGCGCTCTGCTCAAGCCCATTCTGCCGACCCTGATTCGCTCTTTCCTAGGCCAGGATCGCGATGTGGTGATCAAACAGCAGGAAGGTCTCAAGCACGAGACGGTGCTGCGGCTGATCAAAGACTCTGACGTTCTGGCCCGCTGGTACTACCAGCTCAAAAAGGAGTACCAGCGCTCCCAGGCCGAAGACCGCGAGTTTGTCACCCCGGTCAAAACTCAGCTGCTGAAGTGGCGCGCTTAGCAGGCCGATACCGTTAGGGCAGTGCTGCCACTACCTCCTCTCGCCAGGCGTGGGGAAAGCCTGGGGCCAGGATGGTGGCCTGGTAGGGAATGACGCCCACGTGTTCACTCCCGAGGCACTGGGCCGCCGCGTAGGAGAGATCGAGGGAGCGATCGCCGATGTACGGGCCGCGATCGTTAATGCGCACCACAACGGTTTTGCCATTGAGTTGATTGCGCACCTTGAGATGTGTGCCGAAGGGCAGGGTTTTGTGAGCTGCCGTGAGGTCGTGCTGGTTAAAGGTTTCGCCAGTAGCTGTTTGCCGACCGTGAAAATAGGGCCCATACCAGGAGGCTATGCCGCTAATGGTCTGCTGGGTTTCGCCTAACCCTTTGACCACCATCTGTACCTGGCTGGAGTCGAGGGGGGGAGCCCCAAACGCAAGGCGCAGATTATTCACCCAATGGGTCGCCTGAAGGGCGGGGCGTTCCGGCTTAGCCGCATTATGGTCCTGGTCCTCCTCGGGCAGCACAAATACGGTTTGACCATCAATCTGGGCCGCCGCCTGCTCTGGACTCAGGCTTGGGGTGAGGCGATCGGGGTTGGTTTCTAAAACAGGGACAACCTGACGAATCTGTTCAGCGATCCGATCGGCTACCTGGCGAGACGATACCCGGCCAATCGGCACATCTTTCACGTGAATTGTGAAGTCTGCCGCTGAGTTATTGCCCTCAGCGGCAGGAGCACCGCCGCAGGCGCTGGCAAGCGGGGCAATCTGAGTCACACCGCTGCTGACGTGCGTATTGTCGTTCTGACCCACTACAGCCACCGCCGCGGTTGCACCCCAGTGGTCCCAGTCAACGGTGGCTGTGTGGGGCCAGCCTAGCTGAGGCTGTAGCCACAGGGGCTGATGACCCCACCCCTGGAGAGGCAGGGGTGGATAAGGCCATGCGCCGTGGTCGATGGCTGCTTCGCGGTGCAAAGGAGCCACTGCGTAGGGATTGACCGCCTGCAGCGTGACCGATGGATGGAGGTACGGCGGTAAGATGGCAACCCAGAGAAGTCCAAATAACGTCATTTGTGCGTGTGCTGAAATCAACGCCCGTAGCACCCGCAGACCTAACTGATGCTAGACCTAGCGACAAGCCGTGCCTGTGGGCAAGAGAAAGCAGCAACCCCAATAACAGCGCTTGTTCAGCTACCAGGGCAAAAAAAGCCAGCTCTCAAAGGAATTTGCAAAGAAGCAAATAATTTTTCAGACTAACACCTAAAATTTGTATATGCAACGACATTCTTTACAAACAATTTAGGCTATCTATCTCAAGTTTGATTTTTAAAGGTCACTTAGGCAGAAGCAAAAACTTTGGGTGGAAAGCTAGGACTGCTGCCAAATTCTGCTTCTCTACGCAAGCAGAGTCACATCTTGGCGCTATGCACCCAACGGTTTGGCAAGCTTGACTCTAGGGACTGTCATCAGTTAACAGTTAATGCTCAAAAATCAACGAGTGCAGCCCCTAGCCTGACTTGAGTCGGGCGTGGCAAGGCTTATATACCAAGCGTCTGGCCGCCATTGATTACACGCCCTGGCACTACAATCAATATCACCGTTAAAGATTTGGCCCACTAGCAATCTAAAGTGCTCAACCCAGACTGTCGTCTTCCCAAAGTAGCAGCCCCACCTGAATGACACCAACAGAGGGGTCGGATGGGGCTGGAGACGCAGTTAGGAGGTATCTTGGCTCAAGCATATCTGGGGAAAGGGAAGGTAGCGCTTTCCCTTAACAAGTTTTTAATGCGTTAGGCCTCGCTCCCCTTGCCTGGACGCTGCCCAACGCAAGTTGCCCATGGGAACTGGGGCGATGGTTTGGAACAGAGCCATGTTCAGCCCTTTCCCTTTATGGGAGCATAAAGCTTCCGTAAACGCCTGGGTGTTCAGGTATCGAATCAAACTCAGCAGGTGAAGAATCACCCTAGGCCCCCAGCGGCGTCACGGCTGCAACAGTGCATTTCGCTGACCGGGGTCGGGAGTTCTGTCACTATCCTAGAGTTGGTTCCAGCCATGAAGGCAACCCTCATCCGAGTATTTGTTTGGCCCAGTGGCGCGGCAGTGCTAGTGGGAATTAGCATGTTAACTTTGCTACTGCTGCACTGGCCCCAGCTGGGGGGCGATCGCCAGGCCAGGAACCCCCGCGACGAATTTCCGGGACAGCGGCGAGGGGGCGGCACCCACTGGGTCAACACCCCACCCCACGACACCATGGCGTAGCGAGAGCTTTACCGTGGAACGTCACTGTAGCCTTGGCCAGCCCAATCGCAGTTCAATCGCACTATGGGATAGTAAACGACAGCCAATCTAACACATTGTCCGGATAGCGCCGATAATGCCCTGTATATCTGAATATTCAGGGATTTAAGTCAATGCCTGTCATTGTCACATCTGCCGTTGTCGGTTCAATCCATGGTGCATTTCCGGAATTGGCCCCTGGGCCAACTGCTTGCTAATTTAGCGTCCTGTTTTTCAAAACCGATTAATTTTGGCAGTCGAGCTGTACTGGTTTCCAGCCTGCTGGCCTTGGCCCTGGTGTCGGGCGGCAAGCGGCTACAGCTCTTTGAAACCCTTGAAATGTCGAGCTTCGATCTGCTCACCCGGCTCCAGGTTAACGGGTCGCCAGACTCCCGCCTGCTGCTGATAGAAGTGACTGAGGCCGATCTCGAAGCCCACGGCTGGCCTCTCTCTGATCAAGTGATAGCTGATGTTATTGCGGAGGTGCAGCGCCACGACCCGGCGGTGGTCGGCCTGGATCTCTACCGCAACACGCCCCAGGATATGCCCGGACAGGCCGCCCTGGCCCAAGCCTTTGAGTCTCCCAATGTGATTGGGATTTACAACGTGGGCAAGCAGGGCAGCACCATTGAGGTGCCGGCTCCTGCTACCTGGCCCGCCGACCAGGTGGGTTTTAACGACTTGGCCATTGACCCCGATGGGGTGTTGCGCCGCAATCTGCTGTACGTGTCGGCCCCGGAACATCCGTTTTACTCGTTTCCGCTGCGGGTGGTGCTGGCTTACCACGATGATCTGAGCTTTGAGGTCGATCGCCCAAATGACCTGCTGCGGATCGGGACTACCGAGTTTCCGGCCCTACTGGAGGGAGATGGCGGCTATTCCGCCATTGATAATCGGGGCTACCAGGTGCTGATGAAGTATCGGACGCCCTACCAAACAGCCCCCAGCTTGACCATTACTCAGGTGTTGGCCGGGGCGGTCCCCCCCGACTGGGTGCGGGGCAAAATTGTGCTGATTGGTTCGACCGCATCCAGCCTCAAGGACGAATTTTTTACGCCGTTCAGCCAGGACCAGTCGTCGCAGTTCGTGATGTCTGGTGTTGAAATCCACGCCCAGAGCATCAGCCAAATGCTCGATACGATCGCGGGTCAACCCGCCCTCTACCGGTTCCTACCCCAGTGGGGCGAGTTTCTCTGGCTGTTGGGCTGTACTCTGATCGCCGGTATCACCGGTTGGACGGTGCGGCGGCCCGCCATGCTGCTGGTGCTCAGCGGCGGCGTACTCCTGGGCATTTGGGGCCTTAGCGGACTGGCCCTGGCCCAGATGATCTGGGTTCCCACCGTAGAACCGGTGGCGGCTTTCCTGCTGGCCCTGGGCCTGGTGCTGACCCAGAAAGCGCTGTATCGCAGCAGCTACGACCAACTCACGCTGCTGCCGGGGCGCGATATGTTTTTGCTGCAAGTGCAGCGGGCGCTGCAACACCATCCCGGTACAGCAGTGACGGTGGTGTTTTTAGATATCGATCGCTTCAAGCTGATCAACCAGTCCTTTGGCCACCTGACGGGCGATCGCGTGCTCAAAACCATCGGTCAACGGTTGCGGCAGTTTCTGCCGACTTCGGCCCAACTGGCGCGGGTGGGGGGCGACGAGTTTGCCTTTTTGCTGCCGGTGCACGACCAGGCCACCGTCGACCAATGGCTTAGCCGTCTGCAAACCGAGCTGTCGGCCCCCTTTTCCATTGCTCGGCGGCGGCTCTCGGTGACCAGTTCCATGGGCGTGGCCATGGCCCACCGCGACCACCCCCCCACGGCCCAGGACCTGCTGCGCGATGCCCACACCGCCATGTATCGGGCCAAGGCCCTGCACGAGTACCGCCACGAGGTATTTGCCAGCACCATGCACGAGGAGGCAGTGCGCCGCCTGGAGCTGGAGAGTCATTTGCTCAATGCGTTTGAAAACAACGAGTTTTTGCTCCATTACCAGCCCATTGTGTGCCTACAGAGCGGTCGCATTGCTGGGTTTGAGGCGCTGGTGCGCTGGTACCGACCTGAGGAGGGGTTTGTATCCCCCGGGCAGTTTATCCAGGTCACCGAAGAAACTGGGCTGATTGTGCACCTGGGCCAGTGGATTTTTCGGGCCGCCTGCACCCAGCTCAAGATCTGGCAGCAGCAGTTCCCTGACCACCCGCTGACCATGAGCATTAACCTGTCGCGGCGGCAGTTTCACCAGGCTGACCTGGTCGATCAGTTTGGCGACACTCTAAAGGAACTGGCCCTGGTCGGCAACCGAGTGCAGCTCGAAATTACCGAAAGCATGATCATGCGCGATGTTGACGGGGCCGTCGATCTGATGCACCGCCTCAAGCAGCTGGGGCTGAAGCTGGCGATCGATGACTTTGGGACTGGCTACTCGTCGCTGAGCTATCTGCATCGGTTTCCTACCGATACCCTCAAAATTGATCAGTCCTTTGTGGGGCGGATGGACCAGAGCGACGACGATCGCGAAATTGTGCACACCATCATCACCCTGGGCCAGAAGCTGAACATGGATCTGGTGGCCGAAGGCATTGAGACCGAAACCCAGCTGGAGCGCCTGCGGGCGATGGGCTGCTGCCGGGGGCAGGGCTACTGGTTTGCCCAACCCCTGGGCCGCGAGGCCGCCACGGCCCTGCTGGCCAACCCCTGGCCCCAGTTCCAGACCGGCCTCGCTAACCATGCTCAAACGGCTTGAAACTAGCGGTATTTGGTCAACGTTACATAACACTATGTTTTGTGCAGAAGTAATAGGATGAAGGGGTAGCTTTTGTGCTTCAGGGCACAGTAAGAGAGACTGAGTTTTTGAGGTTGGCTACTCACGCTGCACTCGCTTCGAGCGCTAATACACTCCACTTGCTGGCCGGTCTGGGTTGTCGAGATTTAGACCCAGGTCTGCTGTCTGCGATCGCTGCAATTCGTGCCGCGATCGCACCACCTTCCAGGGGCAGCTCTGGCTGCAGGAGCGATCGGGCGGGCCGTCGACCTCAAGGTGACCAACAGGAGGTCAAACCATGCCCATTGCCAGTATTAACCCCGCCACCGCTGAGGTACTCAAGACCTTTGAACCCTTGAGCGAGGCCGAAATCGAGCGTAAGCTTGCCCAAGCCGCCCAGGCATTCACAACCTACCGACAGACCTCTTTCCACCAGCGGGCTACCTGGCTGCGCCAGGCGGCCCAGGTGCTCGACGACAACAAAGCTGCCTACGCCGAAATCATGGCTTTGGAGATGGGCAAACCCCTGGCTGGGGCGATCGTCGAGGTCGAAAAGAGCGCCCTGGTGTGTCGCTACTACGCCGACCACGGGGCCGAGTTTCTGGCCGATGAGCCCGCCACCACCGACGCCAGCCGCAGCTTTGTGCGCTATCAGCCCCTGGGTCCGGTGCTGGCGGTGATGCCGTGGAATTTTCCCTTCTGGCAGGTGTTTCGCTTTGCTGCCCCGGCGCTGATGGCGGGCAACGTGGGCCTGCTCAAGCACGCCTCGAATGTGCCCCAGTGTGCCCTGGCGATTGAAGAAGTGTTTCAGAAGGCGGGTCTGCCCGAGGGGGCGTTTCAAACCCTGCTGATCGGGGGCGATCGCATTGCCCAACTGGTCACCGACGATCGCATCAAGGCTGCCACCCTCACCGGCAGCGAGCCCGCCGGAGCCAGCCTGGCCGCCGCCTGCGGTCAGCAGATCAAAAAAACCGTGCTGGAACTGGGCGGCAGCGACCCGTTTATTGTTATGCCCAGCGCCGACCTGGAGGGGGCGATCGCCACCGCCGCCACCGCCCGCATGCTCAACAGCGGTCAGTCCTGCATTGCCGCCAAGCGGTTCATCGTCCATGAAGCCATTGCCGAACGCTTTGAGCAGGGCCTGACTGAAAAATTTGCCGCCCTCCAGGTGGGCGACCCGCTCAGCGACGGGGTCACCGTCGGCCCCCTGGCCACCCCCGGCATTGCCGCCGAGCTAGAGCAGCAGGTCAACACCTGCCTGGAGTTGGGCGGCACCGCCCTGATCGGCGGTGATGTCGCCGCGCTCAAAGCCCAACTACCTGCTGAACTGCAAAACGGCAACTGGTTCCCGCCTACTATTCTGGCCGCCCTCCCCCCCGGCACCCCCGCCGACCAGGAGGAGTTCTTTGGCCCGGTGGCGCTGGTGTTTCGGGTAAATAGCCTGGACGAGGCGATCGCCCGGGCCAACGACATTCCCTTTGGCCTGGGGGCCAGCGCCTGGACCCAGGACCCCGCCGAATTGGATCGCCTGGTCAGCGAACTCGAAGCCGGGGCAGTCTTTATCAATGGGCTCGTGAAGTCTGACCCGCGCCTGCCCTTCGGCGGCATCAAGCGATCGGGCTATGGCCGCGAACTGGGTCGCCCCGGCATCCTTGAATTCGTCAACCCAAAAACCATCTGGATCAAATAGCCTTACCCCGCCCACGCCCCTCGCCAGGGCAAACCCGTGGGCTTGCCTCTACCCTCCACCCATCCACCCCCTACCCATCCACCCCTACCCCCCACCCCTATGAACACCGCCGAACTTCTCGTCCAGTGCCTCGAAAACGAGGGCGTCGAATACATCTTTGGCCTGCCCGGCGAAGAAAACCTCCAGCTGCTCCAGGCCCTGAAGCGCTCCTCCATCCAGTTCATCACCACCCGCCATGAGCAGGGGGCGGCCTTCATGGCCGATGTCTACGGGCGGCTGACGGGCAAGGCGGGGGTGTGTCTCTCGACCCTGGGGCCGGGGGCAACCAACCTGATGACCGGCGTGGCCGACGCCACCCTCGATCGCGCCCCCCTGGTCGCCATTACCGGCCAGGTGGGCACCGATCGCATGCACATTGAGTCGCACCAGTACCTGGACCTGGTGGCCATGTTTGCCCCGGTCACCAAGTGGAATGCTCAGATTGTGCGGCCCAGCAACACCCCCGAAATTGTTCGCAAAGCCTTTAAGCTAGCCCAGACCGAAAAGCCCGGCGCAGTGCACATCGACCTGCCTGAAAACATTGCCGAAATGGAAGTGGTGGGGGCAACCCTGCGCAAGGACAGCCAGGAGAAGACCTACGCCTCGCTGCAGAGCATTCAGCAGGCGGCGGTGGCCATCTCCCAGGCCAGCAACCCGATGATCCTGGTGGGCAATGGGGCCATCCGAGCCGGCGCCAGCGAAGCCCTGACCGAGTTTGCCACCCAGCTCAACATTCCTGTGGCCAACACCTTTATGGGCAAGGGGGTGATTCCCTACACTCACCCGCTGGCGCTGTGGTCCATCGGGTTGCAGCAGCGGGACTACATCACCTGCGCCATGGAGCAGACCGACCTGATTGTCGCCGTTGGCTACGACCTGGTGGAGTATTCGCCCAAAAAGTGGAACCCCGACGGCAACCTGCCCATTCTGCACATCAACCTCACCCACGCCGAAATCGACAGCAGCTACATTCCCAAAGTAGAAGTGATTGGCGACATCTCCGACTCCCTGCACGAAATTCTGAAGCGGGTGAAGCGCCAGGGTCGCCCTGAGCCCCTCAGCCTCAAGGTGCGCGACGAGATCCGCGCCGACTACGAGCAGTATGCCGATGACTACGGCTTCCCGATCAAGCCCCAGAAGCTGATCTACGATCTGCGCCAGGTACTCGACGCCGACGACATCGTGATCTCAGATGTGGGGGCCCACAAAATGTGGATGGCCCGCAACTACCACTGCCTGCGCCCCAACACCTGCTTAATTTCCAACGGCTTTGCCGCAATGGGCATTGCTCTGCCGGGGGCGATGGCGGCCAAGCTGGTGCACCCCAACCGTAAGGTGGTGGCGGTGACGGGCGACGGCGGTTTTATGATGAACTGCCAGGAACTGGAGACGGCGCTGCGGGTGGGCACCCCCTTTGTCACCATCATCTTCAACGACGGCGGCTACGGGCTGATTGAGTGGAAGCAGATGAATTACTACGGCGAGTCGACCTACATTCACTTCACCAACCCCGACTTTGTCAAGCTGGCGGAGGCCATGGGCCTGAAGGGCTACCGGATTGAGTCGGCGGAGGACTTTGTTCCCACCTTGAAGACCGCCCTGGAAGATGACGTTCCGGCGGTGATTGACTGCCCGGTGGACTACCGCGAGAACCTGCTGTTTAGCCAGAAAGCGGGAGATTTGAGTTGTCTGGTCTAGGTTGTTGAATTTAACCAGGTTTTGGGTTTCAGGTGCCTGGAGCCGTTAACCCCACTTAAAATTTCCCGGCTGAGGCCACGGCACCACTGAAAAATGGAGGGTCTACCCTACGGCGTAAAGCGTTATGGTGCTCAATCTGGCAAAGTCGCCGCTGGCGATCAGTATTGGTGGGGTGGGGGCGATCGCGGCCCTCGTCATCGGCCTCTCTTACCTGCCCTCCGCCAGCGACCCTGGCCCGGAGCCTGAGCTGACCCTTAACAACCTCACGGTGTCCCCCTGGCAGCAGGGCATTGACCTGGGCTGGCAGGCGGCGGTGGCGGCCCAGAGCGCCCAAATAGAGGCCGACTGGCAGCGGGTCAGCGATCTGTGGGGGCAGGCGATCGCCGCCCTGGAGAGCGTGCCCGCCGATGCCCCTAACTATGCCCAGGCCCAGGCTAAAGCCGAGGAGTACCGGCGTAATCGGGCGATCGCAGGCGATCGCCTGGCTGCGGCCCGAGCCGCCTCCCCTGCCGTCAGCGACCTGCAAATGGCTCTGGCCGCTGCCCAACCGGGCTTTAGCTTTGCCCCTGGCCCCAATGCCAGCACCGTTGGCCGCTCCGCCGATGGACTGGCTAGCGTAGAGTTGACGAGCGATCGGGCGACGCTGGTGCTACCCCGTCCCCAGGCTAGCGCTCCACTTACCATGGCCCAGATGGTCTACGCCCACCAGTTTGTCGCCCTGACCGCCCCAGACGTGGATCAGCCCTGGTTGCTCGACAGCCTGCGCGCAGCCCAGAGCGATCGCCCCTTGCCCCCTTCCCCAGCGGCCATTGCCCTCAGCACCCGGCCCGAAGCGCTGGCCATTACCGTCGGCTTAGATCCCTAAGTCTTTGCGCGCCTGACTGTTTTGGGCTACGGCTGTTTTGGGCTAACTGAGTAAACCGTTCCCCTGAGCGAATAAAATTGATGCGTAGGGAACTGTTAACCGTTCCAGTCTCATCTCCAGTCAGGTAATTTATGAGAGCGTATCGGGCCGCCGCCGTACAGATGACCAGTGTGCCAGATTTGGCCAAGAACTTGGCCCAGGCTGAGGAGCTGATCGACCTAGCCGCCCGCCAGGGGGCCGAACTGGTCAGTCTGCCCGAAAACTTTTCGTTTTTGGGCGACGAAGCCGCCAAGATTGCCCAGGCCGACGCCATCAGCCGGGCCAGCGAGGCGTTTCTCAAAACCATGGCCCAGCGCTACCAGGTCACTCTGATTGGCGGCGGTTATCCGGTACCGGCCAAAGAGGGCAAGGTGTTCAACACGGCACTGCTGGTTTCCCCCGAAGGACAGGAGCTACTGCGCTACGAAAAAGTGCACCTGTTCGATGTCAACCTGCCCGACGGTAACACCTACCGCGAGTCCAACACCGTGATCTCGGGCCACCTGCTGCCGGATGTGTTTCCCTCCAAGCCCTTTGGCATTTTGGGTTTGTCGGTGTGCTACGACGTGCGCTTCCCCGAGCTATACCGTCACCTGTCTCAGCAGGGGGCCGAAGTGCTGGTGGTGCCCGCCGCCTTTACCGAATTCACCGGCAAAGACCACTGGCAGGTGCTGCTCAAGGCCCGGGCGATCGAAAACACCTGCTACGTGATTGCGCCCGCCCAAACCGGCTTCCACAACGCCCGCCGCCAGTCCCACGGCCACGCCATGATCATCGACCCCTGGGGTATGGTGCTGGCCGATGCCGGGGTTGAGACGGGAGTGGCGATCGCCGAAATCAATCCCGATCGCATTTCTCAGGTGCGCCGACAGATGCCCTCCCTGGCCCACCGGGTCTTTCCCTGAGGCTCTTTTCCTAAGGAAAACAACGGCTATAACGATCCCTGTGAACTCTTTACAGGAAGAAATCTCATGTACATTGTATGGGACGAGTTGTAGCGGTCTGCATGGCGAATTGGATGAGTGCCCTCATCGGCAGCGACCTGATTAGTGTCTCCCCCCCCTTTCTCCCGTTGACCTCTGGTGCCAGTCTCTGGCTTGCCGAAGTTGCAGAATCGGAAGCGGAGCTAGAGCCGCTGATTCTCGCCAGCGTGCTGCTGAGTTTGATAGTGGTCTACCTGGCTGCCAAAATTGGCGGTGAGTTGTGTGCCCGCGTCAACCTCCCCGCTGTGTTGGGAGAGTTGGTTGGGGGGGTGATTGTCGGTGTCTCGGCCATGCACCTGATCGTGTTTCCCGAGGGCGGCGGCGAGGTACAGTCGCTGCTGATGAACCTGGTGGGTATGACCACCAACCAGTCGCCCGAGGGTTTGCTCAGGGTATTTCAGGGCGAGAGCGAAGTCATCTCGATTCTGGCCGAACTGGGGGTGATTATTCTCCTGTTTGAGATTGGCCTAGAGTCTGACCTCAAAGAGCTGATTCGGGTTGGCCCCCAGGCGGCGATGGTGGCCATTGTGGGCGTGGTCGCACCCTTTGCCGCCGGTACGGCGGGGCTGATTGCGCTGTTTGGCATCGGCACCATTCCGGCGGTGTTTGCTGGGGCTGCACTCACGGCAACCAGCATTGGCATTACGGCTAAGGTGCTGGCTGAAATGCAGCAACTAAGCTCCAAGGAAGGGCAGATTATCATCGGGGCGGCGGTGCTGGATGACGTACTCGGCATTATTGTCCTGGCCGTAGTCGCCAGCCTGGCCAAAACTGGCGAAATTGAAATTCTCAACGTGGTCTATCTGATCGCTGGAGCCGCCGCCTTTCTGGTGGGGTCAATCTTTATTGGTCGCCTGCTCAGCCCCTACTTTGTCATGGTGGTCAACCAGATGCGAACTCGCGGTCAGGTGATCATCAGCTCGCTGATTTTTGCCTTTGTACTGGCTTATATCGCCGCCGCCATTCAGCTAGAGGCCATTCTAGGCGCTTTTGCAGCGGGCCTGATTTTAGCTGAAACCTCTAAGCACAAAGAGCTGGAGGAGCAGATCAGCCCCATTGCCGACATGCTGGTGCCGATTTTCTTTATCACCGTTGGGGCCCGCACCGACCTGAGCGTGCTCAATCCACTAGAACCAGCCAACCGGGCTGGATTGGTCATTGCCTCGTTTCTGGTGGTGGTGGCCATTCTAGGTAAGGTCATAGCTGGGTTCGTGATCTTTGGCCAACCCGGCATCAATCGCCTGGCGGTTGGAGTGGGTATGATTCCCCGGGGCGAGGTGGGGCTGGTGTTTGCCGGGGTCGGAGCCGCCAGTGGCGTCCTAACCGAATCCCTCGATGCCGCCATCATCGTTATGGTGATCTTCACGACATTTCTGGCTCCGCCCCTGCTGCGGGTGGTGTTTAAGGATGACGAGGAGGCGATCGCTCAGGCCATCAGTGAACCTATAGCCGAAGAGGTAGAATCCGCCCCATAGGTGTTTGAGGAGAATGAACTCCCTGACCAACCTTGCTATACTGAGTATGCTTTTGCTGGTGTAGCTCAGTTGGTAGAGCAGCTGATTTGTAATCAGCCGGTCGCAAGTTCGAGTCTTGTCACCAGCTTATCCCTAAAACCCCTGAAATCAATAGGTTTCAGGGGTTTTTTGTCGTCAGTGAATCCGTAGAGCCCAAGTACCCATGTTCTAAATTCATCACTCTTTTGGGTATCTTCCAAGCTTTTTGGGTGTAAATTGGGTGTAAATTGGGTGTAATTCAAACGTACTGCTGAGGTAGCTCTATGTACTCTAAAACCCCCACTGGCAAAGCTTCTAAAGGAACTGTTACGGTAATCACCTCTAATGGCCGGTTGCAGCTCCGATTTCGCCATGCTGGCGAGCGGCATTACATTTCCATAGGGCTGTCTGACAGCCCAGAAGGGCGCAAACTAGCTGAGATGAAGGCTAGAGAGATCGAGCTAGATATTCTTTCCGGCAACTTCGACCAAACTCTGGCAAAGTACAAGCCTCAGTCAGCAATGAGTGTGGCATCGCTGGACATTACACCCAAAACTACACCCAAGCTGAATGAGCTGTGGCAGCAGTACGTTGATGCCAGGAAGACTGGCAAGTCTCCTGCAACAATTCGGATGTACGGGTGGATGGCTAACCATTTGGAAAGGTGTCCTCACAAGCACTTGGCTGACTCTCAGGCCGTGTTTGATTGGGTTACTACCCACGTGCCCGCTGACTCGGCTAAGCGGGTTTTAATGCACTTGGGGGCCTGCTGCCGGTGGGCCAAGAAGTCAGACATCATTGGCTCAAACCCGTTTGATGGGATGTCTGCCGATGTCAAAGTGCAGAAGGCCGGGACAGAGGAGGAGGAGATCAATCCCTTCACCCGCGATGAGCGGGATCAAGTTATCGCGGCCTTCAAGGCAAATCGGTATTACGGCTACTATGCCCCTTTGATGCAATTTCTGTTTTTCACTGGGTGTCGCCCATCAGAAGCGATCGCGCTTCAGTGGAAACATATCGGATCCAAAGTCATAACTTTTAGGCAAGCGGTGATTTATGACGGTAGAAGGCTGGTATTGAAGGAAGGCCTCAAGACTCAGAAGTTGAGGAGGTTTCCAGTCAATGCCCAGTTGACCGAACTGCTGGAGTCGATCAAGCCCGCTTCAGCTGATCCTGAAGCGTTGGTATTTCCCAGTCGGGAATTCAAATTCATCGATTGGCACAACTTCGCGAACCGGGCCTGGGCCAAAGTGATGGCTTCTTTGACAGATATTGAGTACCGCAATCCCTATCAGACTCGGCATACGTTTTGTAGCCTTTGTCGAGAGGCAGATATACCCAGCATTCAAATTGCTAAGTGGGTAGGTAACTCCGCGCAGATGATTGATCGGGTCTATGCTAAGCCGACAGATCATATTCAGGTGCCAGAGTTGTGAAACTCAAACTCAAGGCTCTCAATCGCGCACGCCCTAGGTCAAAACCTATGGGCGTTTTTGTTTTCAAGAATTCTCTAAATCAACAAACTAAATGTCGATTGAGGGCTCTCGATAACCTGAAAAAGCGCTAGGATTAATTCTCCTAAAATCCTAAAGCCTATCAATAGGCGGCAGCTGAAAGCATTGCCGTGAAGGGAGTCTAAAGGTATTGGATATTATTAGATATGTATTTATTAGCCGTCTTTACAAGCATTATAATCGTGCTATAGTTTCATTTTTAATACTCCAAGACGATGGCCTATTATGTTCCTGTTTCGCTATTTGATGTTCTGGAGCTATTCAATAGTTCAGCTCCTGCAAGAAGTAACCCAAAGCTTGTGGGTAACCTAAAGACTGTTCTTCGGAAATATATCTTGCCGAACTATGGCTTATCTCCTTTGTCGCTGAAGCAGGAGGAATGTTTAGTTGCTTCCCTGAAGTCACTGAAGTTTCGCGACTTTAAGAATGTGGAGTTTTACTTGCTAAAAACTGCTACTAGTGTTAGCAAAGGAACCCTTGCTAATTACAAGTCAGTACTTAGCCGATTCCTAAGCTGGGCGCAAGATCAAGCTTGGTACCATGATGCCGCTGGTACCTATGACGGTCAGCTCGCTCCTCGATTGAGAACTGACTACAGTCTTAAAAGGGCTCGAAGGGGCAAGGGACGACCACGAGCCGCTAACCCTCATAGCCTTAAAGCTCATGAACTCAACTCGACTTTGGTCAAGCAGATAGAGCAATTCCATAATTTTTTGACAGCACCAGAAATTCCTAAGCGCCAAGATCGCCCCTTAAGAGAGGTTACTTATAAGTCTTACGAACTTTCCATCCGACTTTTCGGTGGGTGGCTTCATAAGGTTCAAGACCTTCCTTTAGATGAAATTAGGTTAGAGATGATGGCTGACCGAGATTGGCTAGATGACTTCATAGCCTGGGGAATCAATGAACGTAAAAATAGCTATGGCTGGGCTATTGTTACTAGTGCTGCGGCATTAAATGTTGCAAAGTGGCAACACTATAAACGCTCAAAACAAGCCAAATACCGAGATATAGAAGAAATCGAGGATATTCGAGCTTTGATGATTCAAATTTCCCATAAGCGAGAAAGAGAACCCAAGCGCACTATTTCTAAGGAGGTGCTGGCTGAAAAATTGATTACTCTCGAACAATGTATTGAAGTGGTGAACTATTTAAGAAAGTGCTGTGCTCCCCAACTGTCACGCCTGATTAGGGGAGAGGGCAAGCGTAATGTTGCTGGAGGGAAGCGATCTGATCTAGCAATTATGCAGAGTTGGCAACGATACTTGCTTATCGCAATTCTGACATACTGCCCAATTCGTCAGCGGGAACTGAGAGAACTAGAGATAGGCAGAACCTTATTTCGGGAGGAGGATGGCTATGTGGTGCGACTCAGTCCTGAAGACCATAAGACCGGGAGTAAGACCGGCAAGGAAAGGGAATTTGCCTTACCCTCTCACTTGACTGCTGATTTAGATGAGTGGATAAATGTCTGGAGACCTAAGGCTACAAAGGCACATCAACTTGTTTTCTTTCAAATTTCACCTCAACTGCCTGAGAATCTTGGGAGCCCGTATTTGGGTACTAGGATTAGCGAGCTAGTCACTCGCACTATGTACAAGGTGACAGGGGTTCTGTACGGCGAGCCGAAGCGGACTTCACCCCACGATTTTCGACGAATTGCCATCACTTGGCAGCGAAAACATGGCAGCCGTGACCAGGATGAGGCGTTGGCGGAGATGATGGGGCATTCAGTTCGGGAGGCTGACAGAACCTATAGCCAGTTGACCAGCCGTGAGAGAACCGAGAAGGCTCAAAATTGGTGGAAGGCTCAATCGTCTTGAGCACTACGGGTTAACAGACTGCTTAGGGGAGCAGGCTGGAAAGAATCGAGAGCTGACTGCGCCAGTCTTGGTCATAGCGAAGAACTAGGACGGAGTAGCCAGCGCTGTACCTTAAGTTGTCTCGGTCAATCTGGTCTTGCTCCCGTTGATCTGGATGGTCGTGGACAGAGCCATCACAGAAGATAGCCACTTTTTCTCTTGTGTAGAGGAAGTCGGGCTTACAGTTAGCAACTTCAATGAGGGTTTGGGCGGTATCGGGCAGTTTAAGACCTTGCTGATAAATGGCGTCTAACACCTGACGCTCTAAATCAGAGCTAGGATCCGTTTGGGCTATAAGCCACGCATAATGCTCATCTCGTTTATCGCTATCTACATGGAGGCAAACATTGCTGGTGGTGAGCTGATTTAGCCAGGGCCGGATCAGATGCCGGTTTAGCAATGGATGGTCAAACTGATTGCGATAGGACAACAAGCATTCGTAGCAGGCTTGGATGCAGCTTTCTTTTTCGTGGTTAAAGTGGCAAATATCCAAAGCCTCGGCAGCTAGCCGTTGAAATGATTTGGGGTCTTCCAGAATCTGTGAGAGCACCCCAGCTCCACCCTCTGAGGCCTCCCAGAATAAGATATGGTGGCCTTGCCCCAGCCGCTCAGAGGCTAGCTCATCGTTCTCAAGTTTATAAGCAGCTTGAATAGCTCTCTGTAGTGCGTATTGGAAACTGGCCAAAAACGCTTCTGAGTTTTCGGCAGGAACTTGGCAAGGCTCCACCATTAAGACATTACAGGTGTCATCTACAACCAGATGTACCTGGCTGTGTAGTGAGTCTGGAGCTAGCTGTTCTTTTTCTTGCTTGGGTTCACCCCATAAGCCGGTGGCCGTGTTTAACTTAAAGCCAGCTTCCTGGCGGTTGCGAGTTAGGCCTCGATTGATACGCCATAGTTTGGCTGTTTCCCCAAAGGTGAGCTTGAGCAACGAAGTGCCATCTTCGGCTTCAACGGTGGCTACGACTTTTCGCCCTTCGCTATAGCGGAAGTGTGTAGTGACGTTGTAACCATATTTGAGGCGTTCTTCTTCATCGCAGGTAATGCGTTCTCGCCGCCGGGTCAGCATGGTTTCCATGGTGAGTAAGCGGTTTAGCTTCGGCGGGTTGTTACGGCTATCAGCCTTGAGCTGAGCACCGCAGTTTTCACAGAATTCTCTTAAGGAGTTGTCACCATCGTGGAAATAACCACAGGTTGGACATAGCGCCACCCGTTGATAGGCGGCTTCTATACCCCCAACCGGGGTGCGGGTTTTAGATATTTGGAATTTACTCCCTTCGTAGTAGACAATGTTGCCTGGGGCAAATTCACGAATGGCTACAACCCTTGGTCGCGAGATGAATTCCCCATCATCTCCGGCTTGGATATACGTGCGCACGGGCAAGCGGGGGAAATTGTAACCCGGCAAAAACCCCTCAGAGGCAAAGTAGCGGTAGGGATAAAACTCAAACTGGGTGTGACCACTGCCAGGTTTTACTTGGCCAACCAACAGGTCTATTTGTCGCCGGGCCTCGCGCTCCAGGGCCTCGGCATTTTTCCGTTCTTCATGGGTCACATTGCCTCGGGCCGAGCGGTCAATAACTTGGCGAGCGGTTTCTAGCTGAGCCACGGCATCGCTGTAAAGGGCTCGCCAGCGATCGCACGCCCTGTCAAAGCTATTAAGGGCCGTCTCCAGCACGTAGCGCAACCAATCTTCGCTGTACCAGGCCGCCTGGGTTAAGTCGTTTTGGCAAATCCTATCTTGCAAGATAGTCTGGGCTGCCTTTAGACAACGCTCTAGGCGGTCTGATGCGAGATGCAGTTCGTTGCGGATGCTTTCCTTGAGGGGATAGCTTACTTGCTCCAGATCAAGCAGCTGGTTCATGGAATTTTCCAACGATAGCCCTGTATGGGCTAACCAGATGGAATGAATGTGGGCACGAATGAGATCTTGGTTACCCAACTCTAGTTTTGGAGGGACAACGACCCCAGCCACCATTTGATCTTGCCGCTTAAAAAAATACTGATCGTGGCCACTGCCGATGGAGGCATAGGTGATGACCAAAGCAGCTTGCCCACTTCTACCGGCTCGACCACTGCGCTGGGCATAGTTTGCTGGGCTAGGAGGGACGTTCCGCATGTGAACGATGTTCAAATCGGAAATATCGATACCCAACTCCATGGTGGGAGAACAAAATAGGGTGGCGAGTTTGCCGTCTCTAAATTTCGCTTCACGCTCCTGGCGTTTTTCGTTTTTGACTTGGCCGGTGTGTTCTCGTCCCTCTAGGTTGTGGATGCCTGAGCTGCTTTGTTCGTAGAAGGTTTGGAAGAACTTATTTACTTCGGTGAAGGCCACCTCACTTCCCTGAAGCCGCTTGGCGGTCATGGGGTCTGGAGGGATGTGGGTTGCTTTTTGGGCGACCCATTTCAGAGAATCTACCCGGAGTTGAATTTTGTCCTGCTCTTGGAGCAGAAAGCCCGCATCGGCTAGAGCCGCTACAAACGCTCGAACGAGCGCGTCATAGTCAGCCTCGGAAATTGGTTGATTCAGCCAGGGCCAAGCTCGCTCAGACCGCAGAAAACGGCCTATTTTGCTACGGGCGGTGAGCTTCACCTGGGCCTTGCCCCAATCTGTACCGCGCTCTGATTGGTGGTATGTGGCCCATTTGGCTTCATGAAGCTTTTCATACATATCGAACGACCAGGGATCGGCGATCGCTTGATTAACTTCCCTGAGAAGCTGCTCTACCTTCTCAGTCTGGAGCAGGTCGGCATCGAGCGCCAAGTCTTTGCGGAGTTGGTCTAAAAACGCTTTCACCACCTCACAGCGTTGCTGAGCTGTAGCCTGCAATAAGATGCGGTGAGGGTATCTCTCCCATAGGCTATTGGAGGTGCAAACTTCCTCAATGCCATCATATTCAATGGCTAACAAACCGCACTGCTCTAAATTGGGCTGTACAAAGCGCCAACCCTTTCTCAGGTCTTCATAGAGCCGATATTCCACTAGCTTCTGAAAGGCTCGCTCATTGCGGCGCTTGCCTGGGCCATCAAATTCGGCGGGTTGTTTGGCGTAGACGGTCTGCGCCAGATTCATTTGTTCCACGACACACCGTACTAAGTCGGCATGGGTGAGAGATGATTTGGCCGTGAGGGCACGATTTAGCGCTGCTCGCAGCAGGCTAGTTTGCACAAAGTCGTTAAAGTGTCCTGCCTGGAGCGAAGCATCCTGACGGTTATCAGTGAAGCTGAGCACCTTTTGGGCGGTAGGTTTTACCGCATTGCTGCTTTTCAGCCGGTTGACAGTCGATAGGCATAGCAGGGTTGTGGTGGTGCTGCGACCTTCACTGCTGAGACGAGAGAGTTTAGTAAACTCGCTCTTGCGGCGGTCATGGACGATACCGCAATTGAGGCAAACGCTGAATGGTTTGGGAGAGAACCAAAACTCAGTGCCTTGCAATAGTGAGCTGGTGACGCGCCCATTGGGTAGCACCCGCAGGCGTTGAGGGATAAATTGGGCGTACTCTTTTTTCGGCACTCGCCCTTCCCGCTTAGTTTCCCGGAACCAGGTATCTGGCAGGCGATCAGCCTCGCTTTCGTTCCATAGCCCTGGCTCGTTGAGGGTGAGGTAGCCTTCCTGAATGACCGACTCATCGGGATTGAAATCGAGCTGAGTGGGTAGAAGAGGCTGGATCTCGTCGCGATCGCGGTTGTAGAACACCATGTAGTAGTCCTGTCCGCATTCCCGACAAAACACCAGGGGGTAGAGTAGCCGGTCTTCGGTAGTGGCGTACTGGCCTTCTAGGGTTAGCTCACGGCTTTTTGCCGGTTCTGCTGTCGCGTAGACGCTTCCGCCTTGGGAGATGAACTGGTGCAACCTAAAGGCCAAGCCTTTGGTTTTGCTGCCCCAGAGAAACATTTGCCGGAGTGTAGCCTGGCATAGCTCCAGAGGCGTCTGAGTTAACTCTGATAGCTGTTGTGCCCCGGCAGAAAGCGCGATCGGGGTACGCCGCACTAGGTGTCCCGCTTCGTCCTTCAGGCCAAAGGCCAACTCCATCCAGGCGGCGAGGGGATGGGCCTGAAACGTGGCTAAGGACTGCTCATTTTCGCTGGGTAAGGGCTGCGCAAGGGCTGTCTTGAGTTCTTCGGGGGTTGGTTCTGGTCGTTTAATCGAACGCTCTAGGGTTTCGTCGATCACATGATCAGCGTTGACCTCGGTGCCAAAGAGCTTGCTGGCAACCTCCGCAACGGTTTGCTTGCGATCGTCGCGGTTGCCCTCGGTGGACATGGTGGCGCTGGTGCCAATGCACAGGAAGTCTTGGCCACAGCGCTGGCGCAGTTTGCGCACCAGAATGGCGACATCGGCCCCCTGCCGACCGCGATAGGTGTGCAATTCATCGAGCACGAGAAACTTCAAGTCGCTGGAGGCTACTAGCTTTTCTTCGTGGGTGCGGCTGAGCATCAGCTCTAGCATCACGTAGTTAGTGAGGATAATTTGGGGTGGATTGTTTTGAATGTCGGTCTTTTTGGTCAGGCTTTCCTGGCCGGTGTATTGCTCTACGCGAATAGGGGAGCCTGGGATGCCCCCCAGGAATTTATCGAACTCTTGCTTTTGGGAGTTGATCAAAGCATTCATGGGGTAGACCAAAATGGCCCGCACCCCTCGGATGCCTGGATTGCGCAATAGATCGTCGATGATGGGCACAACGTAGGTCATGCTTTTGCCAGACCCGGTGCCTGTGGTCAAAACATAGGGCTGCTCTTGGCGAGCAATGCGAAAGGCCTGCTCTTGGTGGTACCTAAAGGGGTATTTGGAAACGTAGTCGGGGAAGTAGCGGGCACAGTCTGGGTGCAAGACACCCTGTTCGACCAGTGGCGCAATGTAGGCTCCAGGCCTGTAGGAGGGGTTGAGCTGTACCAGTGGGTCGGGCCAGAGTTCGCCTTTCTCTAGCTCTTGATCGACAAAGGACTCAACTTTGCTGTCGCGAATTTTGAGGAAGCTTTTGACATAGCTACGGTAGTCGCTGATAACCTCATCCCGCAGGTTAAAGATATCGAGGGGAGTAGAAGGCTCTGAATCGGCTGCTGATAGGGCTAGGGGGGCAGGGGGAGAGACAACACGCCCCAGTCGAAAGTTAATTCTCGCAATGAGCTGCTCAGCAAACGTTTCTGTCAGCGTGCTGGAGTCGATGACCTCAGAGAACTCCAGTAAGTCCCAGCCTGAGGGAGCTGCTGACAGCAACAGGTCGAGCTTGTCGTCGGGAGCTGCGTCTACCCCAGAGCAATCAATCCAAACATTGCCCAGAGCCATGAGTTGGCTGATCTGGGCAATCAATTCATCCCCTTGCTGGATCAGATCTTGGAGTTTAACGGGTAGTTTCATAACCTTGCCTATCTTTGCCAGGAGGGTGCAGTGAGGGATTCGAGCAGTAGGGATGGGCTAGAGCGGGAGCCAATTACGGTCAGTGCTCGCATGGCTCTGGAACATCCCACGTAGAACAGTCGCCGTTGTTCATTGATCGCAGCGGGGCTTTCTTCTTCAGGAAGGTTGGGGTCGAGTTTGGGCAAGCGCCCCTCTTGTAGACCAACCACGGCGACAAAGGGAAACTCTAACCCCTTGGCAGAATGCAGGGTGAGCACTTTGACACAGGTGGCGTTGAGATCGAGCTGATTGCCCTGGAAGAACTGAGTTTTAAGGCCCAGGCTCGACAGCCGCTCGGCAATGTCTTCGCCCATCTGGTTGCTGGGGCACAGCACGGCCCCACCGTGGATCGGCATGCGGTAGGTCTTAGCTGCCTGAATGAAAAAGTCTCGGACTAACTGGGCGGTTTGATCGGCACTGTCGGTCATGAGCACAGCTGGAATCTCGCCCTGGTGAGGAGATGGCTCCTGCACCACACACTCTGAATCACCCGCATCGGTGCCCTGGAGGATGACGGTACAGGCGGCGGTAATTTGGGCTGTGTTGCGATAGTTGCGTTTGAGCAACAGCGTTCGGCCTGTGACCCGCAGGTCTTGGTGAATTTGCTTCCAGCTAAAGCCTCGCTGATAGAGGGATTGCGAGGCATCGGCGGTGAGGTAGACCCCTTCTAGGGTTGGCACTAGCCCCAGCAGAAAACGTAGGGAAACTGGGGATAAGTCTTGAGCCTCATCAATGACCACGGCTTGATAAGGTTTCAGGTCTAGCTTAAGGACGACCTCTAGAGCCTGCATTCGCATCTGAGCCCAGGTGATCAGCCCGGTTTGGGCCATAAGTTGCCGCCAGCGCTGGTAGGTAGCCCAGAGGGCTTCGCGCACAGGGGCCTTGAGGGGAATGCCGCGACCTCGGCGCTCATGGGCCAGGTAGGCTTCGAGGGTGTCGATACCCCAGCCCTCAATGACGGTGTCAAATTCTTGGAGCAGATAGGGGCTGCCTAAACGCTGTAGGGATTGCTGCCTCACCTGTCGGTCAAAGGCATTGCTGCCGGGTATCGCGGTTGTCTTGATGGCTTCTTCTAGCAGGTTTTGGCTTTGGTAGTCTTGGGCGAACTTGGGTTTGCCGTAGGTGGTGGTGTACTGCCGATAAACCAGGCCATCCACCGTACTGACTTTAACCCCGGCTTTTTCGGGGGGCTGCTCTAGCAGTTGGGTGAGCAGTTGCTCGGAGTAGGCCACCAAGGCTTTGGTGTAGGTGGTGAAGAGAATCGGCTTGTACCCTTGGCTCAGCAGCGTTTCTACCCGGTAGAGAGCCAGGGTAGATTTGCCGGTGCCGGGGCCACCCTTAACCAGCACGGGGCCTTGTTTGCCAAAGTCCCGCAGGGCTTCTTGCTCGGGGTCGAGCTTGAGCAGAAAGGCGCTGAGGTTGCCTTCTACAAAGCGATCAAGGTCTTCGGGCTGCTGGAGAATGTACTCTCGCTGAGCCGCGATTTCTTCGATGGGGCGAGGGTAGAGGTTATCGATAATGCGGCTGATGAGATTCTCGGAGATAGGCAGCTCTAGAATGCCTTCGGCGTTGCTGACCTTGAGCACATCTGGCCAGTGGATAGCCGGAATTTGCCACTGCTGCAAGAGTGACTCGGTGAGCGCTACCGGCAAGGATGTGGTGATTTGGCCAGTGGTAGAGCTGCTTTCCGGCCCGACATCTACACCACCCTTAGTGGTTGGGGTCGAGGGGACGGGGTTGCCTGCAATGGGCTGGGGGGTGAGAATGCTGTCGCTGGGGGGCGGGGAAGGAGCATCAAAGTCAGGGATCTCGATTTCGTAGGTGCGCTCGTCGCGCTTACGGATGCTGAGGAGTTTGACCCAGCCTTGGCCAAAGCTGTAGAACAGCCGATAGTCGCCTAGGCGGACTCGATACACGTTGTTGGTGTAGCCTTTCAGTTTTTTGGCGTCGCCCTGGGCTGAGATGGGGTCTGCCTCAAGGGTTTTGACGACTTTGCTGACTTTCTTCTGAACGGCTTGAGGCAGGTTCAGAAGCTCGTTGAAGAAGGTATCGGCTACGGAGATGGCCCAGGTAGTCACGGCAATCCAGAATGGGGGGGCTTAATGAGCGGACGAGTTTACGGCGTTAAGCTCAGGTAAATTATTCCGCTATCAGTAATTTTGCCCAATCTACTTGGGTAACCTTCGGTAAGTTGAGAGAACTTCATGAAGATTTCTCATTGGCATTCTTGGGCATTATCAGGACGGTGCGGGTAATCTTATTGAAAAGGCATACCTAATGCACTATTTTTAGTGTGACCACTTGTGATCTTTTTTAGCTCGAAAAATCGTCGCACTTCTTAGTCAAGATTGAAGGTTTACACAGCCAGACTTTACTCAAGCATTATTCTAATTTAGAGAACAGGAAGATAGACCATGAGCGAGATCAAAAGCGAAAAGATTCTTGTCAAAGATATTTTTGGCAACATGTGGTTTCGCATTCCCGAATACCAGCGCCCCTATGTGTGGGGCTATGAGGAAGTTAATGATCTACTGGATGATCTAACTTTTGCGATGCAAGAGAAGCCTGACTCTGAGTATTTTTTGGGTTCTTTTGTATTTCAGGCAAAAGCTGCTAATCCTCAGTTGGGGCAAGAGTTTGATGAAAACGATCTCCTGGATGGTCAACAGAGGATGACTACCCTCTTGCTATTGCTAGCAGTCATACGGGATCTAACAACGGATGAAGAAGCTAAGGAAGACTGCCAGAAGTGCATTTACCAAAAATCTAGCAAATTCAAGAAAATTCCAGAAAGAACAAGACTTGTCTTTAGCATTAGAGAAGATGTTGAAAAGTTTTTGGATAAATTTATCAAGGTTGTTGGCGGCACCAATCTGATTGATGAACTAGAAAGTGTTCGCAAGAGTACAGCGGATATTTCTTCACGCAACATGGCTGCTGCAATTTTAGAAATTCGCAGATTTTTTGAGAAGTATGAGGTCAACTCTGAAGACCTTCTTGCTTTTCTCCTCAACAATGTCTTGCTAATATTTGTTGCCACTGAAGATCTAGAAGACGCCTTTCGGTTGTTCATGATTCTGAATGATCGAGGAGTGCCCCTCAGGAATAGTGACATCTTAAAATCCATCAACCTAGGTGAGATTGAACTAGAGAGCGAAAAAAAGAAGTTCGCTGAACTCTGGGAAAACGCAGAAAGCGAACTCGGCGATGATTTTGACCGTTTCTTAAATCATATCCGAACTATTTTGGTAAAGGAGAAGGCAAGATTAAACTTGCTTCAAGAGTTTGAATCTAAAATCTATAGTAGCAAGGACAAAGGAAAGTCTTCTGCCGAAACAAAGCAACCCTTGCTGAAGAAAGGCAAGGATACTTTTTTGGTGCTGGAAAGGTATCTTGATATTTACACGAAGCTATTTAGTGGAAATAACTACGACTTCACTAATAGCTTTATCTTTGACAACTTAATTCAGGTTATGCTCACAGGTCTGCAATCGACGGACTGGATTCCACCTCTGCTGAGATATTATGACAAGTTTGGCGAAAAGCAAATTCATGAATTCTTAGTTGCTCTTGACAACAAATTCTCTGCGGATTGGATTTGTCAGTATGCACCAACGGTGCGTATTGACGCAATGAATAATGTGATCAAGGAGATTGATCAGGCTTCTACTGTGGGGGCTCTTTTTGAGTCTGGGTGCTTCGATATAGACCGTCATCCCTTTTCGCACATGGTTATGGGAGATGTCTATGGAAGAAGGTTTGCGCGATACGTTCTGTTGAAGCTGGACTATCTCTATAAGAATCATGCTCAGAAAATGGATTTCTCGACCTTATCGGTGGAGCATATCCTGCCGCAAAATCCAGATGCTGGGAGCCAGTGGGTCAAAGACTTCACTCAAGAACAGCGAAAGGAAATGACTCATAAGCTAGGCAACCTAGTCTTAATTACCCGCCGCAAGAATGCTTCTCAGGGTAGGCGCGACTACCAAGATAAAAAGACTAGATACTTTGAGCAAAATGTTGATACTTGCCCTAACTCTCTACGAATTCTCAACAAGTACTCTAGTTGGACTCCAGATTCCTTCCAAGAGAACCATAATCTGGTGCTGAAAAAGCTAAATGCCCATTATGGTTTGTAGTCATAGGCCAAGGCGGCGAGTAATTTAGTACAGGCCGCTCCAGGTGTCGATGATGGCGAGCATTCGTTTGTCGCCGAGGCCATCGACTCGTTCGACGATGTCAGTGAAGGACTTGAACTTGGCCTTCTTGCGTTCTTGTTCGATGCCTTTGAGCATTCGTTCGGCGGTTTTGCCGCGCACGTTGGCAGAGGCCAGCTTTTGGGCTAGTTCGGGTAGGCTGAGGTTGTTGAAGGCGTCTAGGGGTTCTACCCGTTGAGGGAGCTGGGCTTTGAGGTCGTTGACGGTTTGCTCTAGGCGGTTGATTTCGCGATCTTGAGAGCGCTTGAGGTCGCGGATGGCTTCGTCTAGGCGGGATTCTAGGTTGGTGATGCGGAGGTCAGAGTTGCCAGAGGGGGCTGGGGTTGCCGCCGGGGTTGGCTGGTCTGAGGTTGGCGTGGGCTGTGGGTTTGGGCTGAGAAGGGCAGCCTGCTCGACTGCTGCCTCCTGCTGTTTGGGAGGGATAACAAAGGCGTTGACCATTTCGCCTTTGCGGGGATCGAGTTCTTTGGCGCGAACGGCGGCGTAGTACTCTAGGTCTCCGGCGAGGACTTCGTAGGTTTCGGCCCCGGTTTGTTTGAGTATGAGGGGGGAGAGCAATGCCCCGGTGGCTAGAATGCTTTGGGCCAGGGTTTCTAGTTGGTCTACTTTGAAGTTGGATCGCGGTGTAGTGGATGTGATGCTTTTGACATCGACTAGGTAGTATTCGGTCATGGATTAGGCCCCCATTTTGGTCATGACTTCGTAGGAGAGGTTTCTGAACTCTTTAACGGAGTCGCAGTCGCGATCAAACTCAAAGATGGATTTTGGATCAGGGATTTCTATCATACCGACGGGAAGAGTTTTGTTAACGCAGTTGGAGAGGGCTACCCGTTCGTAGATGACGGTCTCTAGGGTAGGGAAGCCGTAGCGTTGGGTGACGGCTTCTTTTTGCCGAGGGAAGACGAACTTGAGGTATTGAGTGTTGGTCAGAATTTTGGAGGCGAGCACCCCTAACACCTCTAGAGGGGCTTTGCCAATGTTGGAGCGGGTTTCGTTGACTTCGCTGATGAAGTATTTGACGTTGTTGAGGCCCTGGTTGGCGAAGGGCTTCATGTCTGAGGGGATGATCAGGTAGTCGGCGGCGATGAGGGCGATTTCGGCGTAGATGTCGCGGGAGGGTGGGGCATCGATGATGGTGATGTCGTAGCTGTCTTCAACTTTTTGAAGTTTGCTGTTGAGGCGAAACCGGCTGGCGGCCAGCTTGGTAAGGCGATCTTGATTGTCGATGAGGGAGATGTGGGCGGGCACTACGTCGATTTCTGGCGTGTTGAAGCCGTTGGACTTTCTGACGATTTCGGGGATGAAGTTGAACTCGCCGGATTCGAGCAGTTGGAAGACGTTGCGGTTGACGAGATCGTCGTCTTCCTCGAATTGGAATTTGATTAGCCCGGTGCTGAAGGTGGAGTTAGCCTGGGCGTCGATGTCGATGAGGAGGACGCGCTTGCCTTTGTTTTGGAAGGCGGCGGCGAGATTAACGGCGGTGGTGGTTTTGCCCACGCCGCCTTTGTTGTGATAGATAGCGATGGTTTTCATAGGATTTGTTTAATGGGGATGAATGATGGCTAGCGCCACTCTAAGGAGTAATAGTTTTAGGGATAGGGGAGCAAGGAGAGCCCGGAAATAAAACGATAATCGCGCTGATTTTTGCTGAGTAGAGGGATGTTGAGGGCTAGGGCTGTGGCTGCAATGAGGGCATCTGGGATTTGGAGACCATGACTGAGGGTATAGGTTTGCATGAGTTCGACGGCTTGGTCAGAGGCTGTTTCGGAAAGAGGGCAGACTTCAAACTGCTGGAGGAATTTGTTTAGGGCCTGCTGTTCGGTTTTGTTACGGCAGCCAACGAGCAGTTCCATAACCGTAATGGTGGAGATGCCGAGGGTTGCGGTTTGGCTTTCGGTGGTAAGGCGTTGCTGGGCGGTGGCCTCTTTGTTGGCGACATCAATCAAGATATCGGTGTCGATGAGAAGATCAGCCATGGTGACGCTGCCACTGCTGCTGACGGGTTTGCCTGACCCAGGCAGCGCTGTCTTGCATTTCGGGAACGTCGCTCCACATGCCGACGAAGGGTTGGTCGGTAAAGCTGATGGGCTGATGGGGTTTGTTGGGTTGGGGCTGATAGCGCTGTTTGAGGAAGCTGACGAAATCGAGGATGAGCTGTTGGGCTTCTTCGGGCAGCTCTTGAATATCTTGCTGAATGTGGTCTAAGGCAGGCATGATGACCTCGCATGGGAGCTTACAGCGGTTTTGCTTAGGTAGCACGTTATGGCTAGGCTCAACACAATCTGGGGTAAGTAGTGGGCAATGTCTACCTTACAAGGGCTAAGGTTCCGTTAGCGTTGTGCTCTTGATATCGGTATTGGCTTGACAAAGTTTATAGAACTGTTTGTCTGTCAGGTCAATGATTGTGATGAAGTCGAGAGATGACAGAGTCACAGGATAACAATGACTGGGCAATGCCCATGCTATACGACTAAAAATAAATTCTATCCTATTTTATAAAGAGGCTAAATCATCCTTCTATCTGTAGACACTTCATTTTCTTTGGACTTAATTTAAAGGGGAAGTGCTTAAGTATTACGAATGAACTTGAGGGCAGAAGCAGCAGATTGAAATCTATCCATCTTGTTTCCTGCAAACAACTTCAAGATCCCCTGCGCTAACTTTTCTGGTAAGTCATTTCTAACTTGCTCAGATAAATTTTGAATAATTTCCAAATCATACTCACCGGCCTGGCTCAAGCTAATATCCATACCTGTGGCTGCCTGTGCCAGGGTCAAGCCTAATTGGTAAAGATCTATATCCGGGGTCCATGGACCCACTACAAAATCAGGAGGCAAGTAACCTGGAGTATGTGACATAGTCCTCACTTCTTCATTGGCAGCAACTGATATGTTGAAATCTATCAACACAGGGCCTCTCACATCCGTCAAAATGATATTTTCAGGCTTTATGTCGCGATGCACTTTTCCATGCCTCGCTTGCTCCATTTGAGTAAATTCTTGAGGCAATAGATCCTTCTTGCTGCGCAGTTTTTCTACTAGATCATGGTCAGGATGAATATACTTTAAGGCTTTCAATAGCTTTACAGCAACATCCTTTAGCTCATCGGGTGCCAATCTAAAACTGCGTTGACATTTAGACCGGAGGGATTGTCCTTCCAAATATTCCATGACTAAATAAGCTTTTCCATCCCCTGTTTGTCCAAATGTAATTAACTTAACGATATTTGGATGGTTAAATTTTGATAGAATATCAACTTCCCTTTGGAGCTTGAAAATTGATCCCGACTCTAAAACTTTTATAGCTACATATTTCGACTGCTCTGATAAATTTCCTCCTTCAACTCTTTCAGCCTTATATACTTTTGAGAATCCTCCTGAATGACCAACCAAGCTCTCAATTTTATAGGTTCCTATTCTTTCCCCCAATACTAGAGTACTATCGTTTTGATAAACACTTGCTCTTATTTCCCGAGTGTTTTTCCTTTTAACCATCCACGTTTGAAGAGGTTCGACTTTGATATTACATGCCTCGCCATCAAATTCTATAATTCCATAACCTTCAAGATGAGAAATATCGTTAGGAAATAATTCAGCGAGTTCCTTAAATTCTCCAATTTTTCCTTTTGCTAAGGTTTCAAGGAGGATAAATTCGTTTTCATAATATTGAGACAACACATCAACCATTTGACTTACTTGAGATTCTACTAGTTTTAAGAAATTAGCTGCTTCTTTAGAAACATCACTGCTTAAGACGCTCTTGCTTTGTCCCTTATTAGATCTTGCGTTATGAATTGCTGATCCGTAAGCTCGCATTAAGAGAGGGTGACCTCCAGTTCTTTGATGAACCATATTCAGAGCATCACTTTGCCAAGAAAGACCCATAAGAGAGCCGATATCTTCGAGCAAATTCTTGCTATCCTCAAAAATAAACGGGCCTAAATACTTTTTTTGGAAAAAGTTAAAAATTGGATTATCTGAAGATTCAATGCTTGTCTGCTCAACAATTTTTGGATTGGTGCCCGTCACAAAATAAGCAATTCTGCCTGAATGCTCTTGATACATTCCTCTTAGAATACGCCAAACCCTAAGAAAGTCTTGTGGTGCCCAAGAAGAACCGTAAATCATTGATGGTGGAGCCATCAGCTCTACTTCATCAAAAGCTATAATAAATTTTTTGTTGGTCGCTTTGATGATTTTCTGGAAATCTACAACAAAACCTTCTCTGATAAAATCTTTGTTATCTATAGCGGAAAAAAGCTCATATTTACCAAAAAGAACTAAATTATCTATTCTCTTTTTTCCTATAGAATCTAGTATAGATTCGCCAAGACTCCACAAAAGATATTCTGCTGTAGGTGAAACTCCATCAATCCGTTGAATATCTAAGTAAGCAATATAAACACTATAACTTTCCTTCAATATTTCTATTAATCGATATAGGAAAGAAGTTTTTCCCATTTTCCGTAGGCCAAATAAGCCTATATTTGAGGTGGAATTTGCAAGTGATGAAGAAATCTCAGAGAGCAACTTATTGTGCCCATAAAAGTATCTTGGTATTTTTATGGGATCAACAACCCAGTACAAATCTTTTACATATAGTCTAGATTGGAGTGTTGACAGAAAACTCTCTGGATTAGTTGATAAACCCCTTATTTCGCTGATTGAAAATCCAATGATATTTATGGGGGATATCTGTGGAGATATCTGCGCTACATTTTTAGCTGTTTCCTTGTCTTCAGTAATGATAAGAACAAAATCTTTGCCTAATCTGTTTTCCTGAGTCGCAATTTCAACTGCTTGCTCAATGGTTTTTGCCTGAAAGTCGTCAAATTGCACAACCCAGATAAGTATCTCTAAGTTCCCAACACCTAAAAGATCCTTGATTCTCTTTGTCGGTTTAAGATAGAATCCCCAAAGCCTAAAGGACTTGAAGTGTATCCAAGTGACTTTGAACCCAGAAGAGATTAATAGGTCATGCAAGGTTTTCCTGAAGGGATCTTGACTAATAAATTCCTTTATTCTTGTAGAGTCGATAGCCATAAATTTTTACCTTATTATTTTTTAGGGGTTAGTTCAACTCACTGACAAAAATTATTTGATTAAACATTTTCATGGAATTGAAGACATAAAGATAAACAGCCTCTTGACTCACTAAAATTACATCATTGTTTAAGCCAAGGACTCCCAAATAGCCTATCCCAAGCTTCAAGAACCAGGCGTTGGGTGCGGTATTCGCCGAACTGTTTGATGTCGTTGTTTTTGAGGCCGCGGAAGGTTTCGCTGGGGAAATCGGGGCCGTGGATGTCAGCGGGGTCGAGGATGTAGCGGAGTTCGTCGCGGGTGAGGCCATAGAGGTGGGTGTGGTAGGCATCGAGTTCGGCGCAGAGAAGGTTTAGCAGTTCGCTAAAGAAGGTGTTGGCAAATGAAAATGTCCAAGTACATTAACGCTGAGACTCCATTTGTTGTGTCAACTTTTCTAAAGCAGAATCTATAACTTGACAAACATTTATCCACCGTTCTGCCCATTTGTAATCATTTTTTTCTTTTGCCAATGCCTTCATAAAGTTAGAAAACTGAGTTTTGCTAGTATCCTTAACTCTGAAAGGTTCAACATAATTAGAGGCATCTACAGAAAAATCATCGAACCATGAGGAATGTTCTTCATATGCGTTAATAATCCATTCATCTGGAAATAGTCCTTCTATAGCAAATCGATTTCGTACAGAAACATAGTGTAGGTTAGGATTGAACGGAATTTGTTTGTTGCTGAAGTAGTGTTGAAGTTTTCTTCTTTCATCTTCAGCGGCTGAATCGCCATCAAAAACAGAGACTACAATAGTTTCTTTGCTTATAAATTCATATGTAGCGCGTAAGAATCCCGTCAAAAATTTGATACCTCCAAAGTCCATGAAGCTGTTTTCTGCTGATCTAAGATATGGCCAAGAGCTGCTAAATCCGTCATGATTATTAGGTATTAAATCTAAAATCCATAAGAAGTAATCTCGATCTGTTGGGCCTTCAAGTAGCACATTAAATTTTGAGAAATTATAGTAATCGCTAAATCTCACTCCTAATGAACCACGCAGAGATTTGCCCGCCTCAAAATATGTCTTGAAGCTATTAAATTTAGTTCTTCCTGAAGAGTCTAACTCTGTTCCTATAACGATTTTTGGATCTTGAGGAATAAAGCTCAAGGAATGCGTAGTAGACACAACTAGTGCATATTCCTTAAGCTTTTTCAGGATTTTGTCGCAGTTAAGAGATAATCCTGGATGCAGATATGATTCTGGCTCTTCTAATAACCATATGACACTTCTTCCTCTAGATATCTCTTCGCTTGTAATCCATAAGAATGATGCCATCATTGCTGTAGATTGGATTCCCATTCCTTTTCTAAAAATCGACGTTTCTTCAGGATCACGAAGCCTAAAATCAAAGCCACTAATAAATTCTTCCAAAGAATCATTTGGAACTCCAAAAGATGCTTTTATTCCTGAAATACCTACATCAGAAAAAACCGAGTTAATATTTTCTGCCGTAGCATCTAAGATGCCGCGAATATCATCTATATATGTATATATCTTTTCCGCCACTAAGCTTTTCAATGAAGGAACTAAAAGATCGTTGTAAAGTTCTTTTACGCCTTTCTCAGAAGGAATGTAGAAGCATGCAAATTTTGATAGTAGATCTGTTACTAGCTGTCGATGTTTAGCTGAAAATTGAGCTTGCTTATTACCTCTAGGCTTTTTGGCATTTGGAAAAAATTGATATGTTGGATTAGAATTAGAGCTGAATTGGAGATTAAGTGAGATTTCTGTCTCATCATTTCGACTAGTACCTAAAATACTATGTAGCTCATCTAATGAGTCATAAATATCTTTATCATTCTCAAGAGGATCGCCTTCGAAGACAGCAACTAGACTTGTTCTAGAGCGTGTGTCTCTAAAAGTTAAGTCTAAGTCTCTTTGATAATTATATTTGTTATCAAGTCCTGTGAAAAGAAGCTGAATCGCTCTTAATATATTAGTTTTTCCAGTATTATTTGGGCCGACAATAGTCATACCTTTAGAGAGATCTAAAGACTGTTCAGAAGAAATAGTTCTGTATGATTTTATCCGGATATTCTTAAGCCTCATTTTTATTTCTCTCCAAACAACTGATTCCAGGCTTCGAGGACGAGGCGTTGGGTGCGGTATTCGCCGAATTGTTTCATTTCGTTGTTTTTGAGGACGCGGAAGGTTTCGCTGGGGAAGTCGGGGCCGTGGATGTCGGCGGGGTCGAGGATGTAGCGGAGTTCGTTGCGGGTGAGGCCGTAGAGGTGGGCGTAGTAGGCGTCGAGTTCGGCGCGGAGGTGGGCACGGCGGTCTGGATTCCAGATGAAGGGGTCGCCGTGGTAGCCCATATCTTGGGCGAAGGGTTGTAAGTCCCAGGCGGTGTAGGTGAGTTCGAGCACGCGAGGGGCAATGAAGTCGATGTCGGCTTGGCTATATTGACTAGGTGGTACCAAAGGGAACTGCTTTAAAAGGAAAAAATTTAGATTGACTCCGCCCACTTTCTGTCTAGCTACGTAGTCAAAGATCAAACTATTAAAGGCTCCTAGTAAACATGCATTTACAGAAACTTTTTTGATGCCTGATATCATTACTGTGGCACTATCAGCCAAGCCAACCTGTGGCAACAAAGCCGCAACAACTGTTCTCTCATTTGAGACAACACCTGTTATTTTTCTGATTGCTAAAATCCAAGAGAACTTGCCTTCCATTTTATCTTCAATATCTTTTCTTCTTATAAAATACCTCGGCTTTGCTGTTAAAGTTGTGTCCTTTAAATCTTGCTCACTGATTATTTCAGAAGATCCTCTGAGGCCGGAATCAGTCCTTGGAGGTTTTGCATGAGCAAATCTATGATTGTATATATGAAACATTTTTGCTTCGTATAAAGGTAGATAGTCATCACATAGTTTATCTTCAAACAAGCCGCTGTCATTTGACATGTGAAACATGCTTTTGAAAGTTATCTTCCAGGGATTTTTTTGTAAGCTTTCATTCTCAATCACTGGAATCTGCTGATAAATTCTTTTTGTCAGCTCTGCATCCGCCTTTGTTCGGAAATTTGGACAAGTTAAAGTATTCGGGTTGATGATACTAATATCTTTAGGAGTAAGACTAAAAGTCCTTTTCTCATCTTCCATGTGACGAGGTAGTGCTAAAAAGAAAGAGAAGATGGTTTTCTCTACCTTGCCCTTGTTGATTCCAAGGAGAGAAAAGCGCATGTGGCTGTCAACTCCATGGAAAAGTTTGTGTTTGTTTTCAAAGTCGTAGATACTAGCCAGGTTTTCTTTCTTGACTAAATCACCAAAAAATGACTTGCATGTATCATCGGTTGCAATGCCTGTTGGGACAATTATCCCTAGTCTTCCTAAATTGCAAAGCATATCTCTGGCTGTCTCCGAAAAAATAGCATATGTATTAATATCCCCTGTTGCAGTGAGTGGAAAACGGCATGAATTGCGAATGAATTTGCCTTGAGCATCCGCATCGTGTTTGGCGATAAACCATTTTTCTGCCAATCGAGGATTGTTTGCTCGTAATTTTTGGATTAGTGTGCTTCTTTTGGCTTTGTTTTTTGCTTCTGAAATTTCTGCATCTCTTGCTCCAAAAAATTCCTTCTCCTGAAGTTTGATACGCTCCCAAGGCGGATTTCCCAACACACAATCAAACCCGCCCTGCTCAAACACCTCCGGAAACTCCAGCGGCCAATGGAAAAACTGCTTCTCTTCCGCCAACCGATCCGCCGCCGCCACAATCTCCTTCGTCGCCCAGTTACCCTTCAGCAAATTATCCAACACCGCCGAAGTCGGCAAAAGCTGTAAATTCTGCTCCGTCAGCGGCATAAAAAACGCCGCCGTCCACAAATTGCAGGCCGATTTATCCCGCCGCCACGAGTACAAGTGCCGACTGCGCTCATACTTCTCCTGCTTTTGCCGCACCGCCGTAGGGTCATCATCCTTCATGCCCTCAATCTCGCGCCACGCCTTGGCATACTCCTCGCGATCGCGCTCAAAGGTGTTGTCATACAGCAGCGCAAGCTGCCCCGCCGCTTTACTCTCCCGCTCCTGCTTATTGCGCTTCTTAAACTGGGTGGCCAGCGACTTGTCATCCCCCGTTACCGGCTTGTAGGCATTGTCGGGAATACCCTCCTTCAGGCAATCGAGATCCAACACCCCCACCAGCGAATTGCCATTCTTAATGCGGTGGTCTAAAAAGTTCAGCGACACCCCGCAACACAGCCCCTCAATCCACAGCGCCACCTTACACAGGTCTACCGCCAACGGGTTCAAATCGACCCCATACACACAGTGCTGAATGACATCGCGAATAGCAACCCGCAACGGCTCTGGCCCCGGCTGCGGTTCACCCGTGCGAATGCGGGCCAGCTCTTTGCCAATGCGTCGAGATGCCGCCAGCAGAAAGTGCCCCGAGCCACAGGCGGGGTCACACACCTTGAGGGAGAGCAATGCCTGCTCCTGGGCCTCTAGGGTGGCATCTTTACCTAACGCCTCCAGCCGATCCGCAATCACAGGTTCTAGCGCACTCTTGATCAGCTGCCCCACCAGCTCTGGCGGGGTGTAGTAGGAGCCGGTGGTTTTGCGATCGCTGCCCGTGACCAGCTGAAACTCATAGATGCCCTGCCGCTCGGCCACCTGGGGATGGAAGTCGAGCAGGCTTTCGTAGACACTGCCCAGTTCCTCCACATCCAGCGCCCCATAGTTGACCCGGCGCAGTTGCCCCCGCTGCTCGTACAGCGACAGGTGGCGAATCGCCAGGGTGAGGTCATGGTTGTCAATGGCGCAGGCATCGATATCCAGCAGCGAGTGGGAGCCAAACAACACCCCGTTTAGCGGCGATAGGCCCAGCACCTGCCCCCGCCAGTTTTCGTCGAACAGCCGGAAGGTGACCCGCAGACCCTGCCACTGGTCTTGAAACCCCTCCCGTCGCCAGGAGGCTTTTTCTGCCAGTGCCCGCAGGCGCTCGATGCTGTAGTACTCGCGGTAAATGCGGGACTTGTTGACATCATCGCCAGAGAGCAGCAGGTTGCGCGACTCGGCCACCATCAAAAACAGCAGGCGATAGATCAGCAGCAGGAGCTGGCGGTAGTAGGCGGTTTCGGTAAGGGCCTCACCCTCGGAGCCCTCACCCCCGGCCCCGCTCTCAGGGGGCGAGGGAAGATCGGATATGGGCTCCCCTTTGCCCAGCCATAACCGTTGGCGTAGGGCTTCGTTGTTTGGATGCTGGAGAAATCCGGTGCCCAGCACCTTGAGGGCTTGCTCGACCCCATCGCGCAGGCGATCGCGCACCCTCCCGCCCTGCTGCACCGACTCCTGGTGGTAAAACTCTAGCAGGCACTTGTCGGCATCTTCCATGCCCTGGGGCAGGCGCGATCGGTGGAACAGCCGATAGAACAGGCCAAACTCAGCAAAGTTCTCGCCATTGAGAATTTGCTCTAGGTCAAACTCGACGTAGGTGAGTCGGGTCATCAGCGACGAGTCGCGCAGCAGTCGCCAGCGCAGACCATTGGTTGCGATCGCCCACAGGTGCTCGGTGCGATTGAGATAATCCTGCACCAGGGCATGAGCCGATAGCCGGGGCGTGCCGCTGGGGGGACGCTGCTCTAAGCGCACTCGGCTGCCCACAATGTGGATCGGGGGCTTGGCATCCCCTGGTTCGGCCCGATGAGAGATAGCGTAGGTTTGCTCGTCTACTACCTCCGCTTTGGCCACGTATATCGGGTCGTACCCCAAACTGCGCAGCAGCGGCACCGCCCATTGCTCGCGGGTCACGGTGGTGGCTAGGTCTTGCTCGGGCAGGCGGCTCAAGGCCCGCTGAAACGCCGCCCAATAGATCTTCGCATCGCCCCAGGCCAGGGCAATTTCGTCGGCCAGTTTATCTGTTTTTTGCAGCCCAAACGCCTCTGGAACCTGGCCTTTGATATCAGCAGACAGCACATCGGCCATCAAGTCTGAGGCGATCAGGTTGCCTTCAATTTGGAGTCCGGCGAGAGTGGCGGTGGGGGCAGACATGGGGAAGTTTGAATGTTAATTGGTGCTGACTTGAGGTTGGCGGGCCGTACCCTAGGGCTTGGGCTGAAGGACGTACAGCCCCAAAATATCCATGGGGAGCTGAGGTTTGACGCGGATCTGGCCCTCCTTGGTAATCTCCCGCACCCGGCGGTGGGACTGGGCTAGGGCATTGGCTCTAGATGCAGCAATATCTTCTAGCTCCTCCCTAAACTCCTCTAAGCGATTCAACAGCTCGGCGATTTCCAGGCGCTTCATGGCTATGGGCACATCTCCAGTGGGCTCAGCCCGCTGAAATAGCTCGGTTGCCTCGGCTGGCTCAAGCCAGACTGGGGCAGAGGGTGGCCCAGTAAAGCCTGTAACCAGACATTCTTCAGCCAGCAGGCTTTGCTGCTTAGGGCTAGCCAACAGGTGTCGAACCCTCAGCAGCAGCAGCGTGGTGCGTTTTTCTACCGCATCCGTAACGGTAAACCCACAGCGGGCGGCGACCGGGTCTTGGCTATTCTCCAGAGCGTTTTCTAACACGTAGCGAGCTAACCCCTCCACCAAGGGGTGGTTGCGGCCCACATACTCCACCCCTTCCGGCGTGGGGGTAGTAAACGCCATTAGCCGGGGCTTATCGCCCAGGGTGGGCCGCACGCAAGTGGGAATCGTCTGGAGATACCAGCCCTGTTTTTTCTTGAGCAAAGAATGATTGAGCCGAGCACAGGCGGCCAGCACAAACCTCTCCACGTCGGACTCGTTGCCGAGGATTCGATCCGACTCCACCAGCTCTTGTTCTACCTCTGCGGGTTTGATCGTGCGCTGGGCAAAGCGGGTACGGCTGGCCTTCTCGCGCTCCACTGCCCGATCCCAACTTTTATGTACCTTGTCTACCGCTGGCTCATCGTCATCCAGCAAATCTAGCAAGGAGAGCTGAGCGGCATCGGTGGCGCGATCAAACAGGGACTTGAACACCGCTTCCGAGACGGTGGAACTGTCCATCGGCACCGGCACCGTGATGCCCAGGCTCTTGTGAATTTTGACCGCCTTGCGGATCAGCACATCCAAAACGGCTCCATCCACCGGGTTGTCTTGGCCATAGAGCAGGTAGCTTTTGACCACCGGGGCAGTTTGCCCGTAGCGATCAACCCGCCCTTCCCGCTGCTCTAGGCGATTGGGGTTCCAGGGCAGGTCGTAGTGAATCACCGCCTGGAAGGCCTCCTGAAGGTTTACCCCTTCACTCAGGCAATCGGTGGCCACCAGCACCCGCTGGGGGTAGGTCGCGAGTTCTTGAATCCGCAATTCCCGCTCATCTTCGGACTGTTCGCCCGTGACGGCAATCACGCGCAACTGGCTGCCCCGCTTTTTCTCTAGCTTGTTGCGCAGGGCAGTGGCCACATAGTTGGCGGTGGCGATGTAACGACACCAGACAATGGGGTTTAAGCCCTCCTTGAGCAGGGCGGCGACGGTTTCGGTAGCTTCGTTTAGCTTCGAGTCTTTGGTGCCTTTGAGCGCCTCTGCGTCGCGGATAAAGGCCCTCAGCTTGCGGCGATCGCTGTCGCTGAAGGTGCGCTGGCCCTGCTCAAGGGCAGCGGTGGGTGGGGCATCAATGGCCTGTTCCTGGTCGGTGGGGTCGTAGGTATAGGCAGCCATCAGGTCTTGGTCGATGTCTGCTCCCAAGTTTTCTGGCTCGCCGACTTTTTCGATTTGGCGGTTGAGCGTTGCGATCGCCGTTTCTGGAGACGACATCACACAGCGAATGATGGCCAGGGCTGACCAGTAGCGCCCCCGCCGCTGGGCGTAGGTCATGTCTTGGGTGGTGGTCTGCACCAGCCCACGGGCAAAGTTATAGACATTCTCGAACAGGGTTCGATATTCGGGGGAGAGCTTGTAGGGCTGCTCTAGGGGGTCACGCTCTGGAAAGGGAGTATCATCCCCTAACCACTGTTTAACGTCGGCACGGCGGCGCTGCACGAAGTAGCGGGCCAGCTCAATGCGCTGGTTTTCGCTGAGGTGCTCTAGGTCGTACTGCTCGAAATCGGGCTTGAGCAACCCCAGCAGCGACAGAAATGACTCCTCAATGCCGCTGTGGGGGGTAGCGGTGAGCAGCAGCAGATTTTGCTCTGGCCTAGCGGCGATTTCGCGCACGAGCTGATGGCGCATCTGCTGAGACTCGCTACGGCCACTGGGGCGGGCACAGGTGTGGGCCTCATCCACAATTACCAGGTCGGGGCAGTGGGTGAGAAAACTGGCGCGACGGCGATCGCTCTTAGCGTAGTCAAGGCTGACAATGATGTGGCGATAGAAGCCAAAGATGTGGTGGTCGCCAGCGGGGAGCGATCGCTCTAACCGGCTCACCGTGCCCGACCGGACAACTACTGCATCAATGTGAAACTTCTCCCGCAGCTCTCGCTGCCACTGGTCACAGAGGTGGGGTGGGCAGAGCACTGCCAGGCGCTGAACCTCTCCCCGGTCTAGAAATTCTCGGGCAATCAAGCCCGCTTCGATGGTTTTGCCAATGCCGACATCGTCTGCCACCAGCAGCCGCAGTGTCTCTAACCGCAACGCCATGAGCAAGGGCACCAGTTGGTAGGGCCTGGGGCGCACTGAGAGCCGCCCCAGGCAGCGAAACGGCCCGGCACCACTGCGCAGGCTCAGCCGGGCCGCTTCCATGAGCAGGCGGGCGGCTGTGTGGTCTTGAACCGCCTCAGGGCCAGGAATTGGGAATTGGGCAGACTCAATCGCCTCCAGACCTTGCTCCAGCAGGGGCAGGTAGATGCCGCAAGCCTGTTCTTCATTACCGCTAAGAGGCCGCAAGCGCATTAGGTCGTTCTGCTCAGACGGCATCACAACCCACTGACGACCTCGGCAAGTGACAACAGATCCGGAGGTGGGGAGCGGTGCGGTAGGCATGGGTTATGGCGTATCTGGAACAGAAAATCCACAGTTATACCCAACGATTGTGCCCAGCTACATCGCTAGGAGGATTTCCGCTGGGCAAAACTTAACGGCACATTTACGTTTACAACCCGGATTCAATGGATTCAGGTCGATCTTTGTTACAAACGATCAGAATCAGTCGAATTCGGCTCATCACTTGGAGCCGAATACTCAACCGACGCAGAGGCAGACTAACGTCGAGCCGAAGGGGGGTACCCAGTTCTGGAACCAGAACCTTGAACCTTTGGAGAGCACGAGTAGAACAGCTGCTCTTAGCCACAAGAACCTTCTAACACAGGGCCTCCGGCAGGCAGGTCGTAGTGATTTATACTTACGCAACAACTTTACCGGGCGGCGGCCTAAGCGTAAGTCCTTGCACCTGCTCCAACAACTTTTGCTGGATGTATCTATTGGGGCCGGAGTCTACTGAACTAAACGTCTACACCTTAGTGTGCTTGGGTGTGTAACCCCTTGATTTCACGAGGTTTCAGCCGATCCGGTTACTGTTACAAAATCCTCTTCAAAATCGCTTAAAGCCCTTGCAGGCTGGGCAGTTACACACTCTTACCCTGGAATTGGTGAAATTCCTCTACTGGCATCAGTAACCAAAGCCGAGGATGTAGAATCCGACGCATCGTCGGTCGAATTCGGCTAATCACTTGGATCCGAATACTCAATCGACTCTAGGATAGGCCAACGCCGAATAGAGGAGAGGTGTCTAACTCTGAAACCAGAACTTTGAACCCAGAGATTCAATAGAACATCTGCGTCGAGTCACGAGAACCTTCTAACGCAGGATCTTCGGCAGGTAGGCCGTAGTGATTTATACTTGCGCAACAATTTTGCCGGGCGGCTCCACAAGCTTAAGACCTTGCATCTGCTGCAATAACTCTTGTTGGTGGTGAGTAGACCTAATTGCTTGGGATGTGTCTATTGGGGCTGGAGTCTGCTGAACTAAACTACTACACCTTAGTGTCGCTGGGTGTGTAACCCCCTGATTTTGCGAGGTTTCAGCCGATCCAGCTACTGTTACAAGATCCTTTCCAAAATCGCTTAAAGCCCTTGCAGGCTGGGCAGTTACATACTCTTGCCCTGGAATCGGTAAAATTCCTCCACTGGCACAGGATGGCGAAGCCGAAGATGCGAGGTCTAATGCATCGTTGGCGCTGTTTCCGTCTACCAAATGACGAGGGTGCCACAGAGGCAAATGCTTCCGCAGAGTTGCCGGACTGCATCCTGCTTCCCGACAAAGTAGCTCCTGCCGTTCCTTAACTTTGCCAGGTAAGCCACCGGGGCTACTTTGAAGGCGTGCGATCGCCGCTTGAATACGTTGTAAGGCGTCTTGAGCTTTAGCCTGGTTATTTGGGCCTCTTGGCTCACTGGGTGGCTTTGAAGACCGCGATCGTTGACTATAGGGGTAATATCTGCCGCTCCGGCGGTTAGCCCGCACCCACTCTCGAACACGACGCTGATAGATATGCCGATGAGCACAAAACTTTTGAAAACCTCGTAGTTGTGGCACATTCTGGAGCACCCAGGATTCCACCTCATCCCAGTTTAGTTCTCGAAAGACTCTGGCGTAGATGCAGGCTTCTTTGATAATGTCATTGGTCTGATGAGGCCCAGTCCAGCCTTCTTCTAACGACTCTTCTAGGCGTAGCTTCCATTCTGCGACATTTCCTTTGACTTGTTTATTCTGCTTAGCCCAAGTTGGCTTAGCAGCTCTAATTGCTTGCCTTACAAGGCGCATTTCCTGCTGAGATGCCGCAGCTTCCCACAATTTAATAAGTGCATTCAAGTCACTATGGATTGGCTCCTCGCCGAAATCATCTAGAACACATGAGCCCAATTGGAGAGGAAGTCTATGGCCGTTATAGTTAGAGCCTTTGCACTTGACATTGGGGAAAATCTCTAGGGTTCCTGGTTTTACTGTAAATCCACCTTTAGAACATGCGCCCTCAATAGCTAAAGCTAGTTTATAGCAATGTACCTGTTCGGGCAGGGGAAAGTAGACATGAATTCCATTAGAAAAGCTTGATCGAACTATAACTCGACCAAACAAGCCAAGCTGCTCCATAGCATTCAGCAGACTGGCAAAGTCTACCCAGTGATTGTTAGGATGACAATTACTGCCAGAGTCAATATCCAAAAGGAAATAAGAAGTTTTTCCCTTGCCATTAGGGAACCTAACACCAACAATTTCGTCTTCGCTGCTCCATCGTTGATGGAGCAGCGGAGCAGACAGTGGATATTGTGAGTAAGTAGCCCAGTCAAGCTTCCCTCTGACTGCCGGAGCACTTATAAAGTCCCAAGTATGAAATTGCGAGAAGAACTTCAGCGTTCGCTCATGTAGCTGGTTATTGTCGGCAGCTGTCAACTGTCGCTTACGAGCCTTATCCGTCTTCGCAGGCACCGTCGAATTGCCTCTTCCCCTAGGAAACGGCATTGACTTTTTGGTGTCGCGATCTGGGCAAGGCTTTATCTTAGCCTTGCCCATCTCACCGAGCCTCTTTTGTTGTTAGATTTTTATGCCCAAACTGGGTATTAATTCTGCCTTCAGTCTTAGCTGCTGAAGAGAACTGCCTCGTCGTCATTACATGTAGGCACATGAAGACAAAGCTTTGATAGAAGTCCTCAGCCAGATAAGACATCAGGCTAATTTGCTTAGCCATTGCCTTACCTTTTAACTATTCTGAGGGCAGTTTTATGGTCTGTCCTGGGCGCTTTCTTTGATTTGAAAGCTTTGATTGTAGGTAGTGCTCAATTGCTCTGCGATGTGCAGCAGAGTCGTCTCGATTTGCTATCCAATCCGCAAGCAAAGTCAAGTTGTACCGAATTGTCCGCGAATTAACTTTAACCCAGTGGATATTTTCCAAAAGGCTCTTGTCAATTAGACGATACTTTTTCAGCGTTTCTGGGCTAAAACCCGTTAAGTCTGCGGCTTTGCGCTTATCACCAAACTTATATTCTGTCATAGCTACTCCTAAGAATGCGAACCTTCGGCGGGAGGCGTTCTTAGTTGCGGCTTATGACCAACAATTCAGGCGTTCCGGCTACACGACGTCTTGCAGACACCGTCCAGACGTCTATAAGACGTCGTGTAGCTGGGCAGTACTAATATACCCTATTTTCTCCAAAGAGCAAGCAAGTTGCCAAACACTACTAGCTAGAAGCTCCCAGCGATACCACCGGGAGCTTCTAGCTAGTAGCTTCAAGCCATGTTCGCAGCGCGTGGGTAAAACCCAGAGGACAACTTAGCTGACCTTCGCCACTCGCTTAGTAAGGATGCGCATGACCTGGCCAGGATTTGCAGCTGGCAAATGCCTCGACCACTCTTCGGGCCGTGCGTACCCCAGACGAAATAAACCGGCAACGCATAAATTTTAGGAAGGGGGGATTTTGGGTGTAAATTGGGTGTAGGAATTGATTTTGGAGTCTGAAAGAACCATATATCAGGAAACGTTGGCTGATTTGTAATCAGCCGGTCGCAAGTTCGAGTCTTGTCACCAGCTTGTCTTCAAACCCCTTTAAACATAGGGCTTCCAGGGGTTTTTGGTGCCTGATTACTTTCTACCGCTAAGCACGTATGCACTAAATCGACCTAGATATTCTCTCTGGCAACTTTGACCAAACGCTGTCGAAATACAAGCCTCAGTCGGCTATGAGCGTGGCTTCGTTGGACACTACACCCAAACGGAGTGTAGCGAAGGATCCCAGTCCTTGCGCACGATCGAGATTCTTCACTTCGCTATTGCTACGTTCAGAGTGACATTTGCAAAACTGGGATGCGCCCATTGTGAGGCCCCTCATTAACAGGACAAAAGTTATAGCGGCTGATTGAACTCAGCGCGGTAAAGGGTTAGCACCCAGCAGGTCAGCGCTTAATGATTTTTTGGAGTGACGATTGGTCACTAAACTTCGGTATTATTCCTACACACAGTAATTATCCTGCCTTTAGTGGGAGAATTCGTTTCCATACCTCAGGCATGATAGGGATCTATTAATCCTCTGCCTAAAGCCCTCTAGGGACTAGCGATGAACTGTTCTCACCCCCCCGTAGCTTCCATTCAAGATCTTGACCTGCCGCTAGAGCGGGATGTGTTTTTGCGAAACTTGATTCGGGAGCTGTCGGGAACACTTCAGGATGTGGTGGGGCTTGAGGAAGCGTCAGGGTTCATCAGCGTGGTGGGGCAGACTATGGGCCAACAGATGGATCGGGATTATAGGGCCGCTCTGAAAGTTTCCCAGTTAAGCCGCGAGCAGGTTGCGGCGGTGCTGGTCGACCTGAAGCGACGTATTCAGGGAGATTTTTACATCATTGAGCAAACGGATGAAAAGATTGTTTTAGGGAACCGGGCCTGCCCCTTTGGAGAAAAGGTGCTCGACCGCCCGGTGATGTGCATGATGACCTCCAACGTGTTTGGCTCGATCGCGGCAGACAACCTGGGATACGCAAAGGTCGATCTCCAGGCAACCATGGCCACAGGCGCCCCTAGCTGTCGGGTTGTGGTTTATCTCAAGCCTACCCCAGACGCCGAAGCCAGCCCGGGCCGAGAATACTTCAGGGGGGAGGCTTAGGCTTGACTCCTGAGCAGTTCCTTGAATTTGCCAGGCTTATACCAGAACCAGCCCTTTTGGTTACGGGGCAGGGGGAAATTTTGGCCGCCAATGGGGCATCTACTCAACGGCTGGGGCAAAGACATGCCGATGGGTCGGCTCAGTCTATTTTTGAGCTGGTGACGAATTCAGCGGAACAGGTTAAGCAGTATCTGCGGAATTGCTCTAGCAGTCGTGATCCGGTGATTGGCTCGTTATCCTTTAAGGGAATCCATGGCGAACCGCTTCAGTACCGCTGTGAAGGAGCTGTACTCCGCCCCTGGACCCCGGCAGCGTCGGCCCTCATTTTCCTGCGGTTGCAGCAGCAAGAATCCGCCAGCCGTCGCTTCATTCTGCTGAACAATAAGATCGACCAGTTGGCCAAAGAAATTCGCCGTCGCCAGCAGGCCGAGGAGGAGCGGGCGCAGCTGCTGATTCAGGAACAGGAAGCCCGAGCCGAGGCAGAGCGGCTGAGTCGTCTGAAGGATGAGTTTCTCTCTACCGTTTCCCACGAACTGCGGACTCCCCTCAATGCCATTCTGGGCTGGTCGCAAATTCTGCGGACCAACCCGGTCGATGCTGCGATGGTCCAGCGGGCGCTGGAAACCATTGAACGCAATGCCAGATCCCAGGCGCAGTTGATTGATGACCTGCTGGATATTTCCCGCATTGTGACCGGCAAAATTCGCCTGAATGTGCAGAAGGTTGACCTGGTGCAGGTCATCGATGCCGCCATCGAAACGGTTCGACCCGCCGCCGAAGCCAAAGCCATCCGCCTGCAGCGGGTGCTGGATTCGGATGCCGGGCCGATACTGGGAGACGCTGAGCGGCTGCAGCAGGTGGTCTGGAATCTGCTGAGTAATGCCATCCGGTTCACTCCCAAGCAGGGTCGGGTTCAAATTGCTTTGCAGCGGATTAATTCCTATGTTGAGATTGTGGTGGCAGACACAGGACAGGGAATCAGCCCTGACTTTTTACCGTTTGTGTTTGATCGCTTTCGCCAAGCCGATAATTCCATCTCGCGTGCTTTTGGGGGCTTGGGGCTGGGGTTAGCCATTGTGCGTCAGCTGGTCGAGCTGCAGGGGGGAACGGTCCAGGCTAAAAGCCCCGGCGAAGGGCAGGGGGCGACGTTTATTGTCAGGCTGCCCCTGATGATTGTGCATTCGACAGAACCTGGTCCAGAATTTCAGTATTCGGTGGGCAGCAGCAGCGCCCCGATGCATTGCTCGGTACGTCTGGATGGATTGAAAATTCTGGCCGTGGATGACAATGCCGATATGCGGGTTTTGATCACCTATACCCTGGAAGCTTGCGGCGCAGAGGTGCTCACGGCAGCGTCGGCAAATGAAGCCCTGCTGGTTTTGACCCAAACATCGCCCCGGGTGGATGTTTTCATTAGCGATATTGAAATGCCTCAAGTAGATGGCTATGCGCTCCTGCGTCAGGTCAGAGCGTTGGGGCCAGAACAGGGAGGGAAAGTACCCGCGATCGCGCTTACGGCCCACGCCAGGGCTCAAGATCGTCAGACCGCCCTTTTGGCCGGATTCCAGTCCCATATAGCAAAGCCGGTGGAGCCGGCTGAATTGATTGCTGTGATTGCTAATTTGACAGGGCGTATTAATCATGGTCAGGGGTTTGCCCCTCAAGCCTGAACCTTGCGTTCGGGCCAATCTCCCTACTCCCCCGCCGCCTGCCGCACCCACAGCTCTACGCCTTCCGCCAGGACTTCCACCAGGCGCGCTTGTTCCTGAGGATTCACAATCCACTCAAACTCGTTGGGGTTGATCATAAAGCCCAGTTCCAGCAGCACGGAGGGGGCAACATGGGGGCGGGTGAGGGCGAGGTTGTTCCAGAAAACGCCGTAGGAGGGGCGATCGAGTTCGACCACCAGGTAATCGTGGAGAAACTGGGCCAGGCTGTGGGCCTGGGTGTGGAACCAGAAGGCTCCGATGCCGGCTGTGTTTTCGGCGTCGCCGCTGTCGGGCAGGGCGTTGTAGTGAATGCTGAGGGCCAGGGTGGGCTGGTCCTGGGCAATCTGGAGGGCGCGATCGTTAACACCGAGGAAGCTGTCGTCGGTGCGGGTCATGATCACGCGCGCGCCCCGGGCTTCTAGGGCGGCTTGCAGCAGCAGCGAGACATCCAGGTTAGGGGTTTTCTCGGGGGTGCCGTCGGGGCCGAGGGCCCCCAGTTCCTCGCCGCCGTGGCCGGGGTCAATCAGAATGGTGGTGCCAGCCAGGGGCTGAGCGGCTTGAACCGGGGGCGGCTGCCGGAGGGAGAGCACCAGGGTGGTGCCCTCGTAGCGCAGCTGGTAACCCCACTGCTGGGGGGTTTTGAGCCGGATGCGGTACTGGGCCTGGTCGGGCAGCACGGGGTGCCAGTCCAGGCGGCCAATCAGAGCGGCGGCGGCGACAAAAATGGTATCGGTTTGGGGGACGGTGTTGTGCAGGGTGAGGGTGAAGGTGTCGGTGTCCTGCTGGACGGTGACGGGGACAGGGACCTGGAGGGGAAAGAGAATTTCGGTCCAGCCGGGCACCTGGCGGGAGGTGACGCCGCGAATCAGCGATCGCGGCAGTCCTGCGCCGGCTACCGCCTCGGTCTCGCTGGCGCGAATCCAGCCGCCGTAGTCGAGCCGCAGCCAGTCTCCCTGGCGGGCGGTGACTCGGGCGCGGGTGCCCTGGGGCAGGGGCGTCAGGCGCGAGTAGTCGGTACTGGGGCCGGTGCGGGCGACCCCAGCGGCGGCGGTGACTTCGACCACCTCGATCGCATTGGGATTGAGAATGCTGACGGTGCCGGAGGCCTCAGCGGTGACCGTTGTGCCGCCCTGGGAGAGGCGGTAGAGGGGCTGCCCCAGGGTGGCCGGGGTTTCAGCCATGAAGCAGCTCTCGTAGCGGCTGGGGCCGGCGGTAGCAATGGGGTTGGCCTGATCGGTGAGCACCGCCGAGTTGGGGGGCAGGGTGGCGCGATTGGCCTGGGGCAGCAGGGTGTAGGTTTGCCCCGCCAGGGTGGCCGTCACCGTGGCCTGGGCTGGGGCCACGGCCCCCAGGCAGACCCAGTCCCCCGGCTGGTAGGCCAGGTCTACCGCTGGCACCAGGGAGCCTTCGGCAAAGCCCGGGGTCTCGGGCAGCACCGAACCGCTGTCCACCCGCGTCACGGTAATCTCTAGGGTTTGATCGCCCTGGGTGAGGGTGAAGGTGTTGGGGCCCAGGTCCAGGGGCCGCGAGGGAGCAAAGTGGCCCGCCTCGCTGCGATTGTCAATCGGTTCGCCGTTGAGCAGCACCGGCTGGTCGGCGGCGGCGGTGCCAATGAAGAAAATCTGCGCGGCGGTGGTCTGGTGGCCGTCGGGGGGATAGACCACCTGGAGGGGCACCTGGGCACGGGCGATCGCAGCCAAACCCACCGTTGCCAACCCCACCAGGGCGGCTGCGCCCCACACCTGATGCACCATAGCTGACTGAATCCTTTGCGATCGCTACCTGGCTAGTCTAGCGCTGGGGGGACCACAGCCCAACCTCAGCCCCTCAGACTTTGGCCTACAGGGCCTCCCCCAGCCCCTGCACCCAATCGTTCCCCAGCTGAATAGTGATGTCAGAACTGAGCGCTCCGGTGCTTTCCACCCGCACATCGCCAATGCCCAAAAAGCGGTGGATGAGTTCAGCGGTGGCCCCATCGCCGCGCTGGGCCACAATCCGACTCATGGGCAGGGGTTCATTCAGCGCCCTATCCACGCGCACGTTGGAGTAGCCGCTGTCCCGCAGGGCCTTGGTCAGGGTCTCCACGGCCACGGGGTTATCGGTGCTGTCCTGGATGGCGATACGGACGCGGCTGGGGTCGCTGGCGGTGGACACCGACTGGCTGCCAAAGCCAAAGTACTGATCCACCAGGCCATCGATCTCGCTGTAGCTGGGCAGCCAGTAGCTAACGGTGTAGTCCTGGGGGCGGCTAAAGTTGCCGGGCAGCATCAGCATCTGCAGGTTGGAGCGGTTGATCTGGGCGCCGTAGCCCACCAGGGCCAGCAGTTCCTCCACCGTCAGGTTGGTGTCCACATTCGACTGAATCACGGAGAGAATTTTGGGCAGCCGGGCAATGGTCGCCGGGTTTAGCGCCTGCTCCGTCAGCGCCCGCATAAACATTTGCTGACGCTGCACCCGGCCAATATCGCCGTGGGTGTCGTAGCGAAAGCGCAGAAACTGAAGCGCCTTGTTGCCGTCGAGGGTCTGCTCCCCCGCCTTGAGGTTGATGTAGAGGTGCTGGCTGTCGTCCTGGTACTTCATATCGAGGGGCACGTTGACGGTCACCCCGCCCAGGGCATCGATCAGCTTTTCCACCCCCTGCACATTGATCCGCACGTAGCGATCGATCGCCACCCCCCCCAGCAGATCGCTCACCGACTCAGCCGCCAGGGCCGGACCACCGTAGACATTGGCCTCGTTGAGCTTGGTCAGCCGGCCCTGTACGTGGGTGCGGGTGTCGCGGGGCAGCGAGAGCACCACCAGCTGCTCGGTCTGGGGGTTGAACCGCAGCAGCAGCATGGAGTCTGAGCGCCCGTCAAAGGAATCGACCAGGGCGTGGTAGCCCAGGTTCCTCAGCTCGGGCGGCACGTTCTGCACGTCGGTAGTGAGTGTTTTAATGCCCAGCACCAGAATGTTCACCGGACGGGTCAACCGCGGCAGCCGCAGACTGCCCGTAGACAGCATCGGGGTGTCCTGACTAAAGACCTGGGCATCTTCGGCACTGAGGGGCTGATGCTGGAGGGGTGAGGCCGACAGCGACACCGCCAGGAAGGCCCCAGCCACCCCCGAGACACTGGCCACCGCCGCCAGGGCCAGCCCGACCCCCAGCAGGCGACCCACGCGCCGTCGTTTGGGTTTGCGCGGCACGTACCCCTGGGGTGATTCAGGCCGCATTCCCTGCGATCGCGGGGAAGAGGATCGGGGGGGACTCTTTCGATGGGGCACCAGACACCTCAGGCATTAACGGTAAACAGCCAGATGTGTCCAGGCGCATCCAACCGTGAAATTTCTGCTGCATGGTAACAGCTATTGCGAGAAGCACACCACAGAATCTGCTTAAATCTTGGCTTTTGGGCGTAGTTCACGACGGTAATCCCCCTGCTGCCGAGCGGTACTAGAGCGACTGTCCCAGCCCCTGGTTCCAGTCCTGGCCGAGCTGAATGGTGATGTCGGAGTTGAGGGCCCCCGTACTTTCGACCCGCACTTCGCCAATGCCCAAAAACCGATGCACCATCTCGGCCGTAGCCCCGTCGCCCCGCTGAGCCACAATCCGGCTAATGGGCAGGGGTTCGTTCAGGCGTTTGTCAACATAGACATTGGAGTAACCGCTCTCCCGCAGGGCCTTGGTGAGGGCCTGAACCGCCACAGGGTCGTTGGTACTGTCTTGAATCGCCACCCGCACCCGGCTGGGATCGCTGCTAGTGGTGACCTTTTGGGTGCCAAAGCCAAAATACTGGTCAACCATGCCGTCAATGTCTTTGTAGCTCGGTAGCCAGTAGCTGGCCGCAAAGTCCTGGGGCCGGCTAAAGTTGCCGGGCAGCATTAGCATTTGCACGCTAGAGCGGTTGATTTGAGCACCGTAGCCCACCAGGGCCAGCAGTTCCTCCACCGTGAGGTTGGTGTCCACGTTCGCCTGAATCACGGAGAGAATCTTGGGCAGCCGGGTGATGGTCACCGGGTTGAGGGTCTGCTCGGCCAGCGCCCGCATGAATATCTGCTGGCGCTGAATGCGGCCAATGTCGCCCTGGGCATCGTAGCGAAATCGCAGAAACTGAAGCGATTGGTCGCCATTGAGCTGCTGCTCACCCGCCTTGAGGTTGATGTAGAGGTGCTGGCTATCGTCCTGATACTTCATGTCCTGGGGCACGTTGACGGTCACTCCACCCAGGGCGTCGATCAGTTTTTCCACCCCCTGCACGTTGATGCGCACGTAGCGATCGATCGCCACGCCCCCCAGCAGATCGCTCACCGACTCCGCCGCCAGGGCTGGCCCACCGTCGCGGTTGGCCTCGTTGAGTTTGGTCAGCCGACCGCGAACGTAGGTACGGGTATCCCTGGGCAACGAGAGCACCACCAGTTGCTCGGTTTGGGGGTTAAACCGCAGCAGCAGCATGGAGTCGGAGAGGCCATCAAAGGAGTTAACCAGGGCGTGGTAGCCCAGCCCCTGCAGTTCAGGCGGCACCTCGTTGACATCGGTCGTTAAGACCTTGACCCCCAGCACCAGAATATTCACCGGACGAGTCAGGCGCGGCAGGCGCAGGGTGCCGCTGGATGAGATCGGGGTTTCCTGGCTAAAGGCACCGGAGTCTTCAGCACTGAGCGGCTGCTGCTGTAGGGGCGCAGCCGACAGCGACACCGCCAGCAGCGCCCCGGCCACCCCAGACAGTCCGGCTACCCCAGCCAGGGCAATACCAATGCCCAAAACCCGAGGGATGCGCCGCCGCTTCTGGGGCGAGACTCTTTGAGGATGACCCTGGGGAACACGAGACTTGAGATGTTGAGGGTTACGTTGAGACACCAGGGACCTCAGGGCAGTAGAAATAAACACTACAGAAACCGCAGGTCCACTCGGCTCGGAACCCACGAAATTTTTAGCTGCATAGTAGCAGCAATTTAGACAACCGACTTACGGAATATATTGCTGGACTAAATTCTTAAGCCCAGGCCTGGCCCAGGCGATCGCCAGCCAGTTCCACTCTGCACCCCTCGGTCCACCGCCGCCAGTCGGAGCAGCGCCAGACCATTCCCTAGGGCAACCGCTTGCTGAGCTGGCTAAAGCCTGGCAAGCTGACCGATTTCCCCTGCAGTAGACGTACCATGAGCACCAGGTTGGTGAGGGTATACCCCGTAGTCACCAGGGTGTTGGTGATAAGCAGCCGCAGCGATAGCCCCGGTGCCAGGTGGCTGCCCGTACCCAACAGAACGTAGGTGATTACCCAGGTTAACGCCAGGGTCACCACCAGTCGACTGACGGCCATTTCCTGACGACTACCCTGTTTCTGCCACAGACTGTAGACCGCTGGCACCACCCCAAAGATAGGAACCAGGTAAATCGTTAGTTTGAGGCGTTCCAGGGTTTCTCCCGAGGCGGGACTGGCTTTTTTCATGGACGTACGCTCTGGGCAAAGAGGCCGGTAGAGATTCGCTGCGGGGTATGCCCAGATTATGCCCCACAGAATCAGCCTCAGTGTACCCACAGCGGGCAAAATGCCAAGTCACACCCCAAAATTCGGTGGGACAACGCCGTTAGAACCCCGCTTGCAGCAGGGCATCCCAGAGCTGATGGGCCAGCGACAGCTTGCTGCAAGGGGGGATGGCCCGTTTGTCACCCGCTCGGGTGAGCAAAACCGCCTGATTGCGATCGCCCCCAAAGCCGCTGCCCTCCACATCCACCGGGTTCGCCACGATCGCATCGAGGCCCTTGCGCTGGAGCTTATCGAGGGCGGGGGGCACGATATCGCCAGTCTGGGCCGCAAAGCCGATCAGCCGCTGGTGGGGCGATCGCTTTTGGGCCAGGTCGGCCACAATATCGGGCACCGGGGCCAGGGGCAGGGCATCGGGCAGATCGGCCTTGGCCAGCTTGGTCGCGGCCTGGGTGGTGGGCCGCACATCGGCCACCGCCGCCGCCATCACCACCCAGTCGGCCAGGGGCAGGTGGGTGAGCATGGCCCGGTGCATCTGCTCGGCGGTGGTCACACCCACGGGTTTAATGCCGCCCAGGCGAGCCCTGAGCGCCTCCTCCAGGGGGCCGTGCACCAGGGTAACCGTAGCACCCCGGTGAATCGCCGCCTGGGCCAGGGCAATGCCCATTCTGCCGCTGGCGGGGTTGCCGATGAAGCGCACCGGGTCCAGGTGTTCACGGGTACTGCCGGTGCTGATCAGCAGGTGCTTGCCCCGCAGGTCGCGCCGCCCCTGGCTGTGCAGCAGCGAGTCAATGTGGGTGAGGATATCCTCGGGCTCGGCCATCCGTCCGGTGCCAATGCGATCGCAGGCCAGCACCCCAGCCCCCGGATCGATAGCGTGGTAGCGCTCATCCTGCAACAGCTGGTGCCAGTTGCGCTGCACCGCCTGCTGCTGCCACATGTCGGTGTTCATGGCCGGGGCCAGCAGCACCGGGACGGTAGAGGCCAGCACCGTGTTGGTCAGCAGGTTGTCCGCCAGGCCATGGGCCAGCTTGGCCAGGGTGTTGGCGCTCAGGGGCGCAATCACCAGCAGGTCGGCCCACTCCCCCAGCTCGATGTGCAGCGGGCGACCCTGGACAGGCTGCCAGAAGGTTTCATCGGTGCAGGCGGGCTGGCGCGACAAGGTCGCCACCGTCAGCGGCGAAATAAACGCCTGCCCCCGCTGCGTCAGCATTGCCCGTACCGCTGTCCCCCCCTTGGCCAGCGATGAGATCACGGAGCAGACTTTGTAGGCCGCAATGCCGCCGCAGATGCCCAGCAGCACCCGCCGAGATTCTACGACAGCAGCCCGTTCCATCATGCCCGATCCGAATGCAGAGACCTCGATTTAACCACAGGCAAGCCAGGGCGAACACCGATCGCCCCTACCAGTTGAGGATAGGTAGTTAGGATGGGGAGCGAGCCCTGCTACGACTCGTCGTAGGGTTCGAGGTCAAGCAGATAGACGTAGGACTCGACCAGCTCTGGCCGCTGAAACGCCAGCGCCCGCAGTAGGTGCCAGTCCTGCAGCCCCTCAAAGGCATTATCGTAGGCGTCCGTTTCTAAGCGAGAGGCGAGTTCAGCCACCGTATCCGGTGTCATGTCTGAAACGGCCTGCTGCGAAACATGTAGGCTCAGCATAGTCTTTTCCCCCTTAGCGACAACGACCCGACTGCTGCGCGTTCACCTTGAGGGGCCAATGTTTTGACCACCGCAGACGACCACCGCAGGCTGGGGCCAGTTCACCTTCCTCTATCCTAAAGGGTTGGTCGGGGTATTCCCCGGCTCCTGCCTCAAATCTTCGCAAAACCCGCCAATTAGCTCTATTACCTGGAGCGGAATTTCATGGCCCATCGGCAGCTCATGCCAGGTAACCGGCTGCCCGCAGGCAGCCAGGGCCTCCTTGGCCTGGTAGGCCCGGGCGATCGGCACCACCGGATCTAAAGAGCCGTGCACCATCACCAGGGGGCGTGGGCTGACCGGGGTTTGGGCGGGGCCGTGCAGGTAGCCGCTGAGAATAATTTGTCCGGCCAGGGGCAGCTGCGCCCCCAGGTCCAGCGCCATTGCGCCCCCCTGGGAAAACCCGGCCAAAATCGTGCGCTCCAGGGGAATCTGGGTGGTTTGCGGCAGGGCCACCAGCCAGCTCTTGAGGCGATCGCGGCTGGATTGCAGGTCGCTCTGGCGGGCAAAGTCGTGGGGGCGGCGAAAGTCGTACCCCGCTGGGAAGCCGTACCACATGCGCCCGCCTGGAGCCTGGGGATGGGGCCAGGGCGCATCGGGAAACACCATGGCCAGGTGGCTGAGCTTGAGGTAGGGCGCTAAGCCCACCAAATCGGCGGCATTGGCTCCCCAGCCGTGGAGCGCCACCAGACACCAGTCGGCGGTGCCGTCTGGAGGTCCATAGGTTAGCGCTTGCAGGAACGAATTGGTGGGGAGCATAGGGGCGGTTGGGGATGCTGGAGGTTGGATTGAGGGATGCTCTGGGCAGCTGGGGGAGCAGTCGGGCGGGCTAGCGATGGCGTTGACGGGCCTCGAGCCGCGATCGCTTCTCGGGAGTCAGCTCAGCATAGCAGTGAGGGCAGGAAATGCCCGCCTCGTACTGGGGAGAGTCCTGCTCAGTCGGGCTAACGGGGTGGCCGCAGCCCAGGCAGAGATCGTGGTCGGTGGGGGTGAGCTGGTGATCCACGGCGACGCGATCGTCAAAGACAAAGCAGTCGCCCTGCCACAGGCTTTCGCTGGCGGGTACGGTTTTGAGGTAGTTGAGGATGCCGCCCTGGAGGTGGTAGACCTGCTCAAAGCCCTGCAATCGCAGGTAGGCGGTGGCCTTTTCGCAGCGAATGCCCCCGGTACAGAACATGGCCACTTTTTTGTGCTGGGCCGGGTCGAGGTGATTGCCCACGTAGTCGGGCAACTCCCGAAATGATTTGGTTTGCGGGTTGACTGCGCCCCGAAAGGTGCCCAGCTCCACCTCGAAGCTGTTGCGGGCATCGATCAGCACCAGGTCGGGATCGACGATCAGCTGGTTCCAGTCCTGGGGGGCGACGTAGGTGCCGACCTCCTGCCGGGCTGGATTGACCTCGGGCCGCCCCAGGGTGACGATCTCTCGCTTCAGCTTCACTTTCATACGCTCGAAGGGGGACTCAGCGGTGGTGGATTCCTGGTGGGGGAAAGGGCCAATTTCGGGGTGGGAGTGCAGCCAGGTCAACAGGGTATCCAGGCGGGGGCGATCGCCCGCCACAGTGGCGTTGATGCCCTCGCTGGCCAGCAGAATGGTGCCGCGCAGACCCCAGTTCCGGCACCGCTTCAACAGCTCAGCCCGCAGCGCCTCGGGGTCACTGAGGGGCACAAATTTGTAGAAGGTGGCAACAACCCAGGTCATAGTGCGATCGCAGGGGGCAAGGTTCCCATTATAGAAGCTGATGTTGGCCCGGCTCAGCCGTCCGTAGGGCGGGGCCAGAGGGTGGGTCATCAATTTCGGCTCAAAGCGTAGCAGCGAATATCTAGACACCCTGCTGGCAAGGCGGGCCGATGTGCGCTTCAATGGCCCAATGACCCGGGCCGATGCCGAGCCCGAGCCCGATATTGCCCTTGTGCGACTCGGTTTTGCCCGCTTACAGACGGTAGGCCGAGTACACCTCGGCGGCGGCCCGGTGCAGCAGCGAGTGGCGAAAGATCAGGTCGTCCATGGATTTGCCATAGCCGCCGCCGATGACGCAGGCTACCGGGTAGCCCGCCGCCATACAGGTGTCGAGCACGTAGCGATCGCGCCTAAAAATCCCCTCATTGGTCAGCGCCAGTTTGCCCAGCAGGTCGTCGCGGTGGGGGTCGGCTCCGGCGTCGTAGAGCACCAGGTCGGGCTGCACCTGGGCGAGTAGATCGGGCACGAACTGGGCCAGGCAGCGCAGGTAATCCTCGTCCTCCAGGCCCAGGGCCAGAGGCACATCCAGGTCGCTGGCCTGCTTGCGGGCGGGGAAGTTCTCCTGGCAGTGCATGGAAAAGGTGAACACGCTAGGGTCGTCGCGAAAGATCCAGGCGGTGCCGTCGCCCTGGTGAACATCCAGGTCAAGAATTAGTACCCGCTGTACCCGGCCCTGGCGTTGCAGCACGCGGATGGCGATCGCCAGGTCGTTGAAAATGCAAAACCCTGACCCGTAGTCGGGAAAGGCGTGGTGGGTGCCCCCGGCGGTGTTGCAGGCCAGGCCCCGCTCCAGGGCCAGCTTGGCGGTGAGAATGGTGCCCCCCACCGCCGTGCAGGTGCGCTTGACCAGGGCGGCACTCCAGGGCAGGCCAATGCGGCGCTGGGCCTTGGCATTGAGGGTGCCCTGGCGATAGGCATTCACATAGTCGGGGTGGTGCACCAACTCCAGCCAGGTTTGGGGCGGTTCGCCGGGCTGGTAAAGCTGGTCGGGGGTAATCACGCCGTCCTGGAGCAGGCGATCGCGCAGCAGTCGAAACTTGGGCATCGGAAAGCGATGCCCGTCGGGCAGCGGAGCCACGTAGTCGGGGTGGTAGATGACGGGAAGCTGACTCAAAAAACCCGGAGGAACGCGGCTGAAATCAATCGGGTTTACATAAAGGAGGACAGCGATCGCCGCTGGCGCACATCCAGTACGTGGGCAACGCTGCCCTCCGGCCAATCCAGCGACAGGTCAGCCTCTTCGGAAACCACCGTGGGCCGATAGACGGGGATTGAATCGGTAGCGGGGCGATGGTTTGGTGGCCCTGGAGGCCGGGGCCTGGACCCAGCGGGTTGGGACAGGGCGGCTTGTACCGGTCGCGGCGGCCCGCTCCTGGCCGGGGAACGCGGCGGCCTGCCAGGGGCCAGAGCATCGGGGGGAGTCTCATGCACCGGGGGCTCAACGCTCTTGGCCCCCAGTACCACCACGCCATCGCGCTGGGGAGAATAGGGGGCCAGCCGCCTGGGCTGGGGCGGCGACGGAGGCTTGGCTTTGACCACGGGTCGGGGCCGAGGTTTTTTGCGCTTGGCCGGACGGGCGGAGGCTCGAATTTGCTGGGTGAGGACAAAACAACCAAAGCCGCACAGCCCCACCAGGCTGAACAACGCCCACAGGGCCACGGTGCCAGAGCCGGAGGTGGCGCCGCGATCTGGCTCAGCGGCGGGAAGATCCTGAGGCAGGGTTTCAACCACAGTCAGCGGCCTTTCTGTGTAAGCAGCATTGTCCACAGGCTCATTGAACATCAGGCCGTGGTAGGCGATCGCAGAGACACAGACCAGGGCCAGCCACAGCCCTCCCAGCAGAAACAGGGGCCGATAGGCGAGCAGCCGGGCCCAAAACAGGCCCGACGTCAGGGCTGGGTCCTGTGCCTCAGAAAACAGTTCTGGGGGAGCCTGCAAAGGCTGCTGAGAAAAACGCTGTGCCATACACTCACCTGAGGCCACTGGTTCACCACCTCACCGCCAACCAAGCCCCTCTAGGGCTCATTGTAGGCGGTCTTGCCCGTGTGTGCCAGGGTGTGACCCACTGGGCAGTGGCATCATACTGCCCAGAGCGGGTTCCCCCCTAACGCAGCACCATAGCCGGCACAAAATCTTGAGGATTTTGGGCGACCCAACCCATGGCGGAGTTGAGCCGGACTTCAAAAAATAAAAACGATTCGCCGCCGGCCGCCGCCGCTGCAATTGGCCCCAGGCGATCGCCCTGGCCGACGGTCTGCCCGGTCCTGACCTCCAGCGCCCCCAGGTTGGCGTAGCGGGTTTGCAGGCCCTGGGGATGGTTGATGACAATCAGGTTGCCGTAGACCGAGTCGCGCCCGGCGAAGGCCACGGTGCCAGGCCCCACCGCCAGCACCGGCGTACTGGCGGGGCTGGCCAGGGCCACCCCAGTGTTGAACACCAGCTTGCCCTGGGCGGGGTCGGGCTGCCAGCCGTAGTTGACAATCACCTGCGATCGCTGGGGCAACGGATAGCCCTGGAGCGGGCTTTGGCTGGGGGCAGGCGCTGCGGCGGCTGTGGTGCGCACCCCCGGAAACCAGTTCACCCCCGGCACATAGATAGCTGCGGGCACGGTGCCCACGCAGCCGTTGACCTCAAACAGCACATCGGCCCGACTGTTGTAGGCCTGGGCCACCTGTTCCCAGGTTTGGCCGGGGGCCACATTGACGCGAATGCCGTTGAAGGGTGGGATCAGCAGCTCTTGACCGGGGCGCACGGTGCCTCCCTGAACCGCAGGGTTGAGGCCCATCACGGTGGCGGGCAACAGCCCGTAGCGCTGGGCAATGGTCTCCAGGGTTTCGCCAGCGGCCACCCGATGGCGAGTCAGGCGCGACAGCACTGGCTGAGGACAGATACCTGGGCTGGTTTGCGCGATCGCCCCAGACGCGATCGCCAGCGGGGCCAACCCGGCCAGCAGCAGCCCGGCAACGAGCCGCCCCATTTCCCTGGTCACTCGTAAGTGCCGTTTCCGCTGCGACCCATTCCTCTGCACGTACAACACCATAATTTCTATGTAGGTTTAGCCCAGGCTCAACCCGCTCCATGGGCAGGCCAATATCTTGGCCATATCGCTCACCAGGGCACAGCCTCTATAATAGGCAAGACGGGCTAGATTGCTCAGGGGTGAGTGCCGATTGGCAGTGGAGCAGCCCTGCTGTAGACCTGCCTGGCGCTGGTGTGACCAGCTCCAGGGCGGCAGCCCGTCAGACACAGTCGCTCAGGCACAATAGCAGAGGTCGTCAGCAATGGACTCGTTGCCAAAGCAGTTTGCTCCGCCGGTTGCGTGGGTAGCCGCCGCCCTGGTTATCGGTGGCGGGGTTGGCTGGGCGAGCCATGCCTATGTCTCTCGGACCAATTCAGACGTGACCGCCGAGGAGTCAGAAGACCCCCCTGCCGCCGTTGCCACCTCCCTGACCAGGGTGCTAGAGCCAGCCCTGGTGCCTCCGGCTGCAGGCCAGTCGGGCGATACTAACCCAAACTTTATTGCCCTGGCGGTGGAGCAGGTAGGCCCAGCCGTAGTCCGGATCGATGCCGAGCGCTCCGCTCGCGGCGTCACCCCCGATGCCTTCAACAACCCCTTTTTCCGTCGTTTCTTTGAGGAAGAGGGCAACCTCCCCCCCTCCAACCTGCCCGATCGCCTGGAGCAGGGCACCGGGTCGGGGTTCATTCTCTCCAACGACGGTCAGATCCTCACCAATGCCCACGTGGTTGAAGGCGCTAAAACGGTGCAGGTAACCCTGCGGGACGGACGCGACTTCGAAGGCACTGTAGTCGGGGTAGACTCCGTCACCGATGTAGCCGTGATCAAAATTGAAGCGGCCGACCTGCCCTCAGTGCGGCTGGGCAGCACTCAGGACCTGGCCCCCGGTCAGTGGGCGATCGCCATCGGCAACCCCCTGGGGCTCGACAACACCGTCACCGCTGGCATCATCAGTGCCCTGGGGCGGAGCAGCAACCAGGTGGGCATCCCCGACAAACGGGTGCAGTTCATCCAGACCGATGCCGCCATCAACCCCGGCAACTCCGGCGGGCCTCTGCTCAACGATCGCGGCGAGGTGATCGGCATGAACACCGCCATTCGCGCCAATGCCCAGGGGTTGGGCTTTGCCATCCCGATTGAAACCGCCAAGCGGATTGCCGATCAGCTGTTTGCCACGGGCGAAGTGCAGCATCCCTTCCTGGGCATTCAGATGGTGGAGTTGTCGGCGGAAATGGTGGAGCGCATCAACGCCGAGCAGAAGCTCAACCTCAGACTCCAGGATGACGACGAGCCCGGCGTGCTGATCGTGGGTGTGTTGCCCAACAGTCCGGCCCAGGCCGCTGGCCTCGAAGTGGGCGATGTGATCCGCGCAATTGAAGGTGCCCCTGTGGATAGCCCGCCCGATGTGCAGGCCAGGGTAGAGGCCAGCGCCATCGGCGATACCCTCAATCTTGAAATTCACCGCAACGGGCGCGATCAAACCGTTGCGGTTAAACCAGCCGCCCTCCCCAACAACCTGCGGTAGGGCAGGCAGTCCCTCTTCCCAAATTTCTGGCTGCGTCGGGGGTGGGGAACTTCCCCACCTACTCCCGAGTACCCTGGGCACCCAGGCGCGCTCCGGTACGCAAAATTTGCCCAGCCAGCACCGCCGCCCCAAAGCCATTGTCGATGTTGACCACGCCGATGCCCGCCGCGCAGGAGTTAAGCATGGTGAGCAGGGCTGAGAGGCCGTTGAAGCTGGCCCCGTAGCCGACGCTGGTGGGCACCGCCACAATTGGGCAGTCGGCCAGCCCGGCCACCACGCTGGGCAGGGCTCCCTCCATACCGGCCACCACAATCAGCACATCTAAATCTCGAATTAGCTGACGGTGGTGCAGGAGTCGGTGTAGCCCGGCCACCCCCACATCCCACAGGCGCTTGACGGCAAAGCCGCTCAGCTCAGCGGTGACGGCGGCTTCTTCGGCCACGGGCAAGTCGGCGGTACCTGCGGTCAGCACACCGATGGTGCCAGGGCGGTGGGCAGTCCAGTTCAGGGGCACCAGGGCACAGATGCGGGCCATCTCGTAGTACAGGACAGCCGGAATTTGCCGCTGGATCTGGGCATAGACCTCTGGTTCGATGCGGGTGGCCATCACCACCGGGTTGTGCTGGTGGAGGCTACGCATGATCTGCACGATCTGGGGCACGGTTTTGCCCGGCCCCCAGATCACTTCCGGAAAGCCGGTCCGCAGGGTGCGGTGATGATCGACCTTGGCGAAGTCGTCAACCGGCTCGAAGTCGAGGTATTTGAGCTGATTAAAGGCGGCATCGGGGCTCAGCTGCCCCTGGGAAACAGCATTGAGCAAAGCGCGCAGGGCGTCGGGCTGGGTCACAGATTGGGGAGTTGAAAAATGTCACAGGCTTGACATATCCAGGCTACCTCAGTGACATACGCCGCTCGTACATTAATTATTAATCGTTCACTCCTCAACACCCCAAAGCGCCGAAGGCAAGCCTTCGGCGCTTTTTTGTCTGTGTTTTTTGTCTGGGTAGCCCAGGGGACCTGCGCTGAATCGCAACCTCTGCCCCTCGGGGAAAAGCCCAGACCCGCGCGTTTGGGCGCTCAACACCGGTGTCAGCGGTCGGGCCAGGGCCACAGAACTCGGCAAGGCATCCGGAATCCGGGGAAACGACCTGTATTAAGTAGACAGGCTATGACCCCAATGCCCGCTGCTACTCAGCCGGTGGCCCTGGGCTGGGTAGGTGGCCCCTGTTGTAACCTTAAGCGTAATTTTTATGAAACGGCATCTATTCGCCAATTGCAAACCGTTCGGGAACCGGCCCGCAGCCCGGCTCCGTTCCGGCCTGCTGCTGGCCAGCTTGGGCCTGATCGGGTTCACGCTGCCTGCGATCGCCCGGCCGGAGATCGCCAGCGGCGACCAACTGCTCAGTACCGATGTAGACGGCTGCCTGGCCCGGGCCGATCGCCTGATTCAGACCCTGGGCGTGGAGTCGGACCGGGGGGGGATCGATCGCACCGGCTACTTTGAGGACGGCAGCTTTCGGATCCTGTGCTACGGGGCTGGGGAAACCAATAGCCTGGCGATTGTCTTCGCCACCCACGAACAGTCGGCCGAGGTAGCCTCTGGCTTCATTCAGATGATGCTGACCGAGTTGTCGCGGGGCGAGTCGGTGTCTCGGCAGCAGTAGGTGAGGCGGAGTCGGTGGTGGGCATTCTAGCGTTGTCTCCCTCAGCCCACACCGGAGAAAACCCTATGCGAATCATAGAACAGACCCCCGAGCGGTTTGATATGCGCTTGGGTGAGCACTGGGGAGGCCTGGGCATGGCGGCGGTCATTACGCTGTTTTTGCTGCTGATGGGCCTCTTCGCTGTCACAGAGGAGCGCGATCGCCTGGTTTGCAAGGCCACCGCCGAGCGAGTCAGCTGCACCCTCCAAACGGCTAGCTTAAACGCCCCGCCCAGGGATACCGCCTTTATTCCCCACCTCACCGGGGCCGAGCTGCGCAGCCGCACCTACAGCGACGGCGAAACCAGCTACCGGGTGGAGCTGGTGGCGGCCTCCGGTGAGCGCCACAACTTCGGGGCTCCTGGCGATCGCGATCGCGCTGACAGCCATATCCAAGCCATCAACCGCTACCTCACCACCAGCAATGTCTCCTTTGAGGTCAGAGATACGGCGGGGTTTAAGGGCTGGATTGGACCTGCGATCGGTGCGGCGGTATTGCTGTTTAGTCTAGGTGTTTGCCTGAGCTATATGACCCTCAGCCGCTGCACCGTCGATCGACGCAGCAAAAAGCTCACTGTTTACCACCGCAACTGGCTGGGCCAGCGTCGTCAGACCAGCTACTCCTTTAGCCAAATCAAGCAGGTTAAGGTAGTGAAATCTGAAGACACCGAGGGGAGGCTGGTGGACACCACTCGAGCTAAATTGCACAACGGGCGCAGCATAAGGCTGTTATATGGGGAGCCGCTCAAAAAACAGCAGGCCGTGGTCACGGCCATCAACCAAGTGCTGGGCCGGTAGCCCCCCAATTCTTCGCCATCTTGCTCAGCCAGGGAGAAGAGCATCTTCAACTCAGCCGAACTGCCGCACATTAGACCATTCCCCAGCGGGGTTAGCCACAGGGCGTTGCTGAATCAAGGCATGAATTTTTAGCGGCAAAAGTCCTTTCACTGCACCCTAGATCCATTCAGCCAGCCCAGAGGCGGGGGGCAATGCCACCTACGCCCTACCAGAACTGCTAGCCCCCGCTGGCAACTGGGAGTGCGCTCGGGCGGCCGTGGAAAATGGGGCCGATGCGATTTATTTTGGCCTATGGGGAGCCGCTCAAAAAACAGCAGGCCGTGGTCACGGCCATCAACCAAGTGCTGGGCCGGTAGCCCCCCAATTCTTCGCCATCTTGCTCAGCCAGGGAGAAGAGCATCTTCAACTCAGCCGAACTGCCGCACATTAGACCATTCCCCAGCGGGGTTAGCCACAGGGCGTTGCTGAATCAAGGCATGAATTTTTAGCGGCAAAAGTCCTTTCACTGCCCCCTAAATCCCCCAATACTGGGGGACTTTGAGACGGTTCGGTTCCCCCCAGCATTGGGGGGCTAGGGGGGCAGATCATCCCGGCAATCAGCAACGCCAGCCACAGTACCGAAGCGCTATTCGTAGATGTTGGCAGCCTTCAGCATGTGGTAGGTAATCAGCAGCTGGGTCAGGGCCAGGGGGTAGCTTTGCAGGGTTTCGCCCGTGGTGCCCACCACCTTGCCAATGTCGGTGTTGCCCTCGATGCTGCAAAACTGACCCAGGTAAGGGATTTCGCCGCACAGGGTGCGCTCCAGCTCCTGCACAGGCTTTTCGGTGGCGTGGCCGTCAATTTCGAGCACGTCCACGGGCTTGCCCATGTCGCGATCGAGGCCCATCCGCACCGCATCGCTGAGGGAGCCGCCGTGTTTATCTTCTAGCAGGTGGGTAAAGTCGGGGTGGGGAATAGTGGGTCGCATCACCAGCCGCACGTTGAGCAGCAGCTCGTCCTCGCTTTTTTCGTCGGCGGGAGGGTAAAAGCTCACCACCACATCGGCCCACTGGCGCTGGGGTCGGATGAAGGCTTCGGAGTCGTATTCTCGCGCCTCGATCTGTTTGATCACTTCTTCCGGGGTGTAACCGCGCTTGCGGGTGTCGCGCTTGATCTTCCAGTTGGCCCGCAGGTCCTCGGGGGGGGCCAGGTAGACTTTGACATCATAGGCGTCGCGGCAGGCGCGGGTGGAGTAGCCCAGCAGCCCTTCGACGATGACAAACCGCTTGGGCTGGATGTACTCGGGGGCGTCGAACTCGCCAGTGCTGTGGTTGTAGATAGGCTTGAGGATGGGCTGCCCGGTACGCAGCAGGCTGAGGTGCTGCTGGATGATGTCGATGTAGTTGCAGTCGGGGTGGAGGGCGGAGATGCCCATCTCTTTGCGCTGCTTGCGATCGTAGCGGTGGTAGTCGTCCGTGCAGATGGTGGTGACCTGGTCTTCGCCCAGGATCTGCGCGATGCCCCGGGTCAGGGTGGTTTTGCCTGCGGCGCTATCGCCCACAATGCCGAGGATTACCGGACGACTCATACTTCCTCCAGAGTTTGCAACCAACAGTTAATCCCTCCATTGTAGGAAGCCGGGGGATCATCACCAAACTATTTAACAGACTGAATACAGTAAACCTGAGCTTTCGCCAGGTCCAACCACCTTACACAGGCCTAGTTTCCTGCCGGAGGCTGCTGGGAGCAACCTCCGGCGAGGGGGTCTATTCCAGCAGCACGGTTCTGATCAGAATCGCCATCCACTGGTCAGGTTTGGCGGCGGGGTTGCCCTGGGGGGCAGGGATGGGGTCGCTCCAGTCGTTGGGGTCGGCATAGCCGAAGCTGTGGAGGATTTTGATGGTGCGGTCAATGGCGGCGCGGCTGCCGTAGAGCAGATGGCGCAGCTTTTCGGGCTGGGGGTGGGCCTGGGAAGGCTGGGCAGGCGGCTGGTTCGGCGCTCCAGCGGCGTCGGGTTCGAGGTATTCAAACATCGGTTCTGTCTCCGGTTGTGGTGTAGGAAGACAGAACGCGAAAACCCTAGCCACCCACGCTTGAAGTACAAACTGGGGGGGCTAGGGTACGATCTACCGTAGCCTCGCAATCTGCGTCGAGATTTGCGGGGTTAGCTGTCGGTTGGTGCTGCGAACACCTTCCGGCAGCGCTAAAGTTTTCGAGTTCTGCATGGTCGCCGCTCGGCCTGAACGGCTTAACGTAAGAGCATAGTGGTACAAAAGCTCCCCGTCAACCGTGGAGCCAGAGAGAACGGCGAGTGGTCTAGCCATCCAGCGGACTCCGCACCCCTCGACCTCCTCGGTTCAGCACATGGGTGTAGATCATGGTGGTCTTCACATCCTTGTGACCCAAAAGCTCCTGTACCGTGCGAATGTCATAGCCGTTTTGCAATAGATGCGTGGCAAAGCTGTGGCGAAACGTGTGACATCCAACCCGCTTCTGAATTCCTGCACAATGCACCGCCTGCTTGACTGCTTTCTGCAAACCACTCTCGTGCAGGTGGTAACGGACAACCGCCCCGCTACGGGGATCCCGACAACGACTAGAAGCGGGGAATACAAACTGCCAAATCCACTGACGATTGGCATTGGCATATTTGCGCGCCAGAGCAAAGGGCAAAGTCGTTGCCCCATACCCCTGCTCCAAGTCTTGGCAGTGCAGACGCCGTACCCCTTGAAGATGCTCCTGCAAGGGGCTAGCCAGACTGTCTGGCAACATTGTCACTCTGCTTTCTTGACCTTTTGCGTTCCGCACCACAATTTGATGCTGGGCAAAGTCCAAATCTTTAACCCGTAGCTGCATGGCCTCTCGCAACCTGAGCCCGCTGCCATATAGAGTTTGGACAATTAACCGATGCACCCCTGTCATATGGTAAGCGTCCCTCATCGAACTTTCTAAGCTAGAGAGAGAGGCTGACCATGAGCCTCCAGAGAGTCCTCCTGCTCGGGCTCAAATTGAGGAAGTAAAGATGGCGCGGGCCGGTTCAACCGAGCGGCGGCACAGGTTTGACTGAGGAAGGCCAAGACATTGCGATGCTGAGCCTTCAAGGAGGTGACCACCGTCAGCATGCGCGAGACAAACTGACTTCCTCCATGAGACTGGGAGCCAAAACTGGTGCGCCGCCAGATCACCGCTGGACGCAACGCCCGCTCAGCAGCATTGTTGGTCGGCTCCACCCCTGGGGTCTGCACAAACGTCCAAAGGGCGGGTTCTACCTGTAAGAGTTGCTGGCAGGTGCGGATGGTTTTAGCTAGCGGCGTCTTTTCGGCGATGGCGATAGGCAGGGCTGTCGCCGCAACGAGTTCAGCCTTAAAGCCAGCCCGCAAGGGTTTGACGAACTCGATAAAGTCGGAGCGTACCAAGGTGCCATCACGCACCCGGTGCCACCAGCGAAATAATCGCCGCTGCCGCCTCAGCAGCGCCCCAATCAGGGTTGTTGCTGTTGGGTGAAAGGCAGGGTTCACCCAACCTCCGAGAGCCCAAATTTTTGGGCTTGACGCTGCCCTAGATAAAACTACTTGCCGCCGTAGAAATAGGCGATCTCTTTGTCTTTGAGAGGGGCAAAGTCGGCGGCAGCCAGCATGGCGTTCAGCTCATCCTGGGAAAAATGCTTGGCCCCAATTCGCACAATCCGCGATCGCATGGAGTTGGAGACACCGCTGCGCTGCCGCCCGGCTTCTTTCGCCATTACCTGGTGGTAGAGGTCGAGCTTGGCAGGGGGAATGGGGGTGCCGTCGAGATCGATGCCGGCTGCGATCGCGGCATCAACGGCATCGGCCCCGGTGGTGGGAGTCTGAGACATGGCGGTTTCTGCTAGGTGAATCGTCTCAAGATCCTACCAGACCGCGATCCCCGTCGTCAGGACGGAACCGCCGCAACCGGCTGATGGCCCTCAATTTCTTTGACCACGCGGGTTTTGCTGGCCCGCAGGTGCTGGGTGATGGCGCTGACGGCCACCTCCGAGTTGCGGCTGAGGATGGCCTCGTAGATCTGGCGGTGCTCCAGGCGAATATCGAGCACGTTGGGGTTTTGCTGGAGGGTCTGGATCCGCAGCAGGGCCATGGCGTCAAACAGTGAATCGAGCAGCGACACCAGCCGCCGATTGCCCGAGCTTTCGGCAATCAGGTGGTGAAACTGGTAGTCCACGTTGAGCAGCCCTTCGGGGGAGAGGCTGCCGTGGCTGTTGGCGGTGGCCCCCTCGGCCTGGGCCACGCAGAGGGCAATTGCCTCCAGCTGCTCCGCTGTGGCGTGGGTACAGGCCCCGGCCACCGCCAGGGCCTCCAGGGCCAGCCGACAGTCGTAGAGTTCTTCGGCATCGGCGGCAGTAATGGTGGTCCCCCGCAGCCCGCCGCTGACATCGGCGGTAACCAGCCCGTCCTGCTGGAGCTGGCGCAGCGCCTCGCGCAGGGGGGTGCGGCTCACCTGCAGCCACTCGGCCAACTGGGTTTCAACCAGGCGATCGCCTGGGGAGAGGTCGCCGGTCAAAATCGCCGAACGCAGCGCGTGGTACACCTGCTCGTAGAGCGACTTGCTGCGGTTGATGATCGGTGAAGAGGATAGAATCACAGGGGGTTTAACCTCTGGCGCAGGTGGAACACTGGCCGATGCCAGTGTACTGAATTTCTATAGACACCCAACCCTTCTTGCGCTATCCCCAGGGCATGGTGCCTGGGGCTAAGGCGCTATGCGGCGACTTCAATGTAGGCGGAGGTGGTAGAAGGTTGCGGAACGTCTAAGCCTTCTAGCTTGAGGCTTTCGAGATGAAACTCGATCGCTTCACGCATGTTGCTTTCTACCTCAGCCCGAGTCGTCCCAGTCGAAATACAGCCCGGTAAATCGGGGGAATAGGCCGAAAAGCCTGTCTCAGTTGGTTCAATGACGATCAAATATTGAGTCACGACTTAATTCCCGGTTGTTGCAAATCAGATCAAACACCTGGGCCATGGATATGCGGCCCGAGGTGTAGGGGTTGCTGTAGTAGGCGTCAAACTGCTGCTCGATGTAGTCCCAGTCGTGGCGGTAAAGGCCGATGCGGACCTCGCGCAGAAACTCGTCCTCGGTTTGAAAATAGCGCAGGCTCTGGTTCCAGCCGTGGGTGCGAATCGGTAGCCTGGTCTGCACCGCCCTGACCATGGGCTCAAAGCGACCCTGGTGAATGGCGTCGCGGGTAGCAATTTCGACCAGCAGCGGGTGGCACTGAGGGCCGTAGGTGGTGTGGGTAACCAGCAGGCGTTTGCCGTTCAGGCGAGTTATGAGCGGGTTGAGCAGATGCGGCCCCGCAAGGCTGGGCTTTTCGGCGCTCTCAAAATAGAGGTTGAGGCAGTCGAGCAGCTTTGCCTTGCCGATCGGGGCATAAATGATGGAATACAGCTGCACCAACTCGCGCTCGCGGTCGGCAAGCTTTTGGTAGGACTGCACCAGATTGGCGCGGAGGGCGGCGGCGGTTGGGGAAGATGGCATGGTTCGGCGATCGCAGCAAACTGATCGTTAAACCCAGTGTATTAGCGATCGCTGGTCCAGTCTGCGTCCCGTGACCAAATGCCGGGTTGAGTTAGTGGCAACAGCGCCTTCTTATTGAAAATTTGTTGCATTAATCTCCGAGCTTGGGTATCTTAGTAAAAACGAGAGTCAATAGCAATGACAGACTTGTCGCGGTGAAGTCGAGCTAAGAAAATTACCAAAGCGTGCTGAAACCTTGGCTGGCAGGGGCTTTTGGCCTTTCGCTCTCCTACTCTCTCGGCACCTGCAAGCGCCTAGTCTAGAGTTAATTTCAATAAGTTCAGGCCCCCTGGGGTCACCGCTATGGAGAGTCAGTCGAGTTAATATGCAAGCTTTAAAGTCAGACTACGCCGAGTTCGGGCCCGACCTGTACACCATTGCCCCAGCCAAAACCGTAGTTGAACTGGACCGCATCAATCGGTGGACGGTCTACCATCGCCTGCAAGCATTGGGTCTGGCCTGTGATTGCGGCTGCGATCGCCCCCTGAGCGTCGCGATCGATACCCCCGCTGCCGCTCTACAAGTCTGGAGCGTGGTGCAGGCCACCACCCAATCAAAGCTCTCTCTCACTGACCACCTGGAGCGCTGCTGGCAGCAAAGGAGCCTGCGATGAAAACCCTAGAGCTGGCGGCTTTCGTAGGAGAGGATGAAGAGGGCTTTGGTCAGGGTGCGATCGAGAGTGGGTTCGTTTTTGAGCCCTTCGAACAGCACCTTGAGGGCCAGCAGCAGAGAGGTGACCTGGCCAGGAATGGGGGGCTTGCCCTGGCGCAGGCAGGCGATAAAGGTGTCGGGCAGGTCGGCGCTGGTGCCAAGGGTTTGGCGGACCACAAATTCGCGAGCGGTTTCAAAATCCATAGGGATAACGGTCACTGAATAGGGTAACCGACGCTATATCTGCCTCAGTCTACCGCCTAGTCTGGATTTGAGCGCCAGGGATAGCCAAATCGAGGGGGAACCCTGGAACCGTGGGGCGCGATCGCCCTGCTCCACCATCTGTTACGGTTTCGTTGCAATCGGGCATGACAGTCCACCGAAGCCTCCGGCGGCACCCAGTCGCCCCGCTCCGCCGGTCGCCCCAACCGAGGCCAGCAGCGAAACCGTCGAGCGTCCCACTGCCTCACCGGTCAAACCCAAGCCCGAGCTGGTCAGCCCGGTATCGCGATCGCGCCCCGAACTAGAGGATCGCCCCGCCGATGCGCCAACCGAGGCCGCCCGTCCTCCTCGGCCAGTAATTCGCCGCGATCGCAGCAGCAGTCCCGACCGCCCGGTAGAAGGAGCTGCCCGTCCCACGATTCCCATTCGCGAAATCGACGCCGACGAGGACGTTCCCCGGCTGAAGCCCAAGCCCAAACTGCGGCGCCCCAATGCCGACGCCGAAACGGCCAGGGCCGAAACGGCCGCCCGCACCGAGACTCCCGGCGCTACCGACTCCATCTCTGTGCTGGGGGTCGGCGGACTCGATGAGTCCCAGCCGCGCCGTCCCTCGCCGCCGCGCCACAAGCGCGAAGAGCGCGAGGACGAGGATGACGATCAAAAGATGCGGGAAAAAGCCAGTAAGGCTGGCAAGACCAAGCGCCGTGGCCAGGGCGTGCTGGGTGAAGACGAAGAAGACCTCGCTCACCCTCTCGCCCCCACCTCACCACCCTCCTCCGCACCCGCCCCCAACTCGCCGCCGCCACCGCTGCGGGCATCGAGACCCTCTACTGCGAGTTTGAGAATCCGGCGACCTACAGGGATGCCGTGGACTGGTTCCGGGCCAATCGAATCAGCGACGCCCAGACCATCTGGGTGGCACCGCCCCGCATCACCAAGCCGCTGGAGACCTACATTCTGGAGCAGATGAAGCGATCGCAGGCCGATGGCTACCTGGTGCGCAACTACGACCACCTGGCCTACTTTGCGGGCCTGCCCTGCGTGGGAGATTTCTCCCTCAACGTCGCCAATGCCCTGACAGCGGATTACCTGCTGGAGCGCTACGGGCTGGAGCGCGTTACCGCCTCCTACGACCTCAACGCCGAGCAGCTGGTGGATTTGCTGGCCTCTGCGCCACCCGACTGGTTTGAGATCACCCTGCACCAGCACATGCCCATGTTTCACATGGCTAACAGGAGGCTCAATGATATCCTTGCTTGCCACTACAAGATAGTCACGCGATAATTTGCTAAAAGAATCCTGTTCTAGCCGAAGAGCCAAACAGCAATGCAAATTTCTCAAGCCGAATCCCGAATCCTCAAGAAAGTAATTCGTGCTTGGATTGAATCGGAATACAGCGATCTAGAAAAGCTTAATTGCCTCAAGCAAAACATTGATGATTGTGCCTGGAAGTTCGCTAAACGACTTAATTCTGAGATTGGACGGGCGGTGTCGCTTGACTTTATTTTTACAACAATTACAGAGACAATCTTAATCCTTTACCCAGAATATGATGCTAAAGAGCGCAATCGTCAGCAGGTGGAAGATTCAGAACGCAAACTCAGGGATGTATTAAAAGCTGAAGAACAACGTAAACAAAGAGAATTAGATGCCATATGTCGGCGAGAGGAAGAGGAGGAGCGCTGTAAACAAGAAGATATACTTGGCGGTGACATTAATCGGATAAGAGAGATTGTGCGAGATTGTGTTTGTGAATTTCTTGGGGAGGAACCTGGAGAAGAAATAGATGATGAGATCTTTTTCAATTGCTTTTACATCAATGAGTTTAGTAGTGAGCTGAATGACGCACAAGAACTCATTGAGATTAATATAGAAATTGAAGCGGCCCTTGAAGCCGCGATTAAGGGGAAAATTAATTTCCCAAATGAGTTGGCAGTAGGCTCAACGATCAATGAAATTGCTAAAGCTTACAGCTTCTATTTTAAGCACGGTAAATATCCGAAGAAATCTCATTTACATGGTTATGTGGTAGCAATTAGCCAACTAATCTGCCAATTAAAAATAGACGCTAAAATCTTTAAGGAAACATTGAAAAATATGAAAGCAGGAAAGAATTGGGGTGATGGTATCTCCATTTCAGCTGATGGAAGTTCACTATCAAACAAGCAAGAAGCCAATTCAGTGCTTGTAGGCTTTTTCATGAAACATGCACCGCCATGGTCTGGATCGATGAGAGCAAAAAACATAGAAAAACTTATTAGCGCGACTCAGGTTCTGATTGATAGCCCCAACTACTCATCTGACTATGGATATGACGAGATAGAACTGGATAAGGCATAGGGTAGACTTTGGCGACAAAGAATAATTACAGTTTTGTGAAGGCGTTTTGACGTAGCCTGGAGTCGGCAAGCTAAGATATAGGTAGTACCGCTTATTGTTTGCATGAGTGAAGCTGTCTACATCGAAACGAGCATATTAGGCTACCTCACTGCTCGACCCAGCAGAGACCTTGTTGTGGCTGCCAATATTGAGATAACCAGGGAGTGGTGGGATATTCGCCGAAGCAAATTCCAACTTTATACGTCTCAAGCAGTCGTAAAGGAAACTTCTCAAGGCGACGCTCAAATTGCAACTCAGCGACTCGAAATTATTCGTGATTTTGAATTGCTTGAACTGAATCAAGCTGTTCTTGATCTGGCAGAGCAATTTTTGGAACGTAGCAGTCTCCCTTCAAAAGCTGATGTTGATGCTGTTCACATCGCAGCCGCAACAATTCACGAGATGGATTATCTGCTCACATGGAACTGTAAGCACATAGCTAATGCTCAAATTCAGAGGAAGTTAGCAGAGATTAGTCTTGACTCTGGATATGAATTGCCGATTCTTTGTACACCCTATGAACTGCTGGGAGTTTGATTATGTATCAAGATGCAATCGTAGAAGAAATTCACCGAATTCGCGAAGAGTATTCCCGATCATTCAACCATAACTTAAAGGCACTTTTCGCAGATCTGCAAAAGCAACAGGCTGAGGGTGGCAGAAAAGTTGTGAATTTGTCGAGAAGGCGTGGTCTAATCGGGATAGGGAGAATCCTCACGAATCCCCCCTCCCACACCACCCATCGTGCGGCTCCGCAATGGGCGGTTCTCAACCTACCTGCTAGACGAAGTAATAGACTTCTCACCGTAACCCTGGGCGTTCATCCAAAGGTCGCGAATCGAGAGCAATCCCTCTTGTGCTAACCACTCATTGGTCATCCCCGTCTGCGTCGCTAAGGACCGCGACAACCGCCAATATCCTTTCCGGCTTAAGCCCGTCGAGAAGGCGTGTCGTCTCGGTGTCCCCAGTTTGAGCAGGTTGCCAATGCGCGTTCTCGGCCTACGCCACTGTTTCCAGTAGCACATCCGGATTCGACGCCTCAGCCACCCATCTAACTCGGGAATTGGCCCGTACAATTGGGAAATTCCAAAGTAGCCCATCCAACCCCGCAGATAGAGGCTAATCCGCTTCAGCCGATACTCCATCGACACTCGCCACCGCCGCGAGGTTAACCCCCGCAAGCGGTACTTGAGGTCCTGGAAGGCTCGCTCAGACCAAACAATGCGGATTCCCTGGAACGTAAATCCTAGGTATTCCAATCGCTCAATCCGTCGAACCCGGCTTTTCTGCGAATTCACCTTCAGTCGTAACACCTGGCTCAGATAGCGAGTCACGCTCGCCATTACTCGCCTGCCGGCTTGGGCTGATTTGACCAAAATGACCACATCGTCCACATAGCGGGTAAAGCGGTGGCCCCGGCGTTCCAACTCTTGGTCGAGGTCATCCAACAGGATGTTGGCGAGCAGCGGCGACAGGGGCGACCCTTGCGGTGTCCCCCACTCTGGGGCCTGTACTACCCCCTCGACCATGACCCCGGCTCGCAGGTATCGGCCTATCAAGGCTAGCAGGGTCTTATCCCGCACTTTGCGGGCGACTCTTGCCATTTGTCCATCTCTCGGCTCCTATGACTTGCGAGCATTTGGATGGCTGGTTCTCCCACAGGGGACTTTCACCCCATTAGTTCACGCCCATGCTGGGCGTACACAACACGTTGGAGCGGGCGGACGAGAGATCTTGGCGAGGATACAAAGGATACTAGCCGCCGCTCAACTTAGCCGTTAGCTGGCTTCCGGCGGTCCTCAGGGAACAAGCTCCTATGGGTTTCGACGACGCCCTGTTGGGCGGTGGGCCAAGTAGGATGGAAGAAGCCCTACTGCCTTTGTCTGTCGCTATTTCCTATGACTTCAACGCCGATCCATTCAGCCAGCCCAGAGGCGGGGGGCAATGCCACCTACGCCCTACCAGAACTGCTAGCCCCCGCTGGCAACTGGGAGTGCGCTCGGGCGGCCGTGGAAAATGGGGCCGATGCGATTTATTTTGGCCTCGATCGCTTCAATGCCCGCATGCGCGCCGAAAACTTTACCGAGGCCGATTTGCCGAAGTTGATGGCGTTTTTGCATCGGCGGGGGGTGAAGGGCTACGTGACGCTGAACACGCTGGTGTTTCCCGCAGAGCTGGGCGAAGCCGAGCAGTACCTCAAAACTATGATTGCGGCGGGAGTAGATGCGGCGATCGTGCAGGATATCGGCATTTGTCGGTTGATTCGCCACCTGTCGCCGGACTTCCCCATCCACGGCTCTACCCAGATGACGGTGACCAGCGCCGCCGGGGTAGCGTTTGCGAAGGAACTCGGCTGCCAACTGGTGGTGCTAGCGCGGGAGTGCTCGATCAAAGACATCACCAAAATTCAGGCGCAGCTGGGGGAGAAGAACCTTGCCCTGCCCCTGGAGGTGTTTGTCCACGGGGCACTGTGCGTAGCCTACTCGGGCCAGTGCCTGACCAGCGAGGCGCTGGGGGGGCGATCGGCCAATCGGGGGGAGTGCGCCCAGGCCTGCCGCATGCCCTACGAGCTGATCGCCGATGGGGAGCGGGTAGATCTCCAGGATCGCGCCTACCTGCTCAGTCCCCAGGATCTTTCTGGGCTAGCGGTGCTGCCGGAGCTGGTGAAAACCGGGGTGAGCTGCCTGAAGATCGAAGGTCGTCTTAAGGCCCCGGAGTACGTGGCCAACGTGACGCGGGTGTATCGGCAGTCGTTGGATCGGCTGGGGACAGAGTTGGGTCGTGGGTCTGGAGATCGGTTGGCGACACAGGATGAGGGCACGGCGCTGACCCACGCTACAGAAGGTGCGCCATCGCAACATTCCATTATGGGCGCTTCATCCACCCATCCACCCATCCACCCATCCACTCCCCACCCCCCTGCCCCCGACGATCGCTACCGTCTAGAAATGGCCTTCTCCCGCGGCCTCTACACCGGCTGGTTTGAGGGCATCGACAACCAGGCGCTGGTTCACGCCCGGTTTGGCAAAAAGCGGGGAGTGTTTTTGGGCGAGGTAACACGGGTGGATCGGGAAGCGGTGTGGATCCAGGCCCAAGCTCCGATCAAGCCAGGGGATGGGGTAGTGTTTGACGACGGCCACCCGGCGCAAAAGGAGCAGGGCGGGCGGGTCTACCAGGTGGATGTGTTCGGCCACGAGACCCGGTTGCAGTTTGGCCGCGATGCGGTGAATTGGCGGCGGGTCCACGTGGGCGATCGCCTGTGGAAGACCAGCGACCCGGCTCTGGACAAGGAAATTCAGCAGACCTACGGCGGCGACCAGCCCCGCTTTACCCGGTCCATCGCCATCGAGATTCACGGCGGCGTAGGGCAAGAACTGGTGGCGATCGCCCGCGACGGCCAGGGCCACATCGCCCAGGCGGTGTCCACCATGCCGCTGGTGGAAGCCCACTCGAAACCGCTGACAGGCGATCGCCTCACCCAGCAGTTTGGTCGCCTGGGCAACACCCCGTTTCATCTGGAGGCTCTGGACAACCAGCTCCAGGGCCATGTGATGATCCCCGTCAGCGAGCTGAACCGGCTGCGGCGGGAGCTGGTGGAGCAGCTGGAGGAAGTGCGATCGCGCCCCCGCCCCTGGACCCTAAACGAATTGGCATCTTTAGCCGATCTCCTTCCCCCCTCACCCCCTTCCCCCCTCACCCCCTCACCCTCTCGCCCCCACCTCACCACCCTCCTCCGCACCCGCCCCCAACTCGCCGCCGCCACCGCTGCGGGCATCGAGACCCTCTACTGCGAGTTTGAGAATCCGGCGACCTACAGGGATGCCGTGGACTGGTTCCGGGCCAATCGAATCAGCGACGCCCAGACCATCTGGGTGGCACCGCCCCGCATCACCAAGCCGCTGGAGACCTACATTCTGGAGCAGATGAAGCGATCGCAGGCCGATGGCTACCTGGTGCGCAACTACGACCACCTGGCCTACTTTGCGGGCCTGCCCTGCGTGGGAGATTTCTCCCTCAACGTCGCCAATGCCCTGACAGCGGATTACCTGCTGGAGCGCTACGGGCTGGAGCGCGTTACCGCCTCCTACGACCTCAACGCCGAGCAGCTGGTGGATTTGCTGGCCTCTGCGCCACCCGACTGGTTTGAGATCACCCTGCACCAGCACATGCCCATGTTTCACATGGAGCACTGCGTGTTCTGCGCCTTTTTGTCGGATGGCAAAGACTTTCGCGACTGTGGTCGCCCCTGCGAGAGGCAGTCGGTCACGCTGCGCGATCGGGTGGGCACCGAGCACGTGGTCATGGCCGATGCAGGCTGCCGCAACACCGTGTTCAACGGCGTCGCCCAAACCGGGGCGGAGTATGCCCAGCGGCTGATGCAGGCCGGAGCACGACACTTTCGGCTGGAGTTTTTGAATGAAGGGCCAGCGGAGGTGGAGCGGGCGATCGCCCAGTACCGGCAATTGCTGGCCGGAGACATCAGCGGTAGCCAGCTCTGGCGCAGCCTGAAAGTTCAGAGTCAGCTGGGGGTTACTCGGGGCCCTCTGGATTCAAGGCCTAGCAGGGGGTGAGATGGGTCAGGACGTAGCGGAGAATTCAGCCTGAAAAGTTCAAACTGAAGCATCCCGTTTAGTTCACCCATTTAGTTCAATAGGGTGTCGATGTCCTGGTCGCGCAGGTAGCCCACCAGCATGGGGCTGACCCCGGTCACCAGGGTGATAAACACCACAATCACCAGCTGCCCCAGGTTGAGGCCGCCCAGCAAGTCTCCCAAGGCCACGCTGTAGGACTGTTGCGAACCGATAAACCAGGCGTTGCAGGTCAACGACGTCCACAGATCGACAACTAGAGCCATTAGCCACACCAGGCGCAAGACCAGCAGCTGCAGCCCGTAGGCACTGTAGCGCTGTCGCCGCCGCCAGATGGGCCGAGTGGAAAAGTTGAACGCCACCACAATCAGCGTACCGATCACGGCCAGGCTTACCGCCACCAGGTTGCGGCTGTCTAAAATCAGCAAAATGCCCAGCAGGGTGGTGATTAAATCCCACACGGTGCTGAGCTGGAGAGCCGCCATCAGCACCAGTTTGCGGAGACTAGCAGGCTTAGACTCGTTCATAGGGCTACTCCCAAAAACGATAGGGCTGGGCCATAACTGGCACTGAGGCGCACCGATCGACCATCACTGCCGTTCGCAGGATCCCAGTAACGGCAGCGCTTGACCCTACTCTAAGCTCAGAACCTGCGATCGCGCGATCGCCCGATAGGTTTCTTCCCAATTTGTCTCGCCAGCTTACAGTCCCGCGCCCTCACCTGGATCACTCATGCCTGAGTCGGGCCAGCCGGCTATCAGGACCACCGTCGCCAGGTTCGGTAAAATGCTGGGGAATACTGACGTTAACCTGTAGTCCTGGTAGACAGTATGGCGATCAAATCCATTCAGTACGAAACGCTGCTCTCGGTCTGCACTGACCACGACGGCGCGCTAGAACTGCTCAAGCGCCATCGCCCCTACCTGGAGGCCGTACCCAGCATGCGGCGGCCCGAGGAAAGCCTGATTACGCTGCCGTTGCCCAACGTGCGGGTGCGCGAGGCCGTTCACCTGAATCCCCACGGGGCGGGAATGCCGCCCGGCGCAGTGGTAACGCTACCCTGCGATGTCGCCCTGCTGATGTGCGATCCCGAGTGGAAAATCAAAACGGGGGTCGAGATCTTTGTCTACATCCACCGGCCCCAGGAAGATTTTTCGGATTTGCTGATGCGCTGGCGGCACACGCAGATTTTGATCGATCGCGGCTACGAGTGGCTGCTGCCCCAAAAGTACCAGCACCTGCTCAGCGACGGCACCGACAAAAGCCACCCGCTGTTTGTGGTGTTTCCCGAAACGCCAGGGCACATTCTTCAGGGGTTGCAGGGGGCGGGGCTGCCCACGGTCATTCTGCCCTTCGATGCCGAGGTAATGGAACCGGCTGAGACCCCCAGTTCCCTTGACCTGGGCGACATTCCCGAGCTAGACGACATCGACCCCAGCGCCCTAGAGTCCCCCGATGAGTAAGCGCTGGCCTCTCTTTCAGTCCCCGGTCTGGCACTGGGGACGCTGGTTTTTGCTGGGCTTTTTGGCCCTGAGAATCGGCTTTTGGCTGACGGCTTTCCCCAACCCCGACGAAGCCTACTACTGGCTGTGGGGGCAGCGTCCGGGCTTTTCCTACTACGACCATCCGCCGTTTCACGCCTGGGTGCAGGGGCTGTTTTCGGTCCTGGGCCGATCGCCTCTGGTACTGCGGCTGCCCAACGCCATCAGCAGCGGCATACTGGGGCTTACTTTCTACCGCATCTGCCGCTATCTCTACGGCGACCAGGCCCGCGATCGCCTCTGGCTGGTGGTGCTGCTGGGCCTGTCATCGCCGCTGTTTTTCTGGTACCTGGGCCTGGCCTGGCACGACCACTGGCTGGTCACCTTTGCGGTGATCAGCAGCTTTTTGTTTGTGCGCTACGTGGATGAAGCAGTAACCAATCCGGCTGGGAGCGGCAGAGACCTATACGGTGCCGCTCTATTTCTGGGCCTGGCCGGCCTGTGCAAGTACAATGCGCTCTTCGTGGGGCTGGGCTTTTTTGCCCTGGTGGTGAGCGACAAAACGCGGCGGTCGCTGCTGCGCGATCGCCGCCTCTACCTGGCCCTGGGGCTGCTCCTGCTGGTGCTCTCGCCGATCTTGATCTGGAATATCCAGCACGACTTTTTTTCCTTTCGCTTTTACCGCGATCGCACCGCTGGCGGCGGGCTCAGCCTCAGCCTGCTCCAGCCCCTGGTGTTTCTGGCCCTGTGCGGCCTCACCCTCGGCCCCATCCAGACCTGGAGTATTGGCCGATTGATAGGAAATCGGGGACAGACCAACCTCACGCGAAACTCCTGCTACCCCGCCCTGGCCCTGTGGATCTTCGGCCTCTCCACCGCCGCCTTTACGGCCCTGGCTACGGTTTCGGTGGCGCTGTTCTACTGGAACATTCTGGCCTACCCCCTGCTGCTGCCGTTACTGAGCGATCGCTTTTATCGCCAGTGCATAGCGCCGGTGCGGAGGGGCCAACTGGCGATCGCCCAGGGGCTGGGGCTATTTGTGGCAGCGGCTTTGGTGACCTACTATACCGTAATGCCCTTCAGCGTCTTCCTGGACGCGCAGGACCCCGACGGCGCCGCCCTGTTTGGCTGGCCCCAGATCGCCCAGGCGGTCACCGCCCAGGCCGAGACTTTAGAGAATCCCATTCTGCTCACCACCGACTACCGCTCGGCCTCGGCCCTGGCCTACACCCTCAACCGATCCGATGTGCTGGCCATTTCAGGCCGCATCGACCAGTTCGACTTCTGGTACGATGCCCCCGCCCTGGAGGGGCGCAACGCCGTGCTGCTGGGTAACGCCTGGCACCCCATCTGCCCCACCCACCTGGCCATGTTTGATCGGGTCAGCCCACCCCAAACCGTGGAAATTCGCCGCTTTGGTCGGGTGCTACAAACCTACCAGGTGGTGCGCGGCTACGGATTTAGCGCTGGCCCGGAGGGCTATCCCCTCAGCCCCGACTACCCCCTCGCCTTCACCAGCGATGGCGAGCAGTGCGCGCCGTGATGCCAGTCCCCAACCAGCCCAGCGCAGCAGATCTCCCCATTACCCCCACAATCCGCTAAAATAAGGTTGCTCAAGCCCTCAGGTTTGGGTTCCTTTAGCAGCAATGTTTTGGGAGGTGGGTCGAGGCCCACTTTTTTATTGGCTTTATTTTCTGGGTTACATGGCACATCCCCTCATTCCCCAAGTGCTCGAGCTGGCGGCTCCCGTTGCCCAGGAGCTAGGGCTAGAAGTGGTTGAAGCGGTTTTTCACACCAACCAATCTCCCCCGGTGCTCCGCATTGACGTGCGCAGCTTGGAAAACGAAGACACCGGCCTCGACGACTGCGAAAAAATGAGCCAGGCCCTTGAAGCCGTTCTCGATACCACCGACGTCATTCCCGATGCCTACGTTTTGGAGGTATCCAGCCCAGGGGTCTCTGCCGCCCTGGAAACCGATCGCGACTTTGTGGTGTTCAAAGGCTTTATGGTCGAAGTCTCCCTCAGCGAAGCCCACAAGGGCAAACGCCAGTGGGTGGGTCAGCTGGTGCGTCGGGACGACGACGCGATCGTGCTCAGTCAGAAAGGAAAATCCACGGCCCTACCTCGAAACCTGGTCACTGCGGTGGAGTTGAGTGACCAAAGCCCTGACTAAGTCGCCCCCCGTTCCATTCAGTTTTTAGATTGCCCCCAGTTTTTATTGTCCAGAGGTGAGTAGGTTATGTCGCTAGTAAGTCTGCCCAATTTGCAGGAAATGATCGATGTCATTAGCCGCGAGCGCAATTTGCCCAAGCACGCGGTCGAAAATGCCCTGCGAGAGGCCTTACTGAAGGGATACGAGCGCTACCGCCGCACCCGCGAAATCGACACTCACTTCGACGAAGAATACTTCGACAACTTTGACATCGAGCTAGACGTTGACGACTACGACGACCAGGGCTTTCGGGTGCTGGCCACCAAAACTATTGTCGAGGAAGTCACCAGCCAGGATCACGAGATCGCCCTGGCGGAGGTGCGCGAAGTGGCCCCCGAAGCCCAGGCAGGCGACACCGTGGTCCTCGATGTCACCCCCGACCAACGCGACTTTGGCCGGATGGCAGCCATTCAGACCAAGCAGGTGCTGGCCCAAAAGCTGCGCGACCAGCAGCGCAAGCTGATTCAAGAAGAATTTCAGGATCTAGAGGGCAGCATTCTCTCGGCCCGGGTGCTGCGGTTTGAGCGCCAGTCGGTGATTATGGCGGTCAGCAGCGGCGTCGGTCAGCCCGAGGTAGAAGCCGAACTGCTGAAGCGCGACCAGTTGCCCAACGACAACTACCGAGCCAACGCCACATTCCGGGTGGCGCTGAAAAAAGTTTCCGAGGGCTCCCACCGGGGGCCACAGCTGCTGGTGTCGCGGGCCGATGCGGCCCTGGTGGTCGAGCTATTCACCAACGAAGTGCCCGAAATCGAGGACGAAATCGTCCGCATCGTGGCCGTGGCCCGTGAGGCTAACCCCCCTTCCCGCTCCGTGGGTCCCCGGACTAAGATCGCTGTAGACACACTGGAGCGCGATGTGGATCCGGTAGGAGCCTGCATCGGTGCGCGGGGATCGCGCATTCAGGTGGTAGTGAACGAACTGCGGGGCGAAAAAATTGATGTCATCCGCTGGTCACCCGACCCGGCCACCTACATCTCCAACGCCCTCAGCCCAGCGCGGGTCGATGAGGTGCGCCTAGTCAACCCTGACGATCGCCAGGCTCACGTGCTGGTGCCCGAAGATCAGCTCAGTCTGGCGATCGGCAAAGAGGGCCAGAACGTGCGTCTGGCCGCCCGCCTGACCGGCTGGAAGATCGACATCAAAGACTCCGGCAAGTACGACTACGCGGAGGAGGACCGCAAGATTGCCGATCTGATTGCCGCCAAGGAAGCCGCTGCCGCCGAGGCCGCTGAGCTGGCCGCCGAGGAAGCTGAAGCCGCTGCCTGGCGGGCCGCTGCCGCCGCCGAACGGGCTGCTGCCGAAGCCCGCGCCGCCGGTCTGGAGGTGGAGGCCGTCCCCGAAGACGAGGAGGACCTGGAGCTGGAGGCCGCGATCGCAGAGGCTCCTGCCCTGGAGTCTACCGCCCCGGCTCCAGAGCTGGCCGACGATGACCTGGCCGAGGATGACTTGGCCGACGAGCCCGAAGCTCTGGCGACGGATCTGGCCGATGCGGAAGCCGATGAGGAGACTGCGGCCACAACGGAGGAGGAATAGATATTCTGGAGTAGCGATGAAACCCAACTATCGACGCTGTGTCAGCTGCAGACGGGTCGGTCCCAAGTCCGACTTCTGGCGGCTGGTGCGGCTCTACCCAGACCGTACCGTGGGTTTGGAAACTGGCATGGGGCGTTCGGCCTACCTTTGTCCCCGGGCAGACTGTCTGCAGCAGGCCCAAAAGAAAGGCCGACTGGGGCGTGCCCTCAAAGCCAATGTGCCCGATGGGATCTACCAGACGCTCTGGCAGCGACTGTCGGCCGCTACAGTAGAGACTGGGACCGATGGGGAGGCGGTGTAGGGCTCAGCCCCGAGTCCAACTCACTCTGGCCCATCAGCGTGGCCCTCACCCCGCTGCCCGCGCGGAGTGAGGGAAAACGGTCGTGGGGCCAACGGCCATGGGGGTGTAATCAGCAGGCTTAACTAAAAATTTTTGCAAACGAGTTATTCCTGGGGCCGTTCCCTCTGAGATTCTGTTCATTGGGGAAGCAACTGATTACACTCATAGTATGGGTATCTGACTGACCCCCTCTCGGCGTCAGTAAACTTGCTTGGGGTCCCATGTGCACCTAGCCTTGGTTTACAATGCCTTGCTAGGGCTAACGTCTCCGTCAGAATGGTTTGATGTCGTTTTGTTGGACGAAGCAGGTTGGATTATGTAACAAGCTTGACTAGCGTAGGGAGTTGTGGATGAACGGCAAAGTGAGAATTTACGAGTTGTCGAAGGAATTGAATTTGGATAACAAGGACATCTTGGCGATCGCAAGTCGCCTCGATATTGCCGTGAAGAGTCACAGCAGCACCATTGCTGAGTCAGATGCTGACCAAATCCGTGCAGCGGCGCGTCAGTCTCGCGCCAACGGCGGGGCCAATCGCCCCAGCGGCGGAGCCAACCGTCCCGATCGGCCTCGTCCGGCAGCACCGGTGAAAAACAGTGCCCGTCCCGAGCGCAAGCAGCAAATTTTAGAAATTCGCCGTCACCGGGTTACCCCCAGGTCTGAGGCTGAAGCCGGCCCTCCAGCCCCCACCCCCCCAGCCCCGGCGGCCCAGGACAAGCCGTCTCGGCCCAGCACCGATAGCCTCTCCAAGCCGCCGAGCCGACCTGGAGTTGCTCCTCCCCGCAGCAACTCGGTTGACAGTCCACCGAAGCCTCCGGCGGCACCCAGTCGCCCCGCTCCGCCGGTCGCCCCAACCGAGGCCAGCAGCGAAACCGTCGAGCGTCCCACTGCCTCACCGGTCAAACCCAAGCCCGAGCTGGTCAGCCCGGTATCGCGATCGCGCCCCGAACTAGAGGATCGCCCCGCCGATGCGCCAACCGAGGCCGCCCGTCCTCCTCGGCCAGTAATTCGCCGCGATCGCAGCAGCAGTCCCGACCGCCCGGTAGAAGGAGCTGCCCGTCCCACGATTCCCATTCGCGAAATCGACGCCGACGAGGACGTTCCCCGGCTGAAGCCCAAGCCCAAACTGCGGCGCCCCAATGCCGACGCCGAAACGGCCAGGGCCGAAACGGCCGCCCGCACCGAGACTCCCGGCGCTACCGACTCCATCTCTGTGCTGGGGGTCGGCGGACTCGATGAGTCCCAGCCGCGCCGTCCCTCGCCGCCGCGCCACAAGCGCGAAGAGCGCGAGGACGAGGATGACGATCAAAAGATGCGGGAAAAAGCCAGTAAGGCTGGCAAGACCAAGCGCCGTGGCCAGGGCGTGCTGGGTGAAGACGAAGAAGACCTCGACGTGCTCGTTGATGAGCTAGACGAGGACGACGATCAGGTCACCGATGCTCAAAACCTGAGCGTTTCCCTGGCTCGTCCGCCCAAGCCCAAGAGCGCTGGTGGGGCCAAGCCCTCGTCGCCGACGGTGAAGAGTCACAAGCCGCAGCACCGCGAAAGCGGCGGCGGTCGCTCTCGTCGCGGACGCCGCGAAGCCCAACCCACCCAGGAACGGCCAGAATTTATCATTCTTTCCGAAGGTCTGACCGTCCATGAACTGGCCGAGCAAATCATGGTGCCCGAAACTGAGCTAATCAAGTCGCTCTTCTTCAAGGGCATTGCCGCCAACATCAACCAAACCCTGGACATCGAAACGGCCAAAATGGTGGCCGAAGAGTTCGAGGTCATGGTGGAAACTAGTCAGGTGGAGTCTGAGGCCAAGAAGGTCACCGAGATGATCGACGAAGCCGACCTCGACAGCCTGCAGCGGCGTCCCCCGGTGGTCACCATCATGGGTCACGTTGACCACGGTAAAACCACCCTGCTCGACTCCATCCGCAAGACCAAGGTGGCTCAGGGCGAAGCCGGTGGCATCACCCAGCACATCGGGGCTTACCACGTCGATGTGGACCACGCAGGCACATCCCACCAGATCGTCTTCCTGGATACCCCTGGTCACGAGGCCTTTACCGCCATGCGGGCGCGGGGTACGCGGGTTACCGACATCGCCATTCTGGTGGTGGCGGCAGACGACGGCGTGCGACCCCAAACCATTGAGGCGATCAGCCACGCCAAGGCTGCCGAGGTGCCGCTGATTGTCGCCATCAACAAGGTCGACAAGGAGACCGCCAACCCCGATCGCGTCAAGCAGGAGCTAATGGAACACGGGCTGGTGCCCGAGGAATGGGGTGGCGACACCATCATGGTGCCGGTCAGCGCTCTAGCGGGTGACAACCTCGACAGCCTGCTGGAGATGATCGTTCTCGTGGCCGAGGTCGAAGACCTTCAGGCCAACCCCGATCGCCCCGCCCGCGGTACCGTAATCGAGGCCAACCTCGACAAAGCCCGCGGTCCTGTGGCCACCCTGCTGATCCAGAACGGCACCCTGCGGGTGGGCGACTCCCTGGTGGCGGGTCCCATCCTGGGCAAGGTCAAGGCCATGCTCGACGATCGCCTGCAGCGGGTTCAGGTGGCGGGTCCCTCCTTTGCGGTGGAGGTGCTGGGCCTCAACGACGTCCCCGCCGCCGGCGACGAGTTTGAGGTCTACCCCGACGAGAAAACCGCTCGGGCGGTGGCCGACAAGCGCATGCTCGAGCAGCGCCAGTCCCGCCTCCAACAGGCTATGGCCTCCCGCCGCGTCACCCTCAACACCATCTCGGCCCAGGTGCAGGAGGGCGATCTCAAGGATCTCAACCTGTTGCTCAAGGCCGATGTGCAGGGGTCGATCGAAGCCATTCTGGCGGCGCTTCAGCAGCTGCCCCAGAACGAGGTGCAGATTCGAGTGCTGCTGGCCGCCCCAGGCGAAATCAGCGAAACCGACGTCGATCTGGCGGCCGCCAGTGGCGCGGTCATTATCGGGTTCAACACCACGCTGGCCCCAGGTGCCCGTCAGTCCGCCGATCGCCAGGGCGTTGATGTGCGTGACTACGAGGTGATCTACAACCTGCTCGACGACATCCAGGGGGCCATGGAAGGTCTGCTGGAGCCCGAAATGGTCGAAGAACCCCTGGGTCAGGTGGAAGTTCGGGCCGTGTTCCCGGTGCGCAAGGGGGCCGTAGCGGGCTGCTACGTGCTCTCGGGCAAGGTGACCCGCAACTGCAACCTGCGGGTTGTGCGCGGGGGCGACGTGGTCTATACCGGCAAACTCGACTCCCTCAAGCGGATGAAAGAGGACGCCAAGGATGTGGCTGCTGGCTTTGAGTGCGGTATCGGCATCGACAACTTTAGCGACTGGAAGGAGGGCGACATCATCGACGCCTACCGTCTGGTGACGAAGCGCCGCACCCTGGCGATGGCCTAGGACATTGCTGGGCGGTCCTGCCCGGCAATGCCCCCAAGTCCAGCCGCAGACGACCCGACAATTCTGTACATCATCAGTGGAGTAGGCAATGGCACCCTGGCGCTACGATCCATACCTGTGGGTACACCTGGCTGGTTTAGCTACTGTACCCCTGTGGATCGACCTGTGCCTGCTGGGGCTGGCGGTGGGAAACCCCGCCCTGCCAGGGCTAGAGCTGGGTTTGATCGGCGCGCTGGGCGTTTTGCCCGTGCTGCTGATGCAGCTGCGCCGCCCCTTCTACATCTTTAGCCTGCCGGGGATTGCCCTGCGCCCTGCGGCCCTCAGCAATGACCAGCGCCGCCTGCTGAGCCAGTTTCGGCGGTGGCGGGTGCGGCTGGGAGCCCTACTGGTGCCCGTGCCGCTGGTGTGGGTTCTGATCAAGCTCTACCCCCTGGCCTTTTTAGCCCGTGGCATCACGCCCTTCGGTGACTGGGGCAGGCTTGGCGGCATGGCTGTCGCCACTGTCAGCTTCCTTCTAGCCAACCTGTTTTTACAGGTGCCCGTCGCCGTCCTCCAGGTGCTGGCCACCTCCGATCGCCGTATGGCAGACGTGACCCCGTATCCAACCGAAGCCGTAGCGGCTCACTTTAGCTGGTTGGGGCTGCCCGTGAGTAAGCTACTGCCGAACCTGGCGCCAATCCCAGAAGGCGCGGTTTCGAGCGACCGGGCCCCGGCTTCTCTGCATTCAGAAGCTTTCGCTCAGGAGGATGCCGTTCCAGGGATCGGCGACGAAGCGATCGCCCCTGTAGATCCAGCGATCGCAGAGCTATCAGCACCCCTCGCTGCCGGCGATCCCGCAGAGGCTCTGACCGCAGAGGCTGACAGATCGCCCCCAGAGCAAGCGCACGTTGAGCAAGCGCACGTTGAGCAAGCGCACGACCGCGAAGTTCCCCCTGCCGAGGCAACACCGATCGCAGTCGGCCCAGAACCAACTTTGGCAAAGCCAGAGGCCGCAGATAGGATTCCCCCAGATAGCCATCATCCAGAGCCGGTCTCAGGTGACGACTCCCCCTCCAGCCATCCCGAAGCCATGCATCCTGAGGCCGAGGACTGGCAGGACTCCGCCGACCCAGAGGCGATCGTCCACCCTGAGACCACTGCCGCTGCACCCCTAGCGCTAGACATTTACCCATAGCGAGTCAAGGGGTAAGCTGAGAGTGTCATAGATTTACCTCAATCCTTGATACTGTGGTTTTGGTCACAACAGCGTCGGGACGGTTGCGCTATTGTGTAGGGGTGGTCACTGAGTCAATTGGGGTTCTGCTGGCTCACCGATTGACTGAAACACCCCAAACGTTCCTAGGACCGCCAGGTTTAACGTTATACCCAAAGTTTTTAAGAGGCAGCTATGGCCGCAACCCGCTCCGCAAGCTCTGCACAACTTTCCGACCACGCTCGCATTTGGTACAGCCTCAAATGCGCGATCGCCAGCAGCTCTGGGTTTAAGAGCTGGAAAGGGGAGCTGCCCACCACCGAGGCCGAGTCCACTCCCCTCGATCAGCTGGTGCGGCGCTACCTGCGCGAAACCCTCGAAACCCTAGCCTACTGACCTTTTGCCTGGGACTGTCGCCTAGCTGCGCGGAGTTCAGGCGCAAAACGTTACCGCCCTAAACCCCGTAGTACTCTCTGTACCAGGCAACAAATTTTTCAATTCCTGTGGTCAGGGGGGTGTTGGGCGCAAATCCCACTTCCGCCATCAAGTCGCTGACATCGGCATAGGTAGAGGGCACATCCCCCGGCTGCATTGGGCAGAGAACGGTTTTTGCTGGCTTTTCCAGGGCCGACTCAATGATTTCAATAAAGCGCAGCAGTTCCACCGGCTGGTGGTTGCCAATATTGTAGATTTTGTAGGGAGCCTGGCTGCCATCGTCACCCTGGGCACCAGCCACGGGAATATGCTCCATCACCCGTACGACCCCTTCTACGACGTCGTCTACGTAGGTGAAGTCGCGCCTCATGTGCCCCTGATTGAACACCTGAATGGGGCGATCGGCCAGAATGGCTTCCACAAACTTGAAGTAGGCCATGTCGGGCCGTCCCCAGGGACCGTACACGGTGAAAAACCGCAGCCCGGTGGTGGGAATTTGGTACAGGCTGCTGTAGGCGTGGGCCATCAGCTCATTGGCTTTTTTGGTGGCGGCATACAGCGACACCGGGTAGTCGACGCGATCGTCCACGGCAAAGGGCACTTTGCGATTGGCCCCATAGACTGAGCTTGAGGACGCAAACACCAGGTGATCGACCCCCATCAGGCGACACCCTTCTAAAACATTCAGAAATCCAGACAGGTTGCTGTCGGAGTAGGCAAAGGGGTTTTCGAGGGAGTAGCGCACCCCGGCCTGGGCCGCCAGGTGAACCACGTACTGAAAGCGATGGTTACGAAACAGAGCGAGCATCCCCGCGCGATCAAAGAGATCGAGTTGCTCAAAAGTAAAGCCCGCCTCAGGCATTAGCTGGGCCAGGCGATCGCGCTTCAGCCCCACGTCGTAGTAGTCGTTGAGGTTGTCAATGCCATAGACCTGCTGGCCGCTGTCCAACAGCCGCCGAGCTACAAATGAGCCGATAAACCCTGCGACTCCGGTCACTAGTACTGCGATGATCTGTTCCCCTCAACTAAGTCAATAGCTAATCGAACCAGTGCCAGTATTGTGCCCAAAGGAGGCCTGAAATCTTAAGTCTTTTGCCTAATTTTGCCTCCTCAGCGCCTAGCCAGCAGCCATTGCCGCCATCGGTGCTAGGATCAGGCGAAAGAAACCCAAAAGAATGGTAAGAGAGAAAGGACGTAGTCGTACATGCAAGAATTTGAAAAAACAATATCCTTTGGTGGTCGCGATATTCACCTGAGGGGTGGACTGCTGGCTCCCCAAGCGGGGGGCGCAGTGCTGGTACGGTCGGGGGAAACTGCCGTTTTGGTAACGGCAACCCGCTCAGCCGGACGTCAGGGCATTGACTTTTTGCCGCTACTGGTCGATTACGAAGAGCGCCTCTACGCTGCCGGACGGATTCCCGGTGGTTTTTTGCGCCGGGAGGGTCGTCCCCCAGAGCGCGCCACCCTGATTTCTCGCCTGATTGACCGCCCCATGCGGCCTTTGTTCCCTCAGTGGCTGCGCGATGACATTCAAATTGTCGCCACTACCCTGGCAATGGATGAACAGGTGCCCCCCGATGTCCTGGCGGCGACCGGCGCGTCGATCGCGGTGCTGCTGGCCAAAATTCCCTTCTACGGCCCAATGGCGGCGGTGCGCGTGGGCTTGGTGGGCGACGACTTTGTCATCAACCCGACGTATAAAGAAGTGGAGACCGGCGATTTAGACCTGGTGGTAGCTGGCTCTCCCGACGGGGTGATTATGGTTGAGGCCGGCGCCAATCAGCTGCCCGAAGCCGATGTGATTGAAGCGATCGACTTTGGCTACGAAGTGGTGCAGGACCTGATCAACGCCCAATTGGATCTGATCAAAGAGCTGGGCATTGAGATCGTCACCGAGCAGGAGCCCGAAACCGATCCAACCCTCGCCACCTTTATTGAAGAAAAAACTGCCGCGGCGATCAAAGAGGTGCTGAAGCAGTTTAGCCTCACCAAGCCCGAGCGCGACGAAAAGCTAGACGCGATTAAAGAGGAGCTAGCCGCCGCGATCGAGGCCCTCGAAGACGACAGCCCGATCAAACTCGCGGTGACTGAGAACAGCAAAGCCCTGGGCAACACCTACAAATCCGTGACCAAGAAGCTGATGCGGCAGCAAATCCTGGACGAGAAGGTGCGGGTTGACGGCCGCAAGCTCGACGAGGTGCGTCCGATTTCCTGCCAGGTGGGGCTGTTGCCCAAGCGGGTCCATGGTACTGGCCTATTTCGTCGCGGGCTAACCCAGGTGATGTCGGTCACCACCCTGGGCACCCCCGGCGATGCCCAAATGATGGACGACCTCCACCCCGACGAAGAAAAGCGCTATCTGCACCACTACAACTTCCCCCCCTACTCGGTGGGCGAGACGCGGCCCATGCGATCGCCCGGTCGGCGTGAAATTGGCCACGGGGCCCTGGCTGAGCGGGCTCTGGTGCCGGTGTTGCCGCCCAAAGAGGAGTTTCCCTACGTCATTCGCGTCGTTTCTGAAGTACTGTCGTCCAACGGATCGACCTCAATGGGCTCCGTGTGCGGCTCGACCCTGTCGCTGATGGATGCCGGGGTACCCATCACCAAACCGGTCAGCGGTGCCGCCATGGGCCTGATCAAAGAAGGCGACGAGGTGCGGATTCTGACCGATATCCAGGGCATCGAAGACTTCTTGGGCGATATGGACTTCAAAGTCGCCGGTACCGACAGCGGCATCACCGCCCTGCAAATGGATATGAAAATCACCGGCCTACCTTTGACGGTGATTGCCGATGCAATTAACCAGGCCAAACCGGCCCGACTGCATATCCTGGAAAAAATGCTGGCCACCATTGATACCCCCAGGACTGAGCTTTCGCCCTACGCGCCTCGACTGATCAGCTTCAAGATCGATCCCGAAATGATCGGTATGGTCATTGGCCCTGGTGGCAAGAAGATCAAAGGCATTACCGAGCAGACCGGTGCCAAGGTCGACATTGCCGACGATGGCACCGTAACGGTGTCCTCCATCGAAGGGGAAAAGGCTCTCCAGGCCAAAGCCCTGATCGAAGCCATTGTCTTCAAGCCCTCCGCCGGGGATGTGTTTGTGGGCAAAGTCACGCGGGTGATTCCCATTGGTGCCTTTGTGGAGTTTATGCCGGGCCAGGAAGGCATGATCCACATTTCCCAGCTAGCCGACTACCGGGTGGCCAAGGTTGAAGACGAAGTGAACGTGGATGACGAGGTGATTGTGAAGGTGCGGGAGATCGACGGTCGCGGCCGCATCAATCTCACCCGCCTCAACATCCACCCCGATGAGGCCGCAGCGGCGCGGGAGGCGGCAGCGCTGCGATAGCGCAGTGGAAGCGATGAGAAAGGTAAAGGGGCTGAGGAAGGTAATGCGATCTTTCTAACCCCTTATCGTCTTGATCTCCTCATCTTCCCCATCCCCATCCCGCCCCCGAACCAAACGTTGTCCGCCACAACATTTGATTCGGGGGTTCTTTTCTTAGTAGGATGCAAATCTGTATACCTAGCCTCTAACCTCAAACTATCGTGCGAAAAATTGTTATTGCTGGCAACTGGAAAATGTACAAGACCCAGGGCGAGACCCTGGATTTTTTGCGTCATTTCCTGGGACAACTGACCGAAACCCCCGACGGGCGGGAGATCGTGCTGTGTGCGCCGTTTACAGCCCTGGGGGCCCTGTCGAAGAGTCTGCACGGAGCCAGGATTAAAGTCGGGGCTCAAAATATTCACTGGATGCCTGAGGGCGCATTTACCGGCGAGATCTCGGGAGATATGCTGCGGGAACTGGGCGTGCGCTACGTGATTGTGGGCCACAGCGAGCGGCGCCAGTACTTTGCCGACACCGACGAGACCGTTAATCTGCGTCTGCAAGCCGCACAGAAATGCGGGCTGACCCCCATCCTGTGCGTGGGCGAAACTAAGAGCCAGCGCGATGCCGGTGAAACCGAAGCGGTCATTGCCACCCAAATTGAGAAAGGCCTGGTCGATGTGGACCAGAACAACCTGATCATTGCCTACGAGCCCATCTGGGCAATCGGCACCGGCGACACCTGCGAAGCCACCGATGCCAACCAGGTGATTGGCGGCATTCGCAAGCTGCTCAAAAACCCTGACGTGACCATCCAGTACGGCGGCTCGGTCAAACCCAGCAACGTCGATGAACTGATGGCCCAGCCCGAAATCGACGGGGCCCTGGTGGGGGGAGCCAGCCTGGAAGCCGACAGTTTTGCTCGCATTGTCAACTTTCAGTAATTTGGGGTTGACGGTCTACCCCCGTTTCTAAAGGCATCCTGTTCATCAGAAACCGATTGATGACAGCCCCCAGGGACGGGCATCCATCCAATCTGAATCACCATGAATGTACTGGTAGTCGATATCGGCGGGAGTAACGTCAAGGTTCTGGCGACGGGTCAGACCGATGTTCGCAAGATCCCCTCTGGCCCCACTATGACCCCCGAGGCGATGGTGGCAGGAGTCAAGGCACTGACCCAGGACTGGGCCTACGAGGCTGTGGCGATCGGCTATCCGGGGCTAGTGCACAGGGGAGTGGTCACCAAGGAGCCCTACAACCTGGGTCCAGGCTGGATTGGATTTGATTTTGAGGCGGCCTTTGGCTGCCCGGTGCGCATCATCAACGACGCGGCGATGCAGGCCCTGGGCAGTTATGAAAGCGGCACCATGCTCTTTTTAGGCCTGGGCACCGGCCTCGGTTCGGCCATGGTGGTCGAAGGGGTGGTCGTGCCCCTAGAACTGGCCCACCTGCCCTACAAAAAGGGCACCTACGAGCACTACCTCGGCAAGCGCGCTCTGGAGCGGCTGGACAAAAAGAAATGGCGCGAATACGTAGAGACCTGCGTGGGTCACCTAACGGCCGCCCTGCAGCTCGATGATGTGGTGATTGGTGGCGGCCAGATCAAGCTGCTGAAGGAACTCCCGACGGGCTGCCGCCTCGGCCACAACAGCAATGCCTTTGTCGGCGGCTTTCGGCTTTGGGAGCCGGGCCGGGAGCGGTTCTCGGCTGCATCCTAATCCGTTTCGGTGGTGAACCTGATGCCTGGAATCGGATCCAGCAAATCCAGTTCACAACAGCATTGAAGGGGCGTTGCTGAACACAAGACTGAATCAATCAGCAGGGCGTCTTGGGAGCAAATTGCCGTTTGCCCTTACCCAAATTTTTGCCTTAATTCAGCAAGGAACGGAAAATCTACGTAAAATTACGTAGACTGCCCTGAGGATTCATCAAAGTATCACAGATTACCTGGGGAGAATTCGCAGTTTCTTGCCGGTTCGTTACGTATTCTGGGGAAGACGCCCGAGAGGGTAGTCTGTTTACCTCAGTGTGTCCTCTGTAATGGATCATTCCTCCGTTCGCAATATTGCTTTGCCCGATCAGGTGCTGACTGTCGTTGGCGATCGCCCGATGATTGTCCCCAGAGATAGAACCAATACCGTAGCCAAGGGTGACTTAAACGAGCCAGATGCCCCAGCCGCTGAACAACTCTCTGCGGACCCCAGAGACCAGTTTTTCTACCACATTCAGGGGCAAAACCAGCAGCGCTACCTGGCTCTAGCCAGAGGTGGTGAATACTACCGCTACTACTGCAACCGTCCCAACCTAGACAAAGCCCACCGCCTGATTGCGCAGCTTCAGCAGCGGGGTAAACCAGCGATCGCCACTCCGGACGAGAGCGGCTACCTGGTCTGGATTCACGAAGCAGCGACCCAGCAGGCTATTCCCTGGCCAACCCCAGCAGCCAGCGCTCGGGGGTGACGGCCCTATGGCCAACCGCCAATGAATCGCTAACGATATCCGCAGGCAACCTCGAGCAGTACATAAGCATGCATCTCACAACCCTGGAACAACTCTGGACAGCTTTCGTGGAGGGAGAGCGAGATTTTACCGGAATTGACCTGGCTGGGGCCGATCTCAGCCACTGGAGTTTAGCCAAAGTAGACTTTTGGGGCGCTGACTTCAGCCGGGCTAATCTGACCCAGGCCAACTTTCGTCGCGCCAATCTCAAGCAGGCCCAGTTTAGAGACGCCAAACTGGCCGGGGCCGACCTGCGCTGGACTGACCTACGCGAGGCTGTACTTACCGGGGCAGATCTCGATGCTGCTCGCCTGGAGGGGGCGATTTATAATGCCGCAACCCAGTTCCCTGCCGGCTTCAGACCTGAACAAGCCCGCATGTGGACTGTACAGCCTGGAGCAGCGCTCGCGACCAAAGACCTGCAGGAGCGGGATCTGGGTGGCACTGACCTGACGGCGGCCGATCTCAGCGGTGCCCTGCTGCTCAACAGCCAGCTGTTCGGAGCCATCCTGAATCGAGCGAATTTGCTGAGCGCCCTGCTGGGCGAAAGCGATCTGCGCTACGCAGACCTCCGCCAGGCCACCCTGGTGCTGGCGGACCTGCGCGGCGCGGACCTGCGCCACGCCAATTTGAGCCAGGCCAACCTGATGGGCGCTAATTTGCGGGGATGTTGGCTAGCGACCACCAACCTGGAGGGAGCGCTCTACTCGGATAGCACCCAGTTTCCCCAGGGGTTTCAGGTACCCAAAACCCTCCATCGCCTGGCGCCAGGGGCATCGCTGGGGGGGGTTGACCTCAGCGGTGCCAAGTTGACTGGAGTCGACCTCAGCGGTGCCAATCTGGCGGGCGCGAACCTTATGCACGCTGACCTGTGGGGGGCTTGCCTGGCCAACGCTGACCTATCTGGGGCCAACCTACTGGGGACAAACCTGTTGGGCACCGATCTGTCTGGGGCCAATCTCAATCAGACGAACCTGATGCAGGCCATTATTGATCTGCCGGGAGAGCGGCCCGCTCCAGCCTCGTTGAATGGCCAAATAGCTTGAGAAGAACCCGCCTATCAAGCCATAACGGAGGCAATCTAGTACAGTGTCAAAGCTAAACATTAGGGTTCCCGTAGGTTTGACAGAGCACTAGTGATGGCGAGTTCCGCAACTTACGGATCACGGTTTAGGGGCTGCGGTTCAAGACTGCCGTGAACCCACACCCCCGATTGACCCGCCCTTTGGCCAAAATCCGTTGACTAGCCCTACAGCAAGGTCATTTGACTGTCGCCGTCAGGCCCCTCAGCGTACCCCAGGTGACGCCGGGCGGCGGCGGTGACGACCCGACCTCTGGGTGTGCGCTGAAGGTAGCCAATTTGCAGCAGGTAAGGTTCGTAGACCTCTTCGATGGTTTGGGGGTCTTCGCCCGTAGCTGCCGCCATGGTGTCGAGGCCGACGGGGCCACCGCCAAAGTTTTCTACCATGACCGAGAGCAGGCGGCGATCGGTCCAGTCGAGACCGCAGGGATCGACGTTGAAGAGTTCGAGGGCCTCGGCCGCCAGGGTGGCGGTGATCGACCCTGCCGCCTTCACTTCGACATAGTCGCGCACCCGCCGCAGTAGCCGATTGGCAATGCGGGGTGTGCCCCGAGCCCGACGGGCGATTTCTTCGGCTCCGGCAGGCTCGATGGGGGTTTTTAGCACATCGGCGGTGCGCAGCACAATGGGAGTCAGTTCGTCAATTTCATAAAACCGCAGCCGCTGAATCAGGCCAAAGCGATCGCGCAGGGGTGAGCTGAGCGCCCCCACCCGGGTTGTGGCCCCCACCAGGGTAAACGGGCTCAGCGGAATGCTGCGGGTGCGGGCCGACTGCCCCTTGCCGATGGTGATGTCCAGCCGGGAGTCCTCCATGGCCGGGTACAGAATTTCTTCGGTCACCCGGGGCAGGCGGTGAATTTCGTCGATAAACAGCACGTCCCCAGGCTTGAGGTTGACCAGCAGACCGGCAATATCACGGGGTCGCTCCAGAGCTGGGGCGGTCGTGATTTTGCAAACTACCCCCATTTCCTCGGCCAAAATTAGCGCCATTGTGGTCTTACCCAGCCCTGGCGGCCCGTACAGCAGCAGATGGTCGAGGGGCTCCTGGCGCGACTGGGCGGCCTTGATCGCAATCCCCAACACTTCCTTGAGGGCCGCCTGGCCGATATAGTTGTTCAGACGCTGAGGCCGCAGGCTATCCTCTGCGGCTGCCGGGCCTGGGGACGCCGTCTCAGACTGAACATCCTCCGGCTGCGCGTCGCCCCCCTTGACCAGCGACAGCAGCGGCTGCACGGCGCTATCCGCCGCTGGCGGTGCAGACGGTTTGGCTTTTTTAGCCCCCCTGGCTGCGTCGTCAGGAGTGTGGGAAGAAACAATCGCCATCGGAGAGCCTCAGGGGCAGCCCCCCTATCATACTGTGGTGCATTTGCACTATCAAGCCCTATTCTGCCTCCGGCAGACTATCGCCGCCGCAGCCACATCACCACCGCCAGGACCACGCCAATGACGGGCAGCACCAGCAGGGAAAAGACCCCCAGGCCCACCTGCTGCTGCACCGTCATCGTAATGCGGCGGTTGGTCACCTCGCGGGGGCGAATGGAGAGGGTGGCATCGGTCTGCTGCCCCAGCCAGCTAATGGCGTTGAGAAAGACGTCGCCGTTGAGCTGCTGCTCAAACAGCCCATCGGTGGCAAAGGTGGCGTTGCCAATCACCACCAGGCGTGACTCCGGCGGCGGTTCGCCTTCGGCGGCGGCAGCGCCATCCACCGGGCGGCTGAGGGCGACACCCAGGGTGTAGGGGCCCGAGGGGGGCGCATTTTCGTCAAACTGCAGCTGGCCCTCCGCAGAGAGGGACTCGGCTCGGCTTTGGGGATTGCTCTGGAGCAGGGGAGTGGCGGTTACCCCCGGCACCTCCTCCACATTGACCGGCCGCACCAGGGGAAAGAACGATCGCCCGCCGCGAAAATCGCGGGTGATGGGGTGGTCGCCGTAGTCGGTCACCAGCGGGGCCGCCGGACCGAGGCCGACCAGCTGACCGCTGCCGGAGGTATCGAGCACAATGCGATCGTCGAGGGTGACGCCCCAGGGGTCGAGCAGGGTGTCGAGGCCGGGGCTGGTGCGCGGATCGATCAGCAGCATGAGGCTACCGCCCTGGTTCAGGTAGGTTTGCAGGGCCGCGACCTCGGCATCAAAAAACTCGGCAGCGGGGCCAGCTACTACCACCACGTTGGCGTCCTCCGGCACGGTGCCGGTCTGGGCCAAATCCAGCGGCTGCACCAGGGCACTCTTCTCCCCAAGGGCTGTGGCGGCCTGCAAAAAGCCCGTATCGCTGCCGTCAATGACAAATTCCTGGTGGCCCTGGGTGAAGTACACCGTGAGGGCGCGATCGCTCACCACCTGGTCGAGCGCATTGGTCAGCGTTCGCTCCGACAGGCGTTCGCTGGGACCCACATTCTGCAAAAAGCGGCGGGTGCCACCGCTTTCCACAAACACCATGCCGGTCTGGGTGGCGCCAAATTCCTGGGCCAGGCGCGGGTCATTATAGGGGTTGACGTAGTCAAAGGTGAACTGCCCCCCAGTCTGACGGAAGCTTTCGAGCAGCTGCCGATCCTGGGGATTGGGCAGCGGGTCAAAGACGACGACACGGGTGGGATTTTCCAGCGATCGCACCACCTGCTGCGACTGTGGGGCCAGGGTAAACAGCTGGTTTTCGGTCAGATCTACACGGGTGGCGTAGCGCACCGCTACAAAATTGACCAGGCCCAAAATAACCAGCACCGCCAGGGTCGACACCAGCGCATTGGCTCCGGCTTCGGTTGAGCGCTGGGCCCAAAATCGGCCCTGGCCCTGGTTGCCCAGCACCAGCCCCAGCAGCAGCAGACCAATACCGCCAATCAGCAGCCCCGCGGGCAGCAGGGTCCATCCTGCCACCACGCCCGCCAGCAAACCCGCGGTGACTAGGGCCAGTCCCGGCAGCGCCAGGTATTTCAAATACTTTTGGTAAACCGCAAAGGACTTCATCGCCATAACCTGCTATTGCTAACCAGTTGCCTGCGAAATTGACGGGTTGAAGCGCTAGGGGCTGTCATCAATTAGCTGCCAAACACCCAAAAATTATGGGTTACGGCCCCTAGCCTATCGTTTGGGTCGGGTGTGGCAAAGCTGGATATACCGAGCTTTGAGCCACAACTGATGACACGCCCTAGGAACGCTGGAATCTGAGGGTTTCTATAGACTGGGCCGTCAGGTAAAGCCCGAGGCCAATAAACGAGAGAAACAGCACCAGCCCGCCGGTATCAAAAATGCCTTCGGTGAAGTCGGTGAAATGTTTGAGCAACGACAGGTGGGCGATCGCGCTACCGAGCACCCCCGGCAGTCCCTGAGCCACCGCATCCACCAGCCACAGCAGCAGGATCAGCGCAAAGGTCATAATGGCCGCCAGCACCGTACTCTCGGTCAGCGACGAAATAAACATCCCCAGCGCCAGCACGCTGGCGGCTACCAGCACCAGGCCCAGGTGCGACAGAAAGAACACCCCGGAACCGGTGGGCGGCGTTGCCGCGCCCAGGGCGATCGCCTGGCACACCATCAGCGGCAGCACCATAGCGATGTAAAAGCTCACCACCGCCAGCAGCTTGCCCAGCGCCACCGCCCAGTTGGTCACCGGCGAAGTGGCCAGCAGCTCCAGCGTGCCCTGCTTGCGCTCGTCGGCGTAGAGCCCCATCGACAGCATGGGCAGCACAAACATCGACAGCGACCCCAGCAGGCCCACGTAGGCTTTGTTGAACTCGTAGGCCACATCAAAGGGCGGCGGCGTGGGGAGCCCCATCTGGACCGCCTGATCGGCCATCGCCGCCTGGGCCAGAATGCCCTGGGGCCCCAGCAGAATGGCGACCAAGAAGAAGCCCCCCAGCAGCCAGAACACGGCCGCAATGATGTAGGGCAGCGGCGAGGCAAAGTAGCTTTGCAGCTCCCGCTGATAGATGGCGAGGATGTTTTTGAGGAGCAGGGTCATGGGTGGATGGGTGGGGAGTGGATGGGTGGGAGGGTAGGTGGGTGGGGGGTGAGGAGATGAGGGAGGTGGGGAGGATGAGGGGGAAAGCCAGAATCCAAAAGCCAAAAGCCGAGATGGCTAGGCTTCGGATGCTTCTAACGATGGGTCGGTTACAGGGACTTCGGCGGCGGGTGCTTCGGGTGGTGCGGTTGCCGCCGTAGCGGGTTCGGTGGTGGTGAGGTTGAGGAAGACGTCTTCGAGGGTGGCCTGCTGGCGGCGCAGCTCGTGGAGTTCGAGGCCCGCGCTGACGAGGGCGGTGGAGATCAGCCCGCCCAGGGCGCGATCGGCCTCTCCGCTGACCCGCAGCCGGTGGTGGTACTGGGGCAGGTGCTCTAGCCCCAGTCGCGTCACCTGGCGCACAGGGGATAGCTCAGCCAGTAGCCGCTGGGCGGTATCCACGTCGCCTTTGATTTCGAGCTCGTAGGCCGCCTCGCCGGAGAGGCGGGTGGTGAGGTTGTCGGGGGTATCGGTGGCGACCACCTGGCCCCGGTTGATAATGGTGACGCGATCGCAGGTCATGCTCACCTCCGGCAGAATGTGGGTGGAGAGAATGATGGTATGGCTCCCGGCCAGCCCCTTGATTAGCTGCCGCACTTCGTTAATCTGGCGCGGATCCAGTCCGACCGTGGGCTCGTCCAGAATAATCACCGGCGGGTCGTGAATAATTGCCTGGGCAATGCCCACCCTCTGGCGGTAGCCCTTGGACAGCTTGCGAATCAGCACCTTGCGCTTATCCAGCAGCCCGCAGTGATCCATGGCGATATCGGCCCGCTGCTGGCGCAGGTCGGCGGGCACCCCTTTAATTTTGGCCACAAAGGTGAGATAGCCCTGCACCGACATGTCGGGGTAGAGGGGGGGCGACTCCGGCAGGTAGCCAATCCGCTGCCGCACGGCCATCGAGTCGGTATGGACGTCGTAGCCCGCCACCCGGGCGGTACCCTCAGAGGCTGGCAGGTAGCCCGCCAAAATGCGCATGGTGGTGGTTTTACCCGCCCCATTTGGCCCCAGGAAGCCCAGGATTTCTCCGGGTTGGGCCCCAAAGGTGATGTCTTGAATAGCCGTGGTAGACCCGTAGGTCTTACTCAGGTGCTCAACTTCGATCATGGGTGTAGAACCGCCAGCAAACCAGTGGACATTGTACTGCTGATTACAGTAGCGATTATTTCCCCCGTTGCGTTTAGGTGGCGCAACCAAATTTGCCCTTGAGAACACGGAGTCGGTTCAGGTCCGCACCTTTGGGCAGGGCTGGGGATCGCGGTTGGCAAGGGAGCAGTGATCCACCAGGCAGGGCTGATGGTAGGCGTCCTCGGTTTCCAGGGGCGGCGGCGGCTGGCCAAAGACCATCTCGCAGCTAAAGTCTTCAAAGTTCGGCACCATGGTGAGGGGAATGCCGAAATCTTCGGTAAAGAAACGCTGGGTGGGCAGCTTGCACATGTTCACGCACATGCCGACGCAGCGGCTTTCGTCCAGGTAGCGGCACTTTTTGATGTGAACACCGCTGCGCTGCTGCCGCACTCGCCCCTGCTGATCGGTAAACTCTACGGTTTTGACCTCGCAGGGGCCTACCAGCCACTCAAATAGCCGGGTGGCAAACCAGGCGTTGAGTTCACACACCACCCGGGTGGGCGAGAACAGGGTGCGAATCAGCCACAGCACCTGGGCGGGCACCAGCGACTTGAGCACCACCGCCACCAGGGCCTGCTGCTGCTGAGCGTTGCGGCCCTGCATGATCTGGCTGGACAGATCGACAAAGCCGTCGTAACCGCTGCGGGCGGTATCTTTACCCACGGCCTGAGCCATTTTGCGGCTGAAGAGCCAGATGAACAGGCGATCGCCCAGGCCATCGTGGTAAATCGCTTTTTCTGAGCTGGGGCCAAGGCCGGTGGCCGGAGGTGACGCCATGATCAACCAGGAATAATTACTTACCTCAGGTTAGTACCTCCAGGGGAGCCATGACATCCCCGGCGCGGGTCACTCTGCCCCGCTACCGGCAAACTGCTGGGCGTAGAACTGGGCGTAGCGGCTCTGGTTGGCCAGTAGCTCACTGTGGGTACCAGATTCAATTACCCGTCCCTTTTCCATCACTAAAATGCGATCGGCGTCGCGGACGGTGGCCAGACGGTGAGCGATGATGAACACGGTGCGATCGCTCATCAACCGCTCCAGCGCCTCCTGCACCAGCGCCTCCGACTCGGCATCCAGGGCTGAGGTGGCTTCATCCAGAATCAAAATGCGGGGGTTGAGCAGCACCGCCCGGGCGATCGCCACCCGCTGCCGCTGCCCCCCCGACAGGTTTACCCCCCGTTCGCCCATCCAGGTGTAGTAGCCCTGGGAAAACTGACTGATGAAGTCGTGGGCATTGGCAATCCGGGCCGCCGCTTCCACCGCCTCAATGTCAAACTCCTTCTGGCCAAAGGCAATGTTTTGGGCGATCGTGCCCGAAAACAGCGTCGTCTCCTGGGGCACAATGCCAATCTGCCGCCGCAGACTGCGCAGGGTCACGGTGGACACATCCACATCGTCGATCAAAATTTGGCCCGACTGGGGGTCGTAGAAGCGGGGCAGCAGGTTCACCAGGGTAGACTTACCCGCCCCGGACGAGCCCACCAGAGCAATTTTTTCCCCGGGCAGAGCCAGCAGATCTAAATTGCGCAGCACTGGCTCGTCGGCGTCGTAGCCAAAGGTGACGTTGCGGTACTCCACCCGGCCAGTCACCGCCGGCATTTCCTTTGCCGTGGGCAGTTCGCGCACCGCAGGCTCAATGTTGAGCAGCTCGATCACGCGATCGACGGAGGCCTCCCCCTGCTTAAACTCGCCGTAGTTAATAATGACGTGGTTGACCGGGTCGATCAGCATCAGGGCCGCCACCACGTAACTACCAAAGGAGGCTCCGGTGAGGTTACCCTCGGCGATCTGCCAGGTGCCCACCAGCAAAATCAGCATCACCACCACGGCGTAGGTAAAGCCCACCACCGGATACTGCACCGCCTGGAGCCAGGCGGCTTTGTACTTGGCCTGGCGGTTTTTTTCGGCCTCCTGGGTAAAGCGCTCCACCTCGTAGTCTTCGGCAGCAAAGGCCCGCACCAGGCGAATGCCGCTAAACACCTCGGTCACCAGCGACGACAGGTCAGACACCAGGTTCTGGCTACGGCGGGAAAACTTCAGCATCTGTTCCCCAAACCACCCGGCCAGCACCGCCAGAATGGGCACCAGCACGATCGCCGTCAGGGTGAGCTGCCAGTTGAGGTAGACCATGTAGCCCAGCACCACCACCAGCTGCAAAACTGAGGGCAAAAAGTCGTGGAACAGCTTTTGCACCACTTCGCCAATGCGATCGATGTCTTCGGTCAATCGGTAGGACAGATCCCCCGTCTGGCTGCGCTCGAAGTAGGTGAGGCTGAGCCGATGGATGTGGGTGTAGACATCGCGGCGCAGGTTAAAGGCGACCTCCAGGGCTGCCTTGGCCATCAGGGAATCCTGGATGTACTGACCGATCTTCTGAATCGCAAAGCCAACCATGGTGATGGCGATGAAGCGGCCCACCACCGGCACGTTACCCGCCGCCAGCTGAGCCAGGATATTGCCCGACAGCCAGGCCAAAATCGGCCAGAAGGAGACAAAAATGATGGTGCCCAGCAGCGCCTGGAAGATGGTGGGCCACTCGCGCCGGACATAGGGGGCAAGCATCCAGTAGTTGGCGCTTTGGGAGGGGCGCTTTGGGGTCAAGGGTCAACCTTTGCGATGGCGATCACTGTTCAACCACGCTACCAGGTTTAGGTTCGATCTGTATTTGAGCCTGTGCCATTTTATGCGGTCATTTCGTTCCCCTTCTGGCACTACAATCGACCCATCGCCAATACTTCGCCAAGTTTGATGGATATCCCGCAGCCGCCCACGATTGTTGTCGCCACCGGGAACCCCGGCAAGCTGATCGAGATGCAGGTGTATCTCGACGCTCTGGGCTGGCAGCTACAGCTCAAACCCGACCACCTGGAGGTTGAGGAAACCGGCACCACGTTTTTAGAGAATGCTCGCCTCAAGGCGGCAACCGTGGCCAAAGCGCTCAACCAGTGGGCGATCGCCGACGACTCCGGCCTCGCCGTCACCGCCCTGGGCGGGGCACCCGGTATTTACTCGGCCCGCTACGCCGACAGCGATGCCGCCAGAATTGACCGCCTGCTCAAAGAACTGGAGGGACAGAGCGATCGCAGTGCCCAGTTCATCTGCGCCCTGGCGCTGGCCAATCCAGCCGGGGAGGTCGTGCTTGAAACCAAGGGCATTTGCCACGGGGAAATTTTGCTGACCCCCCGCGGCAGCGGCGGCTTTGGCTACGACCCCATCTTCTACCTGCCCAGCCTGGGCAAAAGCTTTGCTGAAATGCAGCCGAGCCAGAAGGAGGCCCTCAGCCACCGGGGAATCGCCTTTAGCCAATTGATGCCCCATTTAAAAGAACTATCGCCAGGGTGAGCCAGCGCTGGCCCAGGTCACCCTGGCGATAGATCTACACTGATGGGTTCACCACTGCATCGCTGCGATCGCACAGCAGCTCAGCTCTGACACCTAGGGGCCAAGGGCCACAGCCCCTAGCCTGTCTTTTGAGTCGGGCGTGGCAAGGCTTGATATACCAAGCTTTTAGCCACAGTTGATGACACGCCCTAGGCTTCTCGATTGTTGATGAAATCTTGGAGTTGCCCCAGGGCAGCCCGACCAATGTTAAACACCGCCCAGCTTGCGGCCACAGCAATTGGCAGTAAAACGACAATGACTCGCCAGTCCATCGGGCATGCCCTCCTAAATCAGCTTACTTAAACAGTTGTCACAATTTTCTCATAATGTACACCACATGGGGCGATCCCAAGCACAGAGATTTGCTGGTATTCCTTACTAAGCCAGAAACGCCAGGTTACCCGCAGCCTGGGTATAACCAGATAGACCCTCTCCACCCCTAAATACACCGCAAGCCTCAGTCTTGTGGAGATTCAGCCCTAGATCCAGGCCCAAAACCCAGCCCTACCGATAAACGATCAGGATCCACTGACCAACGCACCCTGGGCCGCCACGATCTCGAGCCCCGGCTCAGGACTTTCAGCAACCACTCCTACTTGCTTAATGCTTAAAAAGTTTTACAAACCCCAAAAACTTTGAAGGATAGGGCACTGCCGCTCCCGATCTGTGCCTTCTCCACCCCACTTTTTCGCCCCAAATTTTCCTCATTCAAAGAAAATATAGCCGCCCAAAGCCCTCAATAGCGAGCCTAGAGAGGATCTATTTTAATTTTTCCAGAGTTATTAACTTGTGAAAATTTCGCTTACCAAGAACGACGGTGATTCTGTAGTTTGTTACTTAACCTGCCGTTTTCTCAGGGTATTGGGGCCGTCTGAGCTCAGGTTCAGGCTGGCCTATCCCCTGTTGAAGAGTGGCTGCTGTTGGCTGATCCCCAATTCAAAGCAGTTCCATTGGTTCTCTAATGGAACTGTAAGTATTTGGGACAGCCTGAACTCCCTGATACAGCTTATTTAAGCTTTCTATCGACTCAGGTTATCTCTGCCTATACATAGGAAGCGCCTTTATCCGCTCTGTATTTTCGAGTAGAAGAGAGGAGAGTCCCATGACCATAAGTCCCCCTGAACCGGGACAAAAAGTCAGGGTCGTGGTTGATAAAGACCCGGTGCCAGTCTCATTTGAGCGATGGGGCAAGCCAGGTCATTTCGACCGCACGTTGGCCAAGGGGCCCAAAACCACCACCTGGATTTGGAACCTGCACGCCGATGCCCACGACTTTGACAGTCACACCAGCGATTTAGAAGATATTTCCCGCAAAATCTTCAGCGCTCACTTCGGTCACTTAGCCGTCATCTTTGTTTGGCTCAGTGGCATGTATTTCCACGGCGCTAAGTTTTCGAACTATGAAGCTTGGCTGACCAACCCCACCGGCATTAAGCCCAGCGCCCAGGTGGTTTGGCCGATCTTCGGTCAAGAGATCCTGAATGCCGACGTGGGCGGTGGCTTCAACGGTATTCAGATCACTTCTGGGTTGTTCCAGTGGTGGCGCGCCAACGGCATTACCAACAGCTTCCAGCTTTACTGCACCGCCATTGGGGCGCTGGTGATGGCTGGCCTGATGCTGTTTGCAGGCTGGTTCCACTACCACAAGCGCGCTCCCAAGCTGGAGTGGTTCCAGAACGTGGAATCGATGATGAACCACCACCTGGCCGGGCTGCTCGGGCTGGGTTGCCTGGGCTACGCTGGGCAGCAAATCCACGTGTCGCTGCCCATCAACGCCTGCATGGATGCGATCGATGCCGGTCGTCCCCTAACCATTGGCGGTCGAGTGATCGATTCGATAGGGGCCATACCGTTGCCCCACGAGTGGATCCTCAATAAGGCCTTGATGGCTGAGATGTACCCCAGCTTTGCGGAGGGTTTGAAGCCATTCTTCACCCTGAACTGGAACGTGTACGCTGACTTCCTCACCTTCAAGGGCGGCTTGAACCCCGTGACCGGTGGCCTGTGGCTGTCGGATACAGCCCACCACCACCTGGCGCTAGCAGTGCTCTTCATTGTGGCGGGGCATTTCTACCGCACCAACTGGGGCATTGGCCATAGTTTCAAAGAGGTGCTGGAGGCTCACAAAGGTCCCTTCACTGGCGAAGGTCACAAGGGTATGTACGAAATTTTCACGACCTCCTGGCATGCCCAGCTGGCGTGGAACCTGGCCTGGGTGGGATCCCTCTCCATCATCGTGGCGCATCACATGTACGCCATGCCGCCCTACCCGTACCTGGCCACCGACTACCCCACTCAGCTGTCGCTGTTTACCCACCACATGTGGATTGGCGGCTTCTTGATTGTGGGAGCCGGTGCTCACGCCGCCATCTTCATGGTGCGTGATTACGAGCCCTCGGTACATGTCAACAACAACCTAGATCGCGTATTGCGCCACCGTGATGCGATCATCTCGCACCTGAACTGGGTGTGTATTTTCCTCGGCTTCCACAGCTTTGGTCTGTACATCCACAACGACACCATGCGCGCCCTGGGCCGTCCCCAGGACATGTTCTCGGATACCGCCATTCAGCTGCAGCCGATCTTTGCCCAGTGGGTGCAAGGGTTCCATGCGGCCGCTGCTGGCAATACCGCCCCCAACGCGCTGGCTAGCGTTAGCCCTGTGTTTGGGGGAACCGGAGTTGCAGTCGCAGGCAAAGTGGCGATGATGCCCATGGCCCTCGGCACCGCCGACTTCATGGTGCACCACATCCATGCCTTCACCATCCACGTGACGGTGCTGATTCTGCTCAAGGGCGTGCTGTTCGCCCGCAGCTCCCGCCTGATTCCCGACAAAGGTGAACTGGGCTTCCGGTTCCCCTGCGACGGTCCCGGTCGGGGCGGCACCTGCCAGGTATCGGGTTGGGACCACGTGTTCCTCGGCCTGTTCTGGATGTACAACTCCCTATCGATTGTGATTTTCCACTTCAGCTGGAAGATGCAGTCGGACATCTGGGGGACGGTGAGCCCCGACGGTACGGTGAGCCACATCACGGGCGGCAACTTTGCGGCCAGTGCCATCACCATCAACGGCTGGCTGCGGGACTTCCTGTGGGCTCAGGCCTCGCAGGTGATTGGCTCCTACGGCTCGGCGCTGTCGGCCTACGGCCTGATGTTCCTGGGCGCTCACTTTGTCTGGGCCTTCAGTCTGATGTTCCTGTTCAGCGGTCGTGGCTACTGGCAGGAGCTGATTGAGTCCATCGTCTGGGCGCACAGCAAGCTGAAGGTGGCTCCGGCCATCCAGCCTCGGGCGCTGAGCATCACTCAGGGTCGGGCTGTGGGTGTGGCCCACTACCTCCTCGGGGGGATTGCCACCACCTGGGCCTTCTTCCTGGCTCGAATCATTTCGGTGGGATGACCCGTTTGGTCATGGGATCCCAGTAGGGGCGCAGCATGCTGTGCTCCTACACCACAACCCCAACCACCGAATATCGGCGAATTGTGTTTTCTGACCCATTCGTACAGCAAACCTGTTTTGATTCATGGCAACTAAATTCCCTAAATTTAGCCAGGACCTGGCTGCCGATCCGACCACACGGCGGATCTGGTACGGGATTGCCACCGCCCACGACTTTGAAAGCCACGACGGCATGACGGAGGAGAATCTTTACCAAAAGATCTTCGCCTCCCACTTTGGCCACCTGGCAATCATCTTTCTGTGGACTTCGGGCAACCTGTTCCATGTCGCCTGGCAAGGCAACTTTGAGCAGTGGGTGAAAGACCCGCTGGGCACGCGTCCCATCGCCCACGCGATTTGGGATCCGCAATTTGGCCAACCCGCCGTGGATGCCTTCACCCAGGCGGGGGCTACCTATCCGGTTAATATTTCATTTTCTGGGGTGTACCAGTGGTGGTACACCATCGGCATGCGCACCAACGCCGACCTCTATGGCGGGGCGATGTTCCTGCTGATTCTGGCGGCGGTGTTTCTGTTTGCCGGCTGGCTGCACCTGCAGCCCAAGTTCCGCCCCAGTCTGGCCTGGTTCAAGAACGCTGAGTCGCGCCTGAACCACCACCTGGCCGGTCTGTTTGGAGTCAGCTCCCTGGCCTGGGCGGGACACCTGATTCACGTAGCGATTCCCGAGGCTCGGGGGCAGCACGTGGGCTGGGACAACTTCCTGTCGGTGCGGCCTCACCCGGAAGGGCTGAAGCCGTTCTTCACTGGCCAGTGGGGAGTTTACGCCCAGAACCCTGACACCCCCAACCATATCTTCAACAGCAGCGACGGAGCCGGGACGGCGATTCTCACCTTCCTGGGTGGGTTCCATCCCCAGACCGACGCGCTGTGGCTGACGGATATTGCTCACCACCACCTGGCGATCGCGGTGCTGTTCATCGTGGCGGGCCACATGTACCGGACTAACTTCGGTATTGGCCACGACATGAAGACCATCATGAACGCCCACCGCCCGCCCGAAGGCACTCCCTTTGGTGGCTGGATTGGCGAAGGTCACAAGGGTATTTACGACACCTACAACAACTCGCTGCACTTCCAGCTGGGTTGGCACCTGGCCTGTCTGGGGGTGGTGACATCGCTGGTGGCGCAGCACATGTACTCGCTGCCGTCCTACGCCTTTATCGCCAAGGACTACACCACCCAGGCGGCGCTCTATACCCACCACCAGTACATCGCTGGCTTCATCATGGTGGGGGCCTTTGCCCACGGCGCCATCTTCCTGGTGCGCGACTACGATCCAAAGGCCAACCACAACAACGTGCTTTACCGCATGCTGGAGCATAAGGAGGCGCTGATCTCGCACCTGAGCTGGGTCTCGCTATTCCTGGGCTTCCACACCCTGGGTCTGTACGTCCACAACGACGTGGTGGTCGCCTTTGGCACCCCCGAGAAGCAAATTCTGGTTGAGCCTGTGTTTGCCCAGTGGGTGCAGGCTGCCCACGGCAAGTTGCTCTACGGTATGGATACTCTCCTATCCAACCCGGACAGCATTGCCACTACGGCCTGGCCTAACCACGGCAACGTATGGCTCGGCGGCTGGCTCGATGCCATTAACAGCAGCACTAACTCGCTGTTTTTGAATATCGGCCCTGGTGACTTCCTGGTTCACCATGCGATCGCCCTGGGTCTGCACACCACCACCCTGATCCTGGTCAAGGGTGCCCTGGATGCCCGTGGCTCCAAGCTGATGCCCGACAAGAAGGACTTCGGCTATAGCTTCCCCTGCGACGGCCCTGGCCGTGGCGGCACCTGCGACATCTCCGCGTGGGATTCCTTCTACCTGGCCATGTTCTGGATGCTCAACACCATTGGTTGGGTTACCTTCTACTGGCACTGGAAGCATCTGGCGCTGTGGTCGGGCAACGTGGCTCAGTTCAACGAAAACTCCACCTACCTGATGGGCTGGTTCCGCGATTACCTGTGGCTTAACTCGTCGCAGCTGATCAACGGCTACAACCCCTACGGCATGAATAACCTCGCGGTTTGGGCCTGGATGTTCCTCTTTGGGCACCTGGTCTGGGCAACGGGCTTCATGTTCTTGATCTCCTGGCGGGGCTACTGGCAAGAGCTAATCGAAACTCTGGTCTGGGCCCACGAGCGCACTCCCCTGGCGAACCTGGTTCGCTGGAAGGACAAGCCCGTTGCCATGTCGATCATTCAGGGTCGTGTGGTGGGTCTGGCTCACTTCACCGTGGGCTACATTCTCACCTACGCCGCGTTCCTCATAGCCTCGACCTCCAGTCGTTTTGGCTAATCCGGGATTCCTAATCCCCGTAGGGTGGGCAGTGCCCACCCTACACCCCCGGATCACAATCCCCCTAGAGGGGCAGGGGTGGGTTTGATCAGACTGTCAGAATCCACCCCGCTCTCCGGGTTTTCTGCTTCAAAGAGACAGAGATTATTACCACGATTTATTAGTAAAGGCCATGGTTTTCGGGGGGGCAATGCCCACCCTACAGAAGAAAATTAAAAATATTTTGAGGTGGTGAAGGGCTCCCTACGATCGCGCTTTTGCCAGCTCCTAACCTTGAGACGGATGGAGACTCTCCGCTGCTCAAGAGTCCTGGTTCTTCGGGGTAGTTGAGCCAGGACTTTTACTGTCTAGTCGTGATTATAGCGATGGCTATAGCACAGGCTAATCAGTTACAAGCCTTGCTTCGCTTACATGGCCCGCGGCATCGAGTTTGATCACCAGCCATTCGTAGTCGATACTGATAAATTTGCGCTCTGGTCCCAGCACATACACCATGTCGTAGTCAGCAAAGCCGGTCTGGGGTTCCGGTGGCCCCAACAGCTCGATCACCCCAGCCTGGGACCTTCCCAGCAGCAGGTATTTTGCCAGCAGGTTATCCACCATGCAGAGGCGAACGTAGGCTGGCTCTGCGCTTAGCGTGGGGTCGTTCCAAAGGGTGGGGCTGAACTGGGTGTAGCCGCGGCAGTGTTGCCACTCATCCCAGTTGGTTTTGGCCAGCAGACCACCCACCACCAAAAACGGAAAGCCCGTCACCAGTAACCCTCCCACAATTAGGGCGATCACCAGGCGGCGACGATGTTTAGGTTTCGGACGGGAGCCCACAGGTAGCATGGCGAGGGAAGAAAAAGGTGGCGGATCTATGGAGACAGGCTACCCACTGAGAGCCGAAAATTGCAGGCTGGGCTCCAGAGTTATACGAAATACTGCTGGCCACCTCCAATTCCCCAGGGCAAAGGACCGTTCTCCCGACAGGGTGACCGGATGGGAATCGGGAGATGGATTTCAAGTTCAGCATTTCATTTAAGGGGGAGGGAACGCTGGGACAGTCACCGTTGACGAACCGCCCAAAACTGCAAGAGGCTGAGAATGCTGTCCAGGCTCAGCACCGACAGTACACTCCCGACGCTGCCAACGCTCAAAATGCTGCCCACGCTGCCGATGCTCAAAATACTCCCGGCGCTGCCGATACTGAGGATGCTGCCGGTGCTGCCAATGCTGAGAATGCTGCCGGTGCTGCCCAAACTGAGCAGGCAAAAGTAGCTCCCCCGGCTGAGAATAGCGCGGTGGAGGGAAACAACGGGGCGACCGTTGCTGCCGGTCAGCGGGGTTTGCGGCTTTTCAAGCATGGTTGAAGTTTGTCCTCGGCGCACCAAAGGCCCGTCAATCTAGCTTAAGTCCAAATTTCTCCTGACGCGCTAGGGCCCCGGCGCGATAGGGCCCTAGCGCGGTAGGGCTAGCGTAGCGGCGATCGCCTGCGGTTTCTCCAGCCCAGCCCCGAACAGAGGTCCAGCCCTACACTTTTTGAGCACCCGCACGTCGATGTTCCACCAGCAGGACTAGAGCAGCACCGATCGCGTAGGCCAAAATATCTTTTCCATCAAAGGTGGTGCCAAGGACTGTAGCCAACAGCCGATTGTCTCGCACCCCCAGGCGATCGACCAGTTTGAGGTACTGCAACCCTTCAATCAAACAGGCCAATGCAAAAACGAGTAAGACGGTCGAGCGGGGACGCACTGGCCAAAAGGCTTTGATCAGACAGTAAATCAACGGAATAACCAGTACATCGCCAACCAGGGGACGAATGATGCGATCGTCTAGAAATATGGCGATCGCGGTCTCGACCCAAAAGAGCAAAAGGGCTAGAAAGAAATACCTGGCATTGAACCTGATCATGCAATCCATACGGTTGGGTGCTGAGCAGCAGCCTAGCAGCAACCGCTGACCATTTCACGCTTTTACGCCAGGTTGAGTCGGGGGCCCTGACCTTGTTCGGTCAGGTCTTTCAGGCTTGTCATGGCAACGGCGGACTGGGTGCAGCCACGGTTGCCGTTGCTGACCGGCCCGAGGGCGGACTGTAGCGGCGGAAATACGTCCGCATTAGTGGGGCAATCCACGCCTGGTAGAGGATTTCACGGCTCGAATGGCTTGTCAGAGTGAGAGTAGCTGCTGCATTCCAACTACCAATTTGGCTAATTTGACTGATTCTGCGATCGCCACCGCCCCCACGCTTCCTACCACCCAGCCCGCTCCGGTCGCCACCGCCTATCGCCACCAACGGTGGATGCCAGAGCAGGTGCTGTTTACCCCTGCGGCCCTGGACGAACCCTGGGGCCAGCGAATTCTTCAGCGGGTACAGGCGCTAGACTTACCCATCGAGTACCTGAAGCACAACCGCCTTGCCGGGCTGCGCGGCGAAACCGAGCGCGAAACCTACGCCATCTCCAAACGCACCCTGGCGGTGGTTACAGCTCCGGCCAGCCAGCTCAAGCTCACCCCCATTCCGCCTTCGGCAGACTGGCAGTTTCACCTGGCCCAGGGGTGTCCGGCCCACTGCCAGTACTGCTACCTGGCCGGGAGCTTGCAGGGGCCGCCGGTCATTCGCGTCTATGCCAACCTGCCCCAAATTCTCGACAACCTGGCCCAGTACGAGCGGCCCAATCAGCCCACCACCTACGAAGTGAGCTGCTACACCGACCCTCTCGGCATTGAGCACCTCACCGGCAGCCTGGCGGAGTGCATTCGCTACTTTGGCACCCGCCAGCAGGGGTACCTGCGCTGGGTGTCGAAGTTCGACAATGTGGATGATTTGCTAAATCTGCCCCACCACGGCCACACCCGCTGCCGCTTTAGCATCAACGCTGCCTCGGTGTCGCGCTTTTTGGAGGGCGGCACTGCGTCGGTAGCCCAGCGGCTAGAGGCGATTCGCAAGCTGGCTCTGCCGGTTGAGCAGGGCGGCGGCGGCTACCCTGTGGGCTTTGTGGTGGCTCCCATCATGCCGTTGGAAAACTGGCGTGACGAGTATACCCAACTGCTGGACGAGGCCGCCGCTGCCCTCGACTTTGACTGCGACCTCACCTTTGAACTGATTTCTCATCGGTTTACCCCCGGCTCCAAGGAGGTGCTGCAACAGTGGTACCCCAACAGCAAGCTGGATCTCGATGAGGCCAACCGCACCACCAAACGCAACAAGTTTGGCGGCATCAAGTACGTCTACGACAAGGACACGATGCAAGCGCTGCGGCGCTTTTTTGAGCAGGCGATCGCCCAGCGCTTTCCCCAGGCCAAAATCCTCTACTGGACCTGATTACCCACCGAACCTCTATAGGGGCAAACGCTGTTTGCCCCAGGCAATTTTGACCCCAGCCATTTTGAATTTAGGCAATTTTGAATTTAGAGACCCCCATTAACCGTCGTTACCCACCGAGAGCGCAGGCCCTGCGCCCCTACCCATGATCCAAACGTTAGCCAAACCTCAGACAACCGCCGATGTGCCCAAGCTGGGTCTGGTCTGCATTACCACCTCACCTGAGGTGCGCTTCAAGACCATGACCCGCAAGCGACTGCTGCAGCTGGACGAGGCGGCTCAGACCGAGGCGCTGCGATCGCTCTACGGCGAGAACCTGCGGCGACTCAATCTGGCCATCACCTTTTGCGAGGACCATCAGATTCAGCTCTACCGCCTGATTTCCAGCCTGTTTCCGTTTTCCGATACGGCCCTGGGCGATCGCATTCTGGCGGAATTTGGCGAGGCTCTCCGCCAGGTGGGCGATCGCGCCCAAACCACCGGCCTTCGCCTGGTGCTGCACCCCGATCAGTTTGTGGTGCTCAACTCCGACAAACCAGCGGTGATTGCCAACAGCATCACTATTTTGAGCGCCCAGGCCCGCTGGTTTGACCTGATGGGGCTGCCCCAGTCGCCCTGGGCGGCGATGAATATTCACGGCGGCAAGGGCGATCGCGCCGAGCGGCTGATTCAGGTGATTGGCGATCTGCCCGATCAAGTGCGATCGCGCCTCACCCTTGAAAACGACGAGCACACCTACAGCACCGCCGCCCTGCTCGACATCTGCCAGGCCACCCGCGTACCCCTGGTGTTTGACGCCCACCACCACCTGGTACACGAACGGCTGGACAGTTATGACCACCCCAGCGTGGGGCAGATGCTGGCGGCGGCCCGCACCACCTGGCCGGAGCCCACCTGGCAGCTGGTGCACATTTCCAACGGGCGCGAGGCGCTGCACGACCCCCGCCACAGCGACCTGATTGCCGCCATGCCCACCAGCTATCGCCAGGCCCCCTGGATTGAGGTGGAGGCCAAGCACAAGGAAGTGGCGATCGCCCAGCTGCGCCAGACCTGGTTGCGGCAGGCCGCTTAGAGCGTCGGTACAGAATTTGTTTTGCAGGGAGGCTAGGGGCATGCGAGCCACAACTGCGGCGGTAAGCCCAAGGTGCTACTGGGGCCATGTCGCTGGCCCCAGACCCCCCTCGACCAGGGGCGTTCCGCCGCCCTGGACCCGACGGAAAGGAGTGATTGATCATCGGTTTAAACCTCTGTTCTGCCAAGGAATCTGTAGGGATCTGTAGACCTTGCGGTGGCAGATTCGAGATCGCAGCCATACTGAACTGGTGCTCTAGTACCGCTGTGCGGAGCAGCGATCGCGTCCTGATTTGACAGTGAACGTTGCTGAACACAGGTATAGATCAAAAATTCAATGCCTCTCGTAGGAGCAAACGGCCGTTTGCCCCTATCCAAATTCTCCCCAGATTTTCCACAGTGACAGCGCAGATTTGAGCTAAAGAAGTAGCTCGGGTTTACGCTAATCTGTGACAGATGGATCGCGCGTAGCGCTGTACCAAGTCCAGCTGGGGTTTAGAGTTGTCCTACAGGTAAAATCCGGGTCTAGACTTGGATTGCATTCCTAACGAGTTTGGCAGTACGCGGCTATGGCTGAAACAGGACAGGGAGAACGGTTGCTTGGGGGGCACTATCGGGTGCTGCGGCAGCTCAGCCAGGGCAGCTTTGGCGACACCTACCTGGCGGAGGACACCCATCGGTTTCAGGAACTCTGCGTGCTGAAGGAGTTTAACCCCCAGGTGCCGGGCAAGCTGGCCCTCGACAAAGCCCAAACCCTGTTTGAGCGCGAGGCCAGCATTCTCTACCAGATCAACCACCCCCAGGTGCCCCGATTTCGGGAGCTGCTGCGGGATGAGGGGCGGCTGTTTTTGGTGCAGGACTACGTCGAAGGCCCCACCTACCGAGAGCTGCTCGATCGCCGTCGCGCCTACGAGGGTCGCTTTAGCGAAGCCGAAGTGGTGCAGTTTTTGATGCAGACCCTGCCGCTGCTACAGTACCTGCACAGCATCGGCATTGTGCACCGCGATATTTCCCCCGACAACCTAATTCAGCGCAACGCCGACGGCCGACCGGTGCTGATCGACTTTGGCGGTGTAAAGCAGTTGGTGGTCAATGTGCGCTACCAGCTCGGGGTGGCCCAGCCCTACCAGGCCACCGATGGCACTGTGACCCGGCTGGGCACGGTGGGCTACGCCCCCGACGAACAGCTCCAGTCGGGCCAGGTCAGCCCCGCCAGCGATCTCTACGCACTGGGGGTCACGGCCCTGGTGTTGCTGACCGGCAAGGATCCAGCGGCCCTCTACGACGATCGCCGCGATCGCTGGAGTTGGCCCGAGCAAGTTGAGCTATCCGATACCCTGGGCCAGGTGCTGACCCGCCTGGTGGCCCAAAACCCGGCAGACCGCTACCCCTCGGCGGGGCAGGCTCTGGCCGCCCTCAACCTGGCCCACCCCGACCCCCTCTCCGCCGCCTGGGCCCAGCCCATGCCGATCCGGATGCAGCCCGCCGTGCCGCCGCCACCGCCAGAACCCACGGTGACGGTAGCCCCGCCCCGCCCCTACTCGCCCCCGATGGCCTACGACCCCACGGCCACTGTGGCCCCGCCGCCGCGAGCGGTGCCGGTGCAAAAAACCTCGTCGGGGTGTTGGCCCGCCCTGGCAGGGCTGCTGCTGACGGTCGGGCTGGCGGGGGGGCTGTGGTGGTGGCTCGACCCCCTGAGCCAGTTCGGCGGGGGCTCTGAGGTGGTTTCCCCCGGCGGTAGCGACGCCAGCAACCCCAACCTGAGCGAGGCCGAGCGCGATCGCAAGCAGGCCCTGCGCGATCGCGCCACCAACCTGGGCGTTGACTGGAGCTATCTCACCGCGCTGACCGACCAGCTTTTCTTTGAGCAAAACCCCAATCGCCAGGGCACTCAGCTCACCGCCCAGCCCGAAGACGCGCCCCTGCGGGCCGAGTGGGACGCGATCGCAGCCAACAATCTGGATCTGGTGGAGGCCAACCTCAGCACCGAGGCGCGCGGGCGGCTGGGCCGCTACAATCCCACCGACAGCGATCGCTGGAAACGCCAGGTCAACGCCCTCTTTGTCAGCAGCGCCGCCCTCTACGATCTGGCCGATGCCCGCTTTAGCCACCTGTTTCCAGGTCGGGTCAGCGAGGGCTTTGTGGAAACCCCGGTCGATCAAATCTGGTTTGCCCTGGCCCAGGATCAGGTCAACGCCCTGGAGCAGGGTACGAACCTGGCCGAAATTAGCTTTGAGCAGGGCAGCCTGAACCAGCAGCAGCAGGGTACCCTCAGCCCCGGTCAGGGCCAGGTTTACATCCTCAACCTCAGTGCCGGACAGCTGCTGCGCCTCAACCTCCAGGCCCCGCCCAACAGCACCCGGCTGTCGGTCTACGTGCCGGTGCCCAGCGACACCCTGCCCCACATTCTGGCCGATGCCGATCAAAACACCTGGGCCGGGGAGCTGCCCCAGTCGGGCTACTACGAGGTGGTCGTGGTATCCAGGGCCGACGCGTCTATTCCCTACAGCCTTACCGTTGCCGTTGACAATGTCATCGATGACATTATCAACCGTCCCGATCCTCCCGCGAAGGAGAACTAGCCATTCTGCTCCGGCAGGGGTTGCGATCGGCATGCGTTACTAATTGCAACAATCTGGGCAAAGTAAGCTACACCCTGTGCTTGCGCTAGAGCCCTTCCCACTGCTATGAACAACGCTTTGCTTGCTTCCCTCCAACAGTCTGACGGCCGGTACCTGAGCGATTTAGAACTCCGCCCTCTGGCTCAGTTCGTCACCTCCTTTGACTCGCGCTTCAAGACCTACACCGAGCTCAAAGCGGAAGGGGAAGCCCTCGTGCTTAAAGCCCTGCGGCGTCTCATAGTCAGCCACCGGGCCGCCGTAGAAGAGCACGGCAGCAAGTGTCAGCGCGACATGTTGTACACCCTGGAGTGCATTTCCAAAGCCATTCTGCTGGATAACGCCGATGGCTTTATGGAAGAGTACGTGGTGTGGATGCAGAACATTACCCGCGCCCTCCACAAAGAAGACTCCGCGATCGCCGCCTACCGCAGCCTCCAAACCGAAATTGTGACCACCCTCTCCCCCGAGTCTGCCCAGTTGGTCAATGGCTACCTCGACAAGCTCATCACCGCCTTTGCCGACGGCATGTAAACCTGTAGCCTAGCTAACTTCTTCGCCAGTGCTGGTGGCTGACCCAGAGCACCTGGGCAGACTATAGGGTACTGGTGCATTCGTGGTTTAGCCGTTATGACCTTACTCAGTCACGCCCATACCGTAGTCGCGCCGAGGGCAGACACTTTGACCGATTCCACCGCCCCTAAAGCCTACTTGATTGGGCTCTCGACCTTTCAGCAGCAGCCCTTACTGGGGACCTACGACCAGGGCAACCTACGGCTCAACGACTGCGGTCTGATTGTGGCTGACGAGTGGGTGCGATCGGCGGCCAGCCGCAAGGGCATTGCCATCGATGCGTGGAGCATTACTCCCAATCGCCTGCAGAGCATCGTCTTTTTGGATATGCCGACCACTGCCGCCGTCGGTCTGGCGGGCGGAATGACGGGCCACAGCAGCCAGAAACCCTGGCTGCTGTCGTCATTTATTGCCAGCTTTAAGGCCGCAGCAGCCAAGCGCATCAACCTCCGCCTCAATCAGGTGGGGCAGTCGGTGTGGCAACGCAACTACGAAGAACACTTGATTGTTGACGAAGCCCACCTATGCGAGGTGCGCACCCAGCTCCAGTCGGTGCGTTAGCCTCCCAATTTAGCCTTCACCAGGGCCTGAACCTGGCCCCCATCGGCGCGGCCCTTGAGCTGCTGCATAGCCGGCCCCATAACCTTGCCCATGTCCCTGGGCGATGCGGCTCCGGTTTTGGCAATCAGGTCGTCGATGATGGCCTCTACTTCGGCATCGCTGAGCTGCTGGGGCAGGTACTCCGAGATAATCTCCAGCTCTTGCGCCTCCTGAGCCGCCAGATCCTCACGCCCTGCTTTCTGGTACTGCTCGACGGAGTCTTTGCGCTGCTTGGCCAGCTGGGTCAGCACCTCTAGCTCCTGCTCGGGGGTGAGTTCGTCCTGGCCACTGGGGCGCACCAGGGTTTCTTTTTCGAGAATGACTTTTTTAATGCTGCGAACCGTCTCCAGGCGCACTTTGTCTTTGGCCTTCATGGCGGTTTTGATGTCGTCGCTGATGCGATCTTTCAGGCTCATGGGGGCTTCCTTGCGCTTCCCGAGGCGCATCGTAGGCTACTCTCCCACTTTACCGGGTTATGGATAGGGACTCTAGTCCGACGCGGTCTCTGGCTGCGCAAGCTGCTGCTGCAAGAACCCGATCAGGTCCGCCACGGTGAAGAACTGAGTTTCGTCGAAGTCTTCGCTGATGTCGAGGCCAAAGGCGGTGTAAAAGTCTTCGCACAGGGTCAAACTCCAGTCAAACCAGCACACCGCCGGAAACTCGAGGTCGTTAACCAGGTGATCTTTGGGCTGAACGCAGCCGATGTCGAGGCCAGAGTAGGCGTGGAGATGGTGAAAGGTAAAATCGATCAGCGGTTTGGGCAGGGGGCGGGGCACCGCAGGCGGAGTCCAGTGGTAGAGAAACCACTCGTCGCAGGTGAGGCAGCGGCGCGATCGCAGCCACTGATTGACCCGCTGGCGGGCCACCATATCAGGGCTGAGGGCCATATAAGTGGTGAGGCTATTGACAAAGTTTTTCAACGGTGCCACATCATTTTTTTAAACGTCAAGCCCTCAGATTGCCTCTGGGGCTCGGCCTCTGGGCCTGGTTAGAGTGTGCCCAGACCCACACCCTAAGTCATGGTTCGGGGATGGAATTGGCCCAAACCGCAAAGCTGGGCCAGGGTGGTGGCAAAGCCAGGATAGGAAACGGCGGCGGCCTCAGCCCGCTGAATGTGCAGAGGGCCCTGGGTTCGCAGGGCCGCGATCGCCAGGCTCATGGCCACCCGGTGGTCATTGTAGCTGTCCACCGTGGCCCCGCTAAGTGGGGTGCCACCATAGATTTCCAGCCCCTCAGGCTGTTCATCGATCCGGGCCCCCAGGCGGCTGAGTTGGCTCGCCATCACGGCAATGCGATCGCACTCCTTGACCCGTAGCTCTGCCGCATCGGCAATGGTCGTGGTGCCCTCGGCAAATAGGGCCGCCACCGCCAGCACCGGAATTTCATCGATCATGCGGGGAATCAGGTCGCCGCTAAAGCTGGCCCCCTTGAGGCGGCTGTGGCGCACCCGCAGGTCGGCCACGGGTTCCCCGGTGACCTCGCGCCGGTTTTCCAGGGTGATGTCGGCCTCCATGGTCTGGAGAGCAGCGAGAATACCGGTGCGGGTGGGGTTGATGCCCACGTTCTCCACCACCAGGTCAGCGCCGGGGGTAATCGCCCCGGCCACCAGCCAAAAGGCCGCCGAGCTGATGTCCCCCGGCACTACAACGGTCTGTCCAGTGAGGGTGGCCGGGCCGCGCACCGTGGCGCTACAGGTGTCAGGTTCCACCAGGATATTGGCACCGAAGGCCCGCAGCATGCGCTCGCTGTGGTCCCGCGACAGGCTGGGCTCGGTGACGGTGGTGTCGCCTTCGGTCATCAGCCCGGCCAGCAACAGGCAGGATTTGACCTGGGCCGAAGCGACGGGAGAGTGATAGTGGATAGGTTTGAGCCTCTGCCCCCGCACAGCCAGGGGGGCCAGGCGATTGTTCTGGCGACCCCAGATCTCGGCCCCCATCTGAGTCAGGGGCTTGATCACGCGGTCCATGGGGCGCGATCGCAGGGAACCGTCGCCCGTGACGGCAAAGTAGCGAGCGGGGTGGGAGGCCAGCAGCCCCAGCATCAGCCGCAGGGTGGTGCCCGAATTGCCCGCGTTGAGCACATCGGCGGGTTCCCGAAGATTTCCTAAGCCCACTCCCTGCACCGTCACCCACTCATCTTCTAGCGAGGACAGGGTGACACCCATAGCCTGGAAGCAGGCGGCGGTACTGCGGGGGTCCTCGCCCAGCAGCAGGCCCTGAATGCGGGTTTCACCGCTGGCGATCGCCCCCAGCATCAGCGCCCGGTGGGAAATCGACTTGTCCCCCGGCACCCGCACCCGGCCCGTCAGCGTTACGCCATCGGCGGGGAACTCCAGGGTCATGGTCTGGTGCGGGGCAGCGGCGGTCAGCTCAATGCGGGCAGTCATGGCAGCGGTAATGAAAAGCCGATGCTGATCGTACCCCATTGTTGGGCCACGGGTTTTGTGACGCCCCCTAAAACCGCTCCACCTCGGGTAAGGTCGCCGCCGCGCTGCTACGGGCCGCTTCGCCGCAGGTGCGAGGGGAGGGCAGCAGCTTGGTGGGGTTGGCCAGTCGCTCCGGGTCAAAGGCCTGCCGCACCCAGCCCATGGTTTCCAGATCCGTGGGAGAAAACATGTCGGGCATGTAGCAGCGCTTGTCGGCCCCAATGCCGTGCTCGCCCGAAATGCTGCCCCCCACCCGCACGCACAGCTTAAGAATATCGCCGCCCAGCTCTTCCACCTGCTCCAGCTGGCCGGGAATGGCGTTGTTGTAGAGAATCAGCGGGTGCAGGTTGCCGTCGCCCGCGTGGAACACATTGGCCACCCGGTAGCCGTGCTGGTCCCCCAGCCGCTCGATTTCCGCCAGCACGTAGGGCAGCTGGGTGCGCGGAATCACGCCGTCCTGCACGTAGTAGTCGGGGCTGAGTTTGCCCATGGCGGCAAAGGCGGCCTTGCGCCCTTTCCACAGCCGCAGCCGCTCCTCGGGGTCGGTGGCCACGGTGATGGTGCGCGCCCCGTTTTGGCGGCACAGCTCGGCAATGCGATCGCCTGTCGCCGCCACCTCCGCCGGTAGCCCGTCGATCTCAATCAGCAGAATCGCCGCCGCGTCGCGGGGGTAGCAGTTGGTGGCGACCACGTCTTCCACGGCGTTGAGGCTGAAGTTGTCCATCATTTCCATCCCAGCCGGAATAATGCCCGCGCTGGTGATGGCCGACACGGCTTCCCCCGCCGCCTCCACCGAGATAAAGTCGGCCAGCAGCACCTGCACCGCCTGGGGCGCTTTGAGAATGCGCAGGGTAATTTCGGTGGCAATGCCCAGGGTGCCTTCAGAGCCCACAAACAGGCCGCAGAGGTCGTAGCCAGGAGTTTCAGCCACCTCGCCGCCAATCTCTACAATGTCGCCCGTGGGCAGCACGACTTTCAGCCCCAGCACGTGGTTGGTGGTGACGCCGTACTTGAGGCAGTGCACGCCGCCCGAATTTTCCGCCACGTTGCCACCCACCGAGCACACCGACTGGCTGGAGGGGTCGGGGGCGTAGTAAAAGCCCGCGCCGCTGACGGCCTGGGTGACCCAGTTGTTGATTACCCCCGGCTGCACGGTTACCCGCTGGTTGTCCAGATCGATCGCCAGAATCTGGTTCATTGTGGCGGTGACAATCAGCACCGAGTCTTCGATCGGTAGTGCCCCACCCGAGAGGCCCGTCCCTGCCCCCCGCGCCACAAAGGGCACCTGGAAGCGGTGGCAAATTTTCACCGCCGTTGCCACCTGCTCGGTGGTTTTGGGCAGCACCACCACGGCGGGGCGCTGGCGATAGCTGGTCAGGCCGTCGCACTCGTAGACCAGAATCTCTTCTTTGCGCCGCACCACGCGATCGCGCCCCAGGGCAGCGGCAAACGCGTCGATTATCGGTGCCCAGTCAATGCGCGATCGCTCCGCTACGGTCATAGCCCCACACTGCTCAAGATACCTACGATCCTACCCTGAACCGTCGGTCTGTAGGGGCGATCGCCCTAACCCTGCTGGATCCGGGCTATTGACGCCTGGGGTTAATTCCTTCGCCAGAGAGATCGGGCCTCAATCCTCTGGCGGATACTTTCCCAAAGTTCCCTGGGGAGAATAAAGAAACCCGTGCTGATGGCACAGCGCTCTATTTTTGTGTCGATTCATTGTCTTCGATTCGTTACTCAGGTCGCGTCCCTCCGGCACCCTACACCACAAGACGCCAAGGAATTACCCCATGCAAACCATCGAATGGTGGCAAAACGCCGTTATCTATCAGATCGTGCCCTGGAGCTTTTTAGACACCGATGGCGATGGCCGCGGCAACCTCAACGGCATTATTGACAAGCTCGACTATATCTCTGCCCTGGGGGTAGACGCTATCTGGCTGACGCCTATCTACGAGTCGCCCATGGACGATTTGGGCTACGACATCACCGACATGCTCGACATCGACCCGGTGATTGGCGACCTGGATGTCTTTGATAAACTGCTGGCCCTTACCCACGCTCGGGGGCTGCGAATGATTGTCGACCAGGTCTGGGGGCACACTTCCGATCGCCACTTCTGGTTTTTAGAAAGCAGTCAGGACCGCGACAACCCCAAGGCCGACTGGTACGTCTGGGCCGACCCCAAGCCCGACGGCTCACCCCCAAACAACTGGCTCTCCGCCTTCAACGGAGACTCGGCCTGGGCCTGGGAACCCAAGCGTGAGCAGTACTATCTCTTCCACTTCTTGCGCAGCCAGCCCAAGCTCAACTGGAGCAACCCTGAGGTGGTAGAGGCCATCCTGGAGCGGGCCAAGTTTTGGCTGGACCGGGGCGTAGATGGCTTTCGCATCGATGCGCCCAACTTCTTTCTCCACGACCCTGAACTGCGCGACGAGCGGGTGCGAGCCGACGATGCGCCCCGTCCCGACGGCATCGACCCCAAAAACCCGATGGCCAAGCTGATGTTCGAGAACAGCTTTTGTCGCCCTGAAGCCCTCGATGTGCTGAGGCCCGTGCGAGAGCTGGTGGATCAGTATCCCAGCACCGCTACCCTGGCCGAGGTCACCCTCTGCGAAGACTCGATTGAACTGTCGAGTGAGTATGTCAAGGGCAAGCATCGGGCCCATCTGGCCTACAACAGTGCTCTGCTGGTCGACGAACCCATCAGTGCCGACCTGATGCGCTCCACCCTGGAAAAAGTTGAAAAGCACTTTCAGGGTGGCGGCAACTGTTGGATGGTGGGCAACCACGACTACGGTCGCCTGCGCAGCCGCTGGGCAGGGCACGATGGCGAGGGCACGCCCTATCCCGAAACCTTCTACCACCAGATGGCCGCCATGCTGGTCGCCATGCCGGGAGCCCTCTGCCTCTACCAGGGCGACGAACTGGGCCTCAACGAAGCCCGCATTCCCGAGGACATTCCCGAAAGCCAAATTCAGGATCCCTTTGGCAAGGCGCTCTACCCCGATGTGGTGGGCCGCGATGGCTCTCGCACCCCCATGCCCTGGCAGGCTGCCGCTGTCAGTGCGGGGTTCTCCAGCCATGAAAATACCTGGCTGCCGGTCCCCGATAGCCATCGGCCTCGGGCGGTAGATGCCCAGAACGAAGACCCCAGCTCTCTGCTGAATGCCTGGCGGCGACTGCTGCACTGGCGACGGCAGCAACCGGCCCTGATGCAGGGCAACTGCCAGATTCTCAACACCGAGGCTCCGCTGCTCGCCTTTATTCGCGAAGCGCCCCAGCAGCGGCTGTTGTGTATCTTTAACCTGAGTCCCGAGACAGCCCATTTTGATTTGCCAGACGAGATGCTGCCCTGTGTGACGACTTCGGGGGTCGATGAAGCGGCCAAGCGCAATGGCGACATGTTGCGGCTGCGGGGCTACGGCTATTTCTTTGGCAATTTGCAGCCCAGCACCCCCCCCGCCAACAGCGGCACCGCAAAAGATGTACTAGAGAGCAGGAGGGAAGAGGCCATTGCCAATGACCGTTAGATTCTCCGCCGCCTATGAGCCCATTGAATCGGTCTTTTGAACATGTTGTGCTCCCCAGCGGCGGCCGGCCCAACCAATTGTCCAGGTGCCCGTCCCCTGCGATTGACCTGTTTCTAGCTCGCGATCGCCCAATTTGTACGCTGGTTTGGGGTTTAAAGGTTTGTTTTTGTTGTTAGATCTTTGATGCTATGCCTTCTCAGCCTGACTGGTGGCGCAGTGCCATCATTTACCAAATCTACCCGCGCAGCTTTGCGGATGGAAACGGAGACGGCATTGGCGATCTGCCCGGCATTCTGAGCCACATCGACTATGTTGCCAGTCTCAATGTCGATGCTCTGTGGATCTCGCCCTTTTTTAAGTCGCCCATGCGCGACTTTGGCTACGACATTTCTGACTACCGGGCCGTGGACCCGATTTTTGGCACCCTGGACGATTTCAAAGCTGTGCTGGAGGCCGCCCACGATCGCAACCTGCGCGTGCTGATTGACCAGGTGTGGAACCACACCTCTGACGAACATCCCTGGTTTGAGGAAAGCCGCACCAGCCGCGACAATCCCAAGGCCGACTGGTACGTGTGGGCCGACCCCAGGCCCGATGGTACCGCACCCAATAACTGGCTTTCCACCTTTGGCGGCAGCGCCTGGGCTTGGGAACCCCAGCGGCAGCAGTACTACCTGCACAACTTTCTAGACAGCCAGCCCGACTTGAACTGGTACAACCCGGCAGTGGTGGAGGCCATTTTGGACACCGCCCGGTTCTGGCTCGACCTGGGCGTCGATGGCTTTCGGCTGGACGTGGTGAACTTCTTTACCCACGATCGCAGTCTGCAAGACAACCCCCCGCGGCCTGCCGGGATGCCCCGCCCAGCAGGGGCGACAACCTCGGATCCATTTTTTACTCAGCTCAACCTGCACAACCTCGATCAGCCCTCTACCCTGGAGCTGCTGAAGCCTATTCGGCAGCTGCTCGATCGCTATGGTGCGATCGCCCTGGCCGAAATCAGCAGTACCGAAGACGCCCTGCTCACCTCCAGCGCCTACGTCAGCGGCACCGAGCGGCTACACACCGCCTACAACTCCTCGCTGATGACCGACGAACCCCTGACGGTGCAGCGGCTGACTCAGCTAATTGAGCGGGTCGAGTCGCTGTTTACCGACGGGGTGATCTGCTGGACGGCGGGCACCCATGACTTTCCCCGGCTCAAAAGCCGCTGGAGCAAGTACCAGCCCAGTGAGACCTTTTTGCAGGACGCCTTCGACCACATGTTTGCCGCCCTGATCACCTCGCTGCGAGGCTGCTGCTGCCTCTACCAGGGCGACGAGCTGGGCCTCACCCAGGCCGAGATTCCCTACGAAAAAATGAAGGATCCCTTTGGCTTGCAGGGTTATCCCCACGTGCTGGGCCGCGACGGCTCTCGCACCCCCATGCCCTGGCACAAAGATGCCCCTGCCGCTGGTTTTACTAAAGCCGCAGAGCCCTGGTTGCCTATCCCATCTGATCACCAGGCCTATGCTGTCGATGTGCAGGAGGCCGATCCGACCTCGCTGCTACAGAAGTATCGGCGGCTAATTCGCTGGCGCAACCAGCAGCCCGCCCTCCGGCAGGGCGATTTATCGCTGTTGAGCTTGTCTGAGGACGAACTGCTGGGGTTTGTGCGAACCTGCGATCAGCAGCGGTTGCTGTGTCTGTTTAACCTCAGCCCTGCCACCGTCTACTGCGATCGCGCCGAAATTCCCCCCGGCGAACCCATAGAGAATATGGGCGTCAGCGATCGCAGCTACCACGACATTCTGGAGCTGCCGCCCTTTGGCTTCTACTTCGCCAACCTCACCTAAGCCCAAGATCCCTAGGAGGCAGGTTCCTCTGTCTTTTGCCGAATCATGTTCTCGCCCTTGAGCATGCGCTGGGCGGCATCCAGCAGCATTTCCTCCAGGTAGGGCTTGGTAAAGTAGCCCTTGGCCCCCAGGTCGACGGCCATCTGACGGTGGCGATCGGCCCCGCGAGAGGTCAGCATCGCGATCGGAATCTTGCTCAGGCCGCTGTCTTTTTGCAGCCGCGAAAGCAGCTCCAGGCCGTCCATGCGAGGCATTTCAATGTCGCAGAAGACCAGGTCGCAGGGCAGGCCAGAGCGCAGTTTTTCCCAGGCTTCCTGGCCGTCGCGGGCCTGCTCCACCCGGTAACCCACCTTGTTGAAGCTCATGGACAGCAGCTCGCGCACCGTAATCGAGTCATCCACAATTAGCACCGTCGGATCGGTTTGAGCCACCGCCTCCACCGGCTCTTCCTCCACCGTCTGCGTCCACAGCGAGGTCGAGGCATCCCGGCGCAGGCGACCGCTGGCCAGGTCGATCAGCTCCAGCACATCGGCAATGGGCATCACCCGCCCATCCCCCAGCACCGTGGCCCCGGCGATGCCGATGGGCTTAGGCACCGGCCCCTCCAGCTGCTTAATTACAATCTCCTGCTCGCCAATCACCTGGTCGACCTGGAGGGCAATGAACGTACTGGCGCTGCGTAACACCACCATCGAGACCACATCTTCGTCCTGGGGACCGCCGTAGACCCGACCCCGTCCCAGACTGCGGTTAAAGCGCAGCAGCTCGCCCAGGGGCCGGAAGGGCAGCAGCGTGTCGCGCCAGAGGATGCAGGAATGCCCCTGATCATCGGTCTGAATGCGCTCCTTAGGCACGTCGAACATATCTTCGACGCCGTCCATGGGGAAGGCAATGCGGGCCTGGTTGTTGACGCAGCTGAGTGCTTTGGTAATGCTAAGGGTGAGGGGTAGTCGAATGGTAAAGCTAGTGCCCTTGCCCACCTCTGACTCAATCGTAATCGAGCCGCGAATGTCGGCCAGGGCCGTACGCACCACGTCCATGCCCACGCCCCGGCCCGAGAAGTCGTCGGCCTGGTCGCGGGTGCTAAAGCCCGGCAGAAATAGGAGGTCGTAAACCTCAAGTTCACTCATGGTCTGGGCTTCGGCGGGGGTAATCAGCCCCTGCTTGAGCGCCTTGGCCTTGACCACCGTCGGGTTGATGCCGCCACCGTTATCGGCAATGTAGATCACGGTCTGGTTGCCCTGGTAGAAGGCCCGCACGGTGATCGTGCCCTCGCGGCCTTTGCCGTTGGCGAGGCGCTCCTCCGGCGACTCGATGCCATGGGTAATGGCGTTGTTGACCAGGTGGGTCATGGGATCGTAGAGCCGCTCCAGAATCATTTTGTCGATCAGGGTGTCACGACCTTCGACCACCAGTTGGGCCTCTTTGCCGCAGTGGAGCGAGATATCGCGCACGGCCCGGGGCAGGCGATCGGCGGTTTGGCCAAAGGGCACCATGCGAGCCTTGTTGAGGCCCTCCTGGAGCTGGGTGGTCACCTGGCGAAACTGCCGGGCGATCTGATCGGTGGAGTCGATGGTGAACTCAATGTCCGACGACGCCTCCCGCACCCGCACGATCAGCTCGATCATTTCCTGAGACAGGGTGTGGAACCCGGTGAAGCGGTCCATCTCCAGGGCGTCGAAGGTGGCCCCGGTGGCGTGGCTGCTGCCCCCTCGGTCGGAGGAGGAAACCCCCAGGGCAAAGGCCTGACGGTTGGCGATCAGGGAGCTTTCCAGCAGCGATCGCTCGTACAGATCACGCATCCGCTGACCCACGTCGTTGAGTTGCGAAACCTGGTTCAGCAAGTTGTCGAGGAACTGGCGCAGCCGCTCCTGGTCTTGCTCCAGGGAGTTGCGGTTGACCACCAGTTCGCCCACCAGGTTACTGAGGGTATCCAGGTGGCCCACCGAAACCCGCATGGTCTGATCCGTGGTGCTAGCGGTGCGGCGAGGCGATCGCCGGGCCGCCTGGGTCGATGCGGCGCGCCGTCCCCCCACCGTCGGGGCCGTTCCACCTAACTGGTCGGCTTCCTCCAGCAGCTTCTCCAGGTCACCAAACTCGTCGTCGTCCACGCCCTGCGGGGGCCGACTGGCCACTGAGTCAGCCGGGCTGGAGGGACTGCCCACCTGCCCGTTGGTGTCAGGGCTGTACCCCAGGGTTTCCTCGCCCAGCAGCGCTTCTAAATCGCCAAAGTCGCTATCGTCATCATCCTGACTGGTTTCCACTGGGACCAGGTCGGGAGGCGTATCGCCATTGCGACTCTCGTCCATGGCGAAAAATTCGCCCAGTCCTTCTCCATTTAGGCTTGGGGTACTGGCGTTGAGGTCGTCCTCTAGCTCAGCAAAGGGGTCAGCCGCGGCCCCCTGATCGTCCAGCAAGCTTTCTAAATCGGCAAAGTCATCGTCGTCATCCTGGTCGCCTGCCCCAGCGGCGGTGACCTCTTCGGCGTCGTTTACGGGAACGTCAAAGCCAAGATCCGCCTGAGTTTCCGTAAACGATAGCTCTGCAGCGGTCTCCGATTCAGATAGGTGCTCGAGCGATAGCTCCAGGGCGCTGTCACCGAGGCTGAGTTCCCCAAACGGGTCGTCGAAGGGATCGTCTGAGCCGAGGGGAGCGGTTGACTCGGGCTCAGATGGCTCAGGTTCAGCTAGTTCAGGCTCAGATTCTCCAAACAGGCTATCGAATTCAGCCGCCGGACTGGCATCACTGCGCTCAGCCAACCATAGATCTGCGTCCGGACTGGCAAAGAGCCCGTTACTGTTAGGCGGGGTACCGCTGCTCACCCCCTCGTGATCGAGCTCCAGGTGAAGCTCAGGCATGGTTTGAGCATCGTCGTCCTCAATGAAATCGCCGCTGCCAACGGCGTCAAAGAAGCTATCTACCTCATCGGTAGTGGCTGAGGTCTCGGCGACACCGTCGGTGCTGTCAACCTCAAAAAAGTCGTCACCCTCCAGGGATGTCTCGATCGCCGTCGACAACGAAGGGCCATCGTCGAGGAAGTCGGCCAGGGGATCGTCCATGGCCTCCGTCCCGAGGGCAGACGGCTCTCCGCCAGCGCCAGGGGTTTCAACCAGAAGATCACCAAAGGGATCCTCAAAGAGGGCGGGGCTCTCCCCTGGAGTCGCTGAGGGCTCCTGGTTTTGGGACTCAAGACTCGGGGGCTTGGGAGCATTAGCCGCTGTTGCCTCATCCCCAGGCCCAGCATCGAGATCGTAGCCGAACAGGCTGGCCATATCATCGAGGGCCTCGTTGGCGCTGACCTCAGCTCCCTCAGTCCCACCGGCGGTGGCGCCGTCATCGCTGAGCAGATCGGCAAACTCAGGGTCTACACCGGCGGCGGGGCTGGCCTCGTCAAAATCGAGATCCTCCAGGGAAACATCGCCCGCCTCCTCTTCCTCCCAGAGATCGTTCAGGCTATCCGGTGCTCCTTCAAACAGATCGGCCAGGCTGTTGAGTTCGGCAGCACCGACCTCGGGGCCAACATTGCCGGCAACGGCCTGAGAACCAGCGGGTTCGGCGGCAGGCCCAGCGATATCGATCGCCTCAAACACCGACTCCAGACTGGTATCGACCGCGTTGTCAGCGGTATCTAGGGTCAGATCGTCGAGCCAATCGGCGGCATCAGCCAGAGCCAGGTCATCGTCACCCTCCTCAGCAGCGGCAAACAGATCGGCCAGGTCAGGCTCGCTGGCATCCTCGTTGAGGGCCTCAGCCAGCAGGGCATCGAGGGTAGAGTCGTCGCTGATGGCCGGCTGAGGCAGCAGAGCTGCCAGGGTGGCTGAGCCTTCCACCTGATGGGCAACCCCAGCCAGCACCTGATCCTGGGCCTGCTTCAAATCTTTAATCACAACCGGGGCCAGGGTGCGGTAGGTCTGCTCTGGGTTGGCGATCGCCCCCCCCACCATCCGCGTTAGGGTGCACCACTGGGCCAGCTCAAACTGTTCGCCAATGCTGTGCAGCCGCTGACAGATCCGCCCTAGGGTCTGGCGCGACGTGCTGTTGTCCGGCTGCTTAAAGGTGGCCAACATATCCCGCAGCAGGGCCGGAATATCGCTACGAAAGACCAGCTGCAGGGCACTGGTTTCGGGATGGACCGTGGCAGCTATCACCGCCGGACGCGGTGGCGGCGCGGCGGGCGCGGCGGGCGCGGCTGCTACCAGCGATTCCAGGTGGGCCTCCGCCTGCACAAAGATCGGCTCCAGCGGAGCCATGATCTCCTGGGCCTGATCATTGGTGAGGCCAAAGGGACTCTGCAACTGCTCCAGCTGCTCCTGGAGACCGTCGAAAATTTGCAGCAGCATGGTTTCCAGGTCGCGATCGGGGCGCACGGGCGACTCCTTCATGACCTTGAAGAAGTCCTCCATACGGTGGCTGGTGCGCTGAATGCTGTTTAGCCCCAGCATGGCCGCCCCGCCTTTCACCGAGTGAGCTGCCCGAAACACCTCGTTCATCATCTCAGCGTCTTCGACGGTGGCGACCAGATTGAGCAACCCCTGCTCAATGGTGTTGAGGTGATCCTTGGCTTCTTCGATGAAATACCCCAAGATTCGTTTTTGATCTTCAGGCAGCATGTCGGTTCCCCTATGAATGCTTTTCTACCGTGACTGGCGTACTCCCGTTGGGCTGAACTGCAACTAACCGTCTGCTTTTTCCACCTTGAAGCGCTCCACCGAGGTCAGCAGGTCGCGGGCAACCCCCACCAGATTTTGCAGCGAGCCCGACACTCGCTGGGCTTCCTGAGAGGTTTCCTGGGCAGTCAGTTCCACCGATTGCATCACCTGGGCCACCGCGCGGGAAGTTTCGGTTTGCTCCACCGTGTCGGCGGTAATCGATCGCACCAGGACGTCAATCCGGTTTGATACCTGAATAATGTCTTCCAGCGATCGCTTCGCCTGTTCCGCCAGGCGGGTGCCCTCAATCACCTGCTGGGTGCCCTCCTCCATGGCGGTCATCACCCCGCCGGTCTCACTTTGAATCTGCAGCACGATCTGCTCGATTTCTTTCGAAGCCTTAGCGGCCCGGTCGGCCAGCTGGCGCACCTCATCGGCCACAATGGCGAAGCCACGACCGGCCTCCCCCGCCCGGGCCGCCTCAATACTGGCGTTGAGGGCCAGCAGGTTGGTCCGGGAGGCAATCTGCGAAATCAGGGCCACAATCTTGGAAATCTCCTGGGAAGACTCCGCCAGACGCTTCACCTTGCGGGTGGTTTCGGCCACCGTTTCGCGAATCTCGAGAATGCCGGCCACCGTCCGCTCCACCGACTCGCCCCCCTTCAGGGCAGTAGACGACGCCGAGCGGGCCACTTCCTCGGCCTCGCGAGCGCTCTCGGCCACCCGCTGAATCGAGTCGGTCATCACCTGCACCGAATTCAGCGTCACCGCCAGTTCCTCGGCCTGGCGCAGGGCGTCTGCGGACAGGCTGCGGGCAAAGATTTCGTTTTCGGTCGAGCCCTTGCTCACCTGGCGGGCCGCTACGCTCACCTGTTCCACAATCTCCCGCAGGTTTTGAATGGTGAGGTTAAACGAGTCGGCAACGGCCCCCAGTACGTCGGCGGTGACCTCCGCCTGCACGGTCAGGTCGCCTCGGGCCGCCCCTTCCACATCGTCGAGGAGGCGAATCACCTGGCGCTGGAGGTCTTCCTTGGCCTGCTCTTGCTCCTGGGCTTTGCGCTGGGCCTCGCTGGTGGTGGTTAAAATCACCCGCGACATCTTGTTGAAGCTGCTGGCCAGGCGGCCAAACTCGTCTTCGGTGAACACCGTCGCCCGAGCCGTCAGGTTGCCCTGGATAACGGTGTCAAACTGGTGCTGCAGATCGTCAACGCTGCGTCGGACCTGGCGATGGGCCAGGTGCCCTGCCCCCAGTGCCGCGCCAAACCCAGCCACCCCACCCGCCAGGGCCATCGCCGCATGCACGGCCTTGGGCATTGGTCGGCCCGGCTGTAGGGTCGAGGCCGCGAAGTTAATCACCCCCACCGCCAGGGCCGAAGCCACCCCCGCCGCCACGGCGACCATCAGTTCTTTTCTCGGTAGGGGCGCATTGTCTAAAAAGCCCAGCCAATCCTGCTCAGCGGAAACCGCCTCGACCTCGTGGCTGTCGGTTTGGGTGAAAACGGGCAGGCTATCGGTGGCCCCGGCAATGCTAAAAATATCGTCATCGCTGATGACCGCCTGGTCGTTGAGGTCGCTGATGTCAAAGGCTGAGGTGCCGCCGCTGTAGGGGCTGGTGTCGTCCGTTGAGGTCAGCCCTGAGGTCCCTACCGAGGGGGTCGTAAACCCAGCTGAGCTGTCTGACAGCTCAAAGTCGGGGAGATTGCCCAGGTCGTCAAAATCGCTAAATTCGTCCAAAAAGTCCACATTGCTGCTGGGCTGAGCGCTGTCCTCCAGGTCTGGGCTGTAACCGTTGTCGGTGTAGACATCAAAGTCGCCACCGAGGCTGTCGCCAGCGGTGTCCAGTTCGTCCTGGAGCAGATCTGGCTCCGGGGCAAACACCGTCATGTCGTCGCCGCCATCGTCGGCGGGCGGCCAGACCGTGTTAAGGTCTGCGGAGGCCAGCCCAGCATCGCTAAAGGCGTCGTCGTAGGAGTCGCCATAGTCTTCCGAGGCCGCGCTAAATGGGTCGTCGTCAGAGTCCCCCATCTCCAACGAGTCAAAGGACGCTTCGTCGTCAAAGGTAATGTCATCCAGGCTTTCCTCGCCCTCAGCCCAGCCATCGCCCAGGGCGTTGGAGCCAAAGCTGGGGCCGTCATCCCCCGGCGAAACCGCGAAGGGATCGTCGCCCGCAAAGGGATCGGTGGCAAAGGGGTCATTGAAGGCACCGGTTTCCGCCGCTACCGAGGCGTGGCGACTGTCCACCGGGCTGAGGGGATCGGTCTCTCTATGACTGGTGGCCCCGTTGGCCGTGCGCCCATTGTCCAAATCCATAGACAGAGCGGCCCCGGCATCAAAAAAGGTATCTCCGGTATCGGCCTCGAAGTCCACAGGCGCCTCAGCCCCGGAGGAGGCAAACTGGTTGGCGTAGTCAAGGCCATTGCTGGCATAGTCGACGTACTCGGGCTCAGAGGTCAGATCGAGCACCGCACTGTACTGGGCAGCCGCCACCTGGTACTGCTGCAAACCATAGCAGTAGATGTGGCCTCGCAGCAGCAGCACACTGGGGTCTTCGGGGTAGTCGGCAGCTAGCTGATCGATCACCGCTGCGGCCTCTGGGTAGTTGCCCTGTACGTAGGCTCTTTCTGCCTTTTGGTAGGCTTGAGAGTAATCAATGCCTGAAGCCATGGTCTTCTCCTGCCGGTGCAAGTGTCCTAAGGGGGTAAGGATGAGCTAAGCCTAGGTGGCCCAGCGGGCTGAACGGATAACAGCGACGTGGTCAAGCAGCCTGAGGGTTTTGTGGTCCTCCGCGTCCATGACCCATTCACCCCGCAAAAACGGTGCCATCGTATCGGGGCTGGTGTCAGATACCTGAGTCTTGTCTGGGTTGAGCCAGCGGGTGCCGACAATGCGGTTAACGGCCAAGCCTAGCATAGTTCCCTGATCTTCAATGGCGATGACCGAAATCTCAGGCCGATCGGTGTTGAGGACCGAAGAATAGCCGAGAAACTGGCCCAGGTCAGCCACCCACACGACCCGGCCCTGCTCGTTAAGGGTACCCAACAGCAGGTTTGATACGTTAGGAATTGGGGTAATGCGATCAGGGGGTTGTTCAATGATGCGGCGAATGCCGGTGGCGGGCAGGGCAAACTCGTCTTCGGCGGTGACAAAGAACCGCAGGAATAGCTCACCATCCGGTGTTTCCAGCTCCTGTAGCTCTGGATCTTGGTCTTGTCCAGTCTGGGTGAGAAAATCAGGATTGCCTACCATAGCACTGTTGTTCGTTGTCCCTCGGGTGATCGATCTGTTGCGGCGTTGCGGTTCTGGTCTGGTTGTGGCGGTCTGATTACGGTCTGAGCAGCTGCTTGACGGTGCCCACTAACTCGGTGGGCTGAAACGGCTTGGCGATGTAGGCGTCTGCCCCCTGCTTCATGCCCCAGTAGCGATCGAACTCCTCCCCCTTGGAGGAGCACATGACCACCGGCACGTGCTGCGTGGAGGGGTCGGCCTTAATCCGCCGACACAGCTCGTAGCCGTTCATGCGAGGCATGACAATGTCGAGCACAACCATATCGGGGCGCTGGCTCTGCATCTGCTCTAGGGCTTCCATGCCATCGTTGGCAACGGTGACGCTGAGGCCAATACCTCGAAGGAGTTCGGTAATCATTTCCCGCTGAGGAACGCTGTCTTCTACCACTAGAACTGTGCTCATAGGTTGAGTTAAAAGGCCTGCCTGCACGGCCAGAGATAAACCAGTAGCGAAGGTTTAGCCGCTACCGATGGCGAGGGTTTAGCGCAAAGGATGACGGCGTATAAACCTCATTCAAGTCCAGAAGCCGAGTCTTGCCGACGGGAAAACTCCAAACCTTTGAGCTGGACTCAAGATAAGCGATCGCTTCAGCCTCCAAACCTGTGACTCTAAAGTACCCTCAAACGCAAGGGATGCTGACGGTTTAGATAAATTAATCAATCCGGTTGTTTAGATTATGGCGAATCCTATCGGAATTGATGCAAAAACCCGATTCAGACTAAGGAATGTTACCGGAGGAGGCCTATCGGGGCAGGGAAGCCTGACTAAAGTCAATGTCAAATTCGTCTTCGATAGCTTCGGCCAGCAGGGTGTCGGGACGGGGGCGGTTAAGGTCTCCGGGGCCGACGTATTTTTCGACCAGGGCCAGCAGTTCGCCGGGGCCAAAGGGTTTGGTGAGGTAGTCGGTAGCTCCCACCATTCTGGCTTTGACCCGGTCTAAAAAGCCCTCTTTGCCCGTGAGCATAACAATAGGCGTTTGGCGAAAGGCGCTGGAGTGCCTGAGCATGGCGCAGAGCTCATAGCCGTCTAGCTCAGGCATGGTGATGTCGCAGAGAATCAGGTTGGGCTGGAGCTGAAACAGCAGGCCCAGGGCTTTGAGGGGATTGCCAATGGAGGTGGCTTCGTAGCCCTGACCGTCGAGGATACGCTCCACGGCCTGCCGAACGGTGGCGCTGTCGTCTACGCAGACAATGCGAGGCAGACGGTCTGGGCCAGGGAGTGGGGTACTGGGAGTTTGGCCCACCTCAGCCGGACTGTAGACCAGGCTGACTTGACCCTGCTGTAGGGCAGGCACCAGGCTACGGGCAACGCTGAGCAGATCTCGGTTGAGGTAGCGAGCGATGCGGCGAATGGAGGTCTTGCCGTCCATCCAGGTGTTCATGCGCTGGTACACCTGGTCGGATACGCTGGCGCGAAAGACCTCGGGGGCCAGCAGTACCGGGCACTGATCGGGCGATTGCAGGTGGGGGTGCAGCTGGTGCCAGGTCTGGATTTGTTGGGTGATTCCGGCCACCAAGTCGCCAATGGTGTGGGTCATTAGCTGGGGACTGAGGGCGGAACTTAGCTGAAAGACGAAGGCCCCGTGGTGCAGACTGAGGAGGTCAAACAGGGTCTCATGCACCATATGGCTAAGGATGGTGCGGCCCTGGTCGGGGCTGATCGCATGCTGCTCTAGCATGGCCCACAGGGTGCCGTACTCCAGGGAGTTAAAGGAGGCGATCGCGGCGGTGGTGCTGGGATCGGGCAGGGACTGGTCAATGCCGTAGCGGTGTAGGTGGTCGCGCAGGCGATCGAGCTTGTTGTCGGTCGCTCCGGCATACACCATCTGCCCATTGGCCAGAAACACCAGCCAGGAGGGTGGGACCGGGGCCATCAGGGCGCTGTCTAAGGGGTAGCTAGACGGCTGATTGCTGCCATAGCTCTCCACGTACAGCTCGCCGGTCCGCTGACCTAGCTCGATGAGCTGCAAAATGCTGCGAATATCAATTTCTGACAGATAACCCTGCATGAGGCAACCCAAGGAGGGGAACGATACCTGGCTGACCAGGCTATGGCGTGTGAGTTGGACTCAGCATGCCCTAATTAGAAGCCCGATTCTACCCTCTAACCCCAGGTCTGACGCCCTGAATCTAGCCTACGGCTCGAGCCAGCCAGTTCGGGCGAAGGGAGCCTCCAGCGGGGCAAGGGCTTGAGGTGCATTCGCTTCAAGGCAGGCAATGGGTAATCTCGTGGTTCTGTCGACTCGTGGTTCTGTCTAAATTGGGGCAGAAAAACTCGGGGCAGAGCACGGAGCGAGGCTGTGGCTGGACAGCCTCCCTTTTAAGTATACGCAGCTCGAGGTATTGCACCGGAAAACTGCCCCCGTCGATGTTCCTCAGCGCCTGATCTCTCAGCACTATTCTTGGGCATGCTAAGGACGGCCACCCGAGGCGGGGTATTTCTCCGCTGGGGTTGCCTACCCCCGTCTAACCAAACCAAAATTAGCTAAGATTCCAGTTAACTTTGGTAGCAGCGCCTGGGTTCGTGACCAGGCGATCGCCGCTGGCTGGACCCAGAGAGGTTGACACTGGGGGCGATCGTGGAGGGGGGAACCCCTCATCCTCTGATTTGGACCCAAACTGATTTGGACCCAAAACTTTGTCGTAGATTGTTATCGATAGGCTCAGGGTAAGGCTAGGATGAGCATGAAAACGGGACGCTTGATTGGTTTGAGCAGCTCTGCGTACGGCTGACTCTACGGGGGAGACCCTGCATTATGAGCCCCAGTCAGCCTCAGGGCAAATGGGATTCGATATGGCCTGAGAATCCATCAATGGTGTATTACAACACATCACGCTGGGACTTGAATGGTTTATGCAGACAGGCATCCTACCCTTGATGACGCCGGACTTAACCGCGATCGGTCCCCCCATTGCTCTTTGAGTCTTTAGAATTACTGCATCAGCTTTATTTTTTTTAGCGTTGACATTATTAAGCCACGAGGACCAACAGCGTGCTGTACCTAGCAGAAGTCCAGAAAAAGACCGGGTTTATTGGCAGCGGCAAGCCCGAGTTTAAGCTGCTTGCCTGCCAGCGCAGCGAGCACAGCTGGAGCACTGTAACCGGCGATGAGACTCTCGTCGCCCCAGATGACGCCTCCTATAATGCGGGTGCGCTGGTAATGGTGGAAGTCAGCGGCAACCGACAGGTTCAGCGCCACTACGAGGCGGGGCGGACCCTGACGAGCATCCTGCAAAATTTCTCAAATCTGAGCAAAAAGTCTAAAACTCAAGAGGAAGAGATCGAGCAGTGGAAGCAGTCACTGACGTTTCAGAGTCAGGAGCTAAATCGCCGTGAGCTGGAGCTAGAAACCCGCCAGGAGCAGGTGGAACAGGCCGAAGCCGACCTGGAGCAACTCGATGCTCAGCGCCAGGAACTCGAGCAGCTGCGCCAGACCCTTGAGCAGCAGCAGGAGGAGCTTACCCGTAAAAACCAGGATCTAGAGGGAGCCTGGGCCCACCTCAACGGTGAAATGCGTCGGCTTGAGGAACAGCGCGCCGAAGGAAGCTCCACTGCAGGCCTTGATTCAGAGCAGATTGCCACCCTACAGAGCGCCCTCAATCGGATCACCGAGACCGTCATGCCCCTGGAGGCGCTGCGCGATCCCCTCACCCATGCCAACGATGGTCTCAACTACCACCAGGGGCTGCTGGGGGAGTATCGTCAGTCCCTGGAAAACCAGCGCCAGGACCTGGAACAGCGCCAGCAGCAGCTAGACCAGCAGGCCAGCCAGCTGGAGCAGCGCTGGACCGACTGGCGGCAGGCCGAAGCCAGCTTGGTTGCCAAGCGGGAGGAGCTCAAACTGCGGCAGCAGGCGGTCAAGGCCCACCAGGAGCAGATTCAGTCGCTGTCGGATACGCTCCAGGCCCAGGTCAACCTGCACCAGAAAATCTACGACTTGCTCAACACAACGGACAAGGTACGGCTGAGCAAAAAGGTCGATGTGGCGGCCCTGGAGGCCATGGATCTCGAACAACTGCAAACCCTGGTTGGCGATTTAGAAAAAGACCTGGAGAAAATGTCTCGCTTTGTCTCCGACCAGGAGGAGGAGCTAGCCCTGGAGCAGCAGGCGATCGATGAGCTGAAGCTCAAAATTGAGCAAGCCAGCGAATTTGATCGCCTCCAGCTAGAAACTGAGCTGGAGGAGGAACAGGATCGCTCGCAGATGCTCAATGAAACCCTGGTGGGCCAGCGCCGCAACCTGCTGGAGCGGGAGGAGGTCCTGAGTCAGCACCAGGCTGTGCTGCGCCGACGGCAGGGCTTGGCGGTGGAAGAAGCGCCGGTCAGTGCCGTTGACCTGGAGCCACTGCTCAATACCATTGACCTGCAGCGCCAGCAGACCACCGAGGCGATTCAGGCCCTAGAAACTGAGATCAAGCAAAGCCAGGACAGCATTGGCCAACTCAAGCAGGACATTGAAAGCAGTGAAAAGGCCCTGGCCACCCAGCGCAGTGAGGTTGAGGGCTTTGAGAGCGACCTGCGCCAACAGCAGCGAGATTTAGCAGGCTTAATCGGTAAGCTTGCGGTTTGCGAAGAGTTGCTGAACCCAGCCCAGGAGAGTGTTAACGGGCTGAGACAGTCGTTGGACAATTTGGCGGGCGGAGTGACTAAACTACAGGAAGTTAACGACTACCAACTCCAGGCGATCGCGGAACTGCGTCAAACGGTAGCCAACGTGGGGGCTCCCTCTGTGGCTGCTTCCTGAGCCTAGGGCTGCTAGAGATGTTAGAGTCGGCTGGTGAGTTCGAGAGGCACAACTACGCATGATTTGGGTCAACGAACAAATTGATCCGTCAGGGATTATCTACTCCTGCATTGCCTGTAGCGATGAGGCGCAAGCCCAGGCGTGCCACCGTTCGTTTGAGGAGAATTTGAGCGAGGAGCAGCGGGCGGCGGGGTGGGTGGCTCAGATGCGCACCGTAGAAACCTGGGAAGAGGTACCCGTCAACGCACTCAAGCTGAGCTATTGATACCCTGCGGGTTATCTGCGGGTTAGCGATGGCCACGCTACTGCGGCAACGATCCTGCGGGTTGGAGGGGCTGGGCCTCAGGTGTTAAAGCGAGTTGGCGATGCAGGATAGGCGGCCTAGGGATGACTGCGGCCGAGGAGACGCCAGGTATATTTGGCTGGACCGATTAACGGCTGGACTGTCGCCACCGCCAGCGGCGATCGAGCAGGGTGCAGCTTAGTACCCGCACAGGATCTTGAGATTCGCCCGAAAAGAGGGCAAAATCTACAGGTCCCCAGGTACGCTCGGCCTCTTCGGCTAAGGCCAGCAAAAAGGGGTCGTCGAGGGCAATGCGGTGATCCAAACGCAGGGTGATCAGCGGTAAACCCCGATGCCCCGCCCCCGTGATAATGCCCCAATCGGACTGGTCTAACAGGGCCTGGAGCGACTGGCCGGCAGCATGGCGAAAATGCTCGAGTTGCGCTTGCTTTTGTCTGAGTTCTTGCAGGAGTTGGGGATTGCTCAACATCGTGCTTCTCCGCTGGTAGCAGTGGTATGAATCAAATCCAAGTTCAGAGGTGGAATTTTGCCGGGGGAAAAACTACAAATCCTTAGCTGGCCTTGGTATAGACACCCTTGCCTTAGGGTGCCTTACTTTGAGTGTAAGGGGCAGGTTAGCCTCTGGAGTTGAAGACTTTCTATTGGTCTGTTTCCTGCTCTACATCCCAGTATTCCCCGACTAGTATTCCCGGGATAGTGCTATGCCCAGTCTTGACTACATCAAGCTTGACCAGTTTTTGAAGCAAATGCAGGTGGTAGGTACCGGAGGCCAGGCCAAACTAATGATTCAAGCCGGAGAGGTGGCAGTGAATGGCGAAGTTGAAACCCGGCGTGGACGCAAGCTGGTGTCAGGCGATCGCGTCGAAGTCGATGGCCAAGCCTGGATCGTGGACTTGAGCCAGCTGGGCTAGCCCGAAGACGGTCGGACTGCATTTTGGTTAAGATGCCCTTGGCTCAGGTTCGGCAAGCCCGGGATGCTTGAGCAAAGTTTATCGTCTTGTTAAGCAATCTCGAATCTGCGGTGGGGAATGCTGATCTGGCTACCGGGCTACGGAAAATCTAGAGCAGTACAGGAAATTTTTATTCAGACAGGGATGGCTATGGGCTTAAGCGATATTTTGAATGACCAAGCGGTGAAAGCAAGCATTGTCAACGACTGCGCCCAGCTGATCGATCGCCAGGTAGCCGCCAAGGGTGGGCTAGGCGGTATGGCGCTCAAAGCGACCTATGGGGTGGTCAAAGGAGCCGGGCCGGGCTATATTCCTGGGGCGGTTGAGCGTATTTTGCCCGCGGTGGTAGATGCCCTGGAGCCGATGTGGGCAGAGGGCCTGCAGGCAGGGGATCCCGTAGCTCACCTGAGCCAGAACCAGGCTCAGACCGCCGAGGTGATCCTGGGGGTAACCGATCGCCGCATTGCCAACACCGACAACGGCCTGGTGCGTTCGTCCTACGGCAAGCTGCGCCAGTCGGTCAAAGGGGATGTGGAGGGGGCCGTACCCGGACTGGCCGAAATTTTAGGTGCCCACAGCTCGGTACCTCAGTAGGAGCGCTAAGGGAGCGATCCCCGCCGCACCCTGCCCCGCAGCGGTTTAGAGGACCATCGTTCCCAGACCGGGGCAGGCTTTAGCCGATGTTTTGGTAGAGCCTGTCCCAGTAGGGTTCGGCGAATTTTACCAACCAGTCTTTGATGTGATAGGTGGCGCGACAGTCGTCCTCGTTGTAGCGCAGAATGGCGTCCAGATAGCTGCGATCGCCCGTTTCGGCCCAGGCATTGTACCAGCAGATCGACTGCGCCCCGTTGGCCCCCTCGTCGCGCCAGTCAAAGCCCATCCAGCGGGCAATGTGCTTGAGGGCGTAGCTCTCGATGGGTAGGGTGACGCCGTCGGTAATACATTTGTGGACGTCAAAGAAGCGATCGAGCAGCGCCTCGGTGTGGCGGTGAGGGGTGCCGTAGAGCTGCCCTAGCTTCCGCACGGTTTGAGCCTCGTAGGGGCAGAAGTGGTAGATGGGCGCGTAGGGGTAACTGTGCACCAGGTCGAGAAAATCGTTCCAGGCCCGCCGCTCTTCGCGGTGGTTTTCGGCCAGCAGGGCGTGGAAGTTGGTCTCGCCCGTGCGGTGGTTGACCACCAGCACCCCGTGGAGGTAGATCAGGTTCTGGTCCGGGGCGGCTTCGATGTCGAAGTACAGCTCGACCTCGCCCTCGGGCAGGTCTTCGGGCCACAGCGGAAAGCCGTGGGGGGCGTGGGGGGCGCTGCGGGGAATGGCTCGGTTGCCGATCAGGGCCTGGGCCTGGTGCACCAGCTTTTCGGCCACCTGTTCGCCAAAGCCGGGCAGCGGAGCCAGATGGGCAGGGCTGGCCTGAGCTAGGGCGGCGACGGTAGTCAGGTGTTGCTGCTTGAGCAATTCGTAGCGGGCGGGGGTGACGCCGGGCAGCAGCGACAGGTGACGGGTTGCCTTGGCCTCGCTGTAGCAGTGGTTGAACCAGTGGCAGAGGTCGCAGCGGCTGTGGGAGATAAACAGTTCTGGGGCGACGGGCGATCGCAGGTCGATCAGGCAGTCATTGAGCACGGTTTGCAGCTTGGGCACCAGCCGCGCCAGATCGATGGTGTACATCTGGCCACCGCGCAGGGCCAGGTAGCTGGCCTGGGGCCACACTCCCTGCACGCGGGAGAGCACGTAGGCGTGGTAGGCCGCCACCACCTGGTAGTCGAGTTTGGGCTTTTTGCCCAGCTTAATATCAACGGGAACGTAGACCCAGTCGCCCCAGCAGGACCAGCCGGGCTGCTTGATCAGCAGATCGGGCTGGCTGACCAACTGCACCCCGTCCACCACCGCAGGGGCAGCCAGCACCCCCTGGCGAATGGCCTCAACCCCTTCGGCCATGAGGTCCAGGGTCGCTTTGGCTCCGGCGGCCCAGTCGCCAGATGGAAAATCGGGCCGGTAGAGGGGATAGTAGTCTTCGAGCACGCGCTCCCGGTGGGCCAGACTGTCCTGGCGCAGCTTGAGCAGGTAGTCGGAGGGGTGGTCCTGGCGATCGCGATCGCCGTAGAGGTCCAGGTAGGCCCGCCGACCGCAGCGCTGGTAGTGGAACAGCACGTCATCGGTGAGCCAGCGCATGGAGGGCTGAGTCTGGGAGCTTTTTAGCCCAGCCGCCAGCCTCAGGGGGCTTTCGTGGCCACCCCCTGGACTGGAATGCGATGGCAGGGGGGCACTAGCAGACAAAGCGAGGGGTTGGGCAGAGGTTAGAGAACAAAGAAACGCATGACTGATGCCGATCCATCGACTGCTGATCTATCGACGATGGCGTGCCGCTGGTCTGGCCAGGCATAACCCTATCCGCAGTCAAGAGCAACGACTTCTGTCGCTGACGGTTGACCGCACGGTTTGGACTTGAGCTGGGTCGAATGGAGCTGCCGTTCATGCCTGAGTTAAGCCTATAGGCCGATTTACAGTACCTACGCTCACCCTTAGCATGTTATACCCTATCGGGGAATTCCGGGGAAGGGGGACAGCCTGGGGTGGCCCGGTCGATTGGGCACAGGTGGTATAGGGTTGAAGGGAATCTTTAATCCGACACTCAACGACATGCAGTCTTTATTTGCGGCGGGGTTAGATAGTCTGCTGGAACATCGCCAATCGTTCCCCGCTTTGCTGGGCAAACAGTACTTTAACTACGGAGGTCAGGGGCCGATGGCCCAGGGCACCCTGGAGGCGATCGCGGCGGCCCACCGACGGGTGCAGGAACTGGGGCCGTTTTCGGCAGCGGCCAACCAGTGGGTGATGGCGGAGGCGGCCCAGACCCGCACGGCGATCGCCGCAGAACTGGGCACCACCGCCGACACCATTACCCTCACCGAGGATGTCACCGTAGGCTGCAACATTCCCCTGTGGGGGGTGGCGTGGCAGGCCGGGGATCACATTCTGCTGTCAGACTGTGAACATCCTGGCGTGATTGCCGCCGTGGCAGAGATCTGCCGCCGCTTTGGCGTCACCTATAGCACCTGCCCGCTGCTGGCCACGGTGAACGGGGGCGATCCAGCGGCGGTGGTGGCGCAGCACCTGCGACCCGAGACTCGCATGCTGGTGATCAGCCACATTTTTTGGAATACGGGGCAGGTGCTCCCCCTGGAGGCGATCGCCGAGGTCTGTCACCGCCGCCCCCAGCCGGTGCTGGTGCTGGTGGATGCGGCCCAGTCGGTGGGCGCGCTGCCGCTGGATTTGCCCGCCCTGGGGATCGATTTCTACGCCTTTACCGGGCACAAGTGGTGGTGCGGCCCGGCGGGGCTGGGGGGCCTCTACAGCCGTCCCGAGGCGATGGCGCAGATCTCCCCCACCTTCATCGGCTGGCGGGGGATCACCACCGACGCCAACGCCAACCCCACGGGGTGGAAGCCCAACGGCCAGCGGTTTGAGGTGGCTACCTCGAACTACCCGCTGCTGGCGGGACTGCGAAGGGCGATCGCCCACCAGGCCGAGGTGGGTACCCCAGCCCAGCGCTACCAGCGGCTGGTGGATCTCAGCCAGCGGCTGTGGGCGCAGCTCCAGGACCTCCCCTACGTTCGCACCGTACGTCAAACGCCGCCCGACTCGGGGCTGGTGTCCTTTTGGGTGCTGGAGCGCGGGGAGCCTTCTCCGGCCTGGCACAAGCGCCTGGTGGACGAGTTGGAAACCCAGGGGGTGTACCTGCGCACCCTGCAATCGCCCAACTGCGTGCGGGCCTGCACCCACTACCTGACCCTGGAGGCGGAGGTGGACGAGTTGGTGGCTGGTCTCAAAGCCAGGCTGAAACCGGAGCTGGACTAGTCTTGCCTGGCGGAGAGCGACCACCGTTGCCAGGGTGTCAGGTTCCAGACCTTAGGGGTGTCGGGTTCCAGGTATCAGGGGTGTCAGGTTCCAGGTATCAGGTATCAGGAATGATGGGCTGACTGGTGCCATCGAAGACTGGTACCGCTGGGCGGTATTCAACATTCAACGTTCAAAAATGCAACGTTCAATCAATGAAAATCGCTAGACTGTGGGTGTTGCAAATGTCCTGTACGCCGTTGCGCTGCCCTAGCGTATAACGGTGGTAGGCATCCACCAAAAGGATCCGACAACTCCAGTTGACCTGAAGCAGTCAGCCCAACTCTGCCCAAAGTGGTAGGGCGATCGCGGCAATTGCTACTACACTCTGCCTTTTGGTTGTTGAACCGACGGATTAGGCTGTCGTTAAATGAATTAATTGAAATTGTCCTAACCCAATCTTCCCTAACGGGTGGCATTGGGCTGACCTATGTCTACCTCATCGCCCAAGGGAGGCTGTCAGGTTGAATGTTCTTCTGGCCAAGCTGGGGTACTGTCCCCTGCTCATGGAGCGTTTTCAGCGGAGAAATTGATGGGACTGGCAGACTTCATTCTTGAGAATGTCGAGCTCATTCTGATGGAATGGGAGACGTTTGCGCGCAGCCTTGCCCCAGGCGCAACTATGACCAAGCTCGCCCTACGAAACGACGCTGAGGCGATGCTGCGAGCCACCGCGCGCGATATGAAAGTTGGCCAAAGCTCCGACCAGCAGACGAGCAAGTCGAAGGGGCAAGGCGGCGTTGGGGGTGAAGAGAGCGATCGCCTCGACCACGCTTCGGTCCTGCACGGTGCATCACGACTGGGCTCAGGCTTTGACATTATGGAGGTGGTCTCCGAATACCGGGCCCTGCGCGCCAGTGTGCTTCGCCTGTGGCGTGAGCACCGCCTAAAGCTCACCATCGACGACATCGAGGAAATCACCCGCTTCAACGAGTCAATCGATCAATCCCTAGCCGCCGCCGTGGGCAGCTACACGAGCCGGGTCGATCAGTCGCGCCGCATGTTTCTGGCCATCCTCAGCCACGACCTGCGCAACCCGCTCAACTCCATCACCATGGCGGCCCAGCTCATCTCACGCGCCTCAGGCGATGGCTCCGATTCAGCCAAAGCCCTGTCAATGATCGACACGAATACGAAGACAATCACACGGTTGATTAGCGACCTGATCGACTTTGCATCGACGGGGTTGGGCAGCGCGATGCCGCTGACGCCCGGTCCGACCGATTTGGAAAAACTCTGCCGCGAAGTCTTTGAGGAATTTTGCTTTGCCCACCCCCAGCACACGCTGCGCTTTCACGCAGAGGGCGATCTGACGGGCGACTGCGATGCGTCCCGGCTCCGCCAGGTTGTTTCCAACCTGATGGGCAACGCCATTCAGCACGGTTCTCCCGCAGGGCCAATCGACCTCTCGATCGCCTCAGAGGCATCAACCATGACTCTGAGCGTCCACAACGAGGGGCCACCGATTCCGCCGGAGATGCTGTCCACCATTTTCAATCCGCTGATGCGCCACACTCTGTCGGAAGCGACAGCCCCACGGGTGCAGGGCAGCATCGGCCTGGGGCTGTATATCGTGCGCGAAATTGTCGTTGCCCACGGCGGCACAGTGGAGGTGACCTCCACAGCGCAGGATGGCACCACGTTTACGGTTTATCTGCCGCGATCGCAGCCGGTAGAAGGCGATTGCCAGGCCGCGCACTCTCAGCTTGAAGGCGGCTTGAGGAATAGAGGCGCAGCCTCGCTCTGCGAGGGGGATTGACCACCCTGGCAGCGGCCAAGGCAGCGGTGATGCCCCCCTTGACCCGCTAAAATTGATCGTGTCTGGCGATTATGGCGTCACCTACTGAGTTTCAGCCTGCATGAGCGCTTCCGTGGAGTTTTTAGATGAATACGATGTGGTCGTCGTAGGAGCGGGCCACTCCGGCTGCGAGGCGGCCCTGGCTTCGGCCCGGCTGGGTTGTCGCACTCTGCTGATTACCCTCAACCTCGACAAAATTGCCTGGCAACCCTGCAACCCCGCCGTGGGCGGCCCCGCCAAATCGCAGCTCACCCACGAGGTCGATGCCCTGGGGGGCGAAATTGGCAAGATGGCCGATCGCACCTACCTGCAAAAGCGGGTGCTCAACAACTCGCGCGGACCCGCCGTGTGGGCGCTGCGGGCCCAGACCGACAAGCGCGAGTACGCCGCCGTGATGAAAACCATCGTCGAAAATCAGGACAACTTGACTATCCGCGAGGGCATGGTGACGGACCTGGTGCTGGGGGCCAACGACGAAGTGGTGGGAGTGGAAACCTACTTTGGCGTGGCCTTCAGGTGCCAGGCCGTCATCCTCACCACCGGCACCTTCCTGGGCGGCACCATCTGGATTGGCGACAAATCCATGGCGGCCGGGCGGGCCGGGGAATTTGCCGCCACCGGCCTCACCGACACCCTCAACCGCCTGGGCTTTGAGACTGGGCGGCTGAAGACCGGTACCCCAGCCCGAGTCGATCGCCGCTCGATCAACTTCGATGCCCTGGAACCCCAGCCCGGCGACGAAGACATTCGCTGGTTCAGCTTTGACCCCGAGGTGTGGGTGGAGCGGCAGCAAATGCCCTGCCACCTGACCCGCACCACCGCTGAAACCCACCGCCTGATTCAGGACAACCTGCACCTGTCGCCCATCTACGGCGGCTGGGTCGATTCTAAAGGCCCCCGCTACTGCCCCAGCATCGAGGACAAAATCGTTCGCTTTGCCGACAAGGAGAGCCACCAGATCTTCCTGGAGCCGGAGGGGCGCGACATTCCCGAAATCTACGTGCAGGGCTTCTCCACCGGCCTGCCCGAAAAGCTCCAGCTGGCCATGCTGCGCACCCTGCCGGGGCTAGAGCACTGCACCATGCTGCGCCCCGCCTACGCCGTGGAGTATGACTACCTGCCCGCCACCCAGTGCTACCCCACCATGATGACCAAACGGGTGGCCGGGCTGTTTTGCGCCGGACAGATCAACGGCACCACGGGCTACGAGGAAGCCGCCGCCCAGGGCTTTGTGGCCGGGGTGAATGCGGCCCGCCTGGTGCAGGGTCAGGAGCTGCTGGTGCTGCCGCGGGAAGGTAGCTACATCGGCACCCTGCTGGACGACCTGTGCACAAAGGACCTGCGGGAGCCCTACCGAATGCTGACCTCGCGCTCTGAGTACCGGCTGCTGCTGCGCTCCGACAATGCCGATCAGCGCCTCACCCCCCTGGGCCGGGAGATCGGGCTGATTGACGATCGCCGCTGGGAGCTATTTACCCGCAAGTACAGCCACATTGCCGCCGAAAAAGAGCGATTGGGCGAAACTCGGGTGAAGGAGCACGAGGAGCTGGGTCAGCGGATCGCCCTTGACACCGACCAGCGGATCAAGGGCTCGATCACCCTGGCGGACCTGCTGCGCCGCCCCGGTTTCCACTACGGCGACCTCGATCGCTACGGCCTGGGCAACCCTGCCCTCAGCCGCGAAGAGCGAGAGGGGGCGGAGATTGACATTAAGTATTCGGGCTACATTCAGCGCCAGCAGAACCAGATTGACCAGGTGGCCAAAAATACGGGCCGCAAACTGCCCGCGACCCTCGACTACATGGCGATCGAGACCCTGTCCAAGGAAGCCCGCGAGAAGCTGACCCAGGTCAAGCCGCTCACCATTGGACAGGCCTCGCGCATTGGCGGCGTCAACCCCGCCGATGTCAACGCCCTGCTGGTGTACCTGGAGATTCAGTCCCGCCGCGATCGGACGGCCCCGGCCGCGATTCGTTAGAATCAAGCCGACTTGGTTTCAGGGACAAGCGATGGCAAAGCCAGTTTTGATCACGGGTGCCTCCAGCGGGATTGGCTACGAGCTGGCCAGGGTCTGCGCTGCCCACCACCACGACCTGGTGCTGGTAGCCCGCCGCGAAGAGCGCCTGCTGGCGCTCAAGGATGAGCTAGAAGCCGCCCACGGCATCCTGGTGTGGACCTATCGGGGCGACCTCACCGAGGCCGACACCCGCCAGCAGTTCTTTGACTGGACCGAGTTCAAGGGCATTACCCCCTACGGGCTGGTCAACAACGCCGGGTTTGGCGATTTGAGCACCTTTGTCGAGTCGAGCTGGGAGAAGCAAAACGCCATGCTGCAGCTCAACATCGTCGCCCTCACCCACCTGAGCCGACTATACCTACCCAAAATGGTGGCCCAGGGCCAGGGCCGCATTCTCAACGTGGCCTCGACGGCGGCGTTTTTGCCGGGGCCTTACATGGCGGTGTACTACGCCAGCAAAGCCTACGTGCTGTCGTTCACCGAGGCGATCGCCAGCGAGCTGGAGGGCACGGGCGTGACCGCCACCACCCTCTGCCCTGGCCCCACCGAATCCGAGTTTCAGGCCCAGGCCGACGCCAAAAACGCAAAGCTGTTTGAGGGCAAAACCCTGCCTACTTCCGCCGAGGTAGCCGCCTACGCCTACGCGGCGATGGAGAAAGGACAGCGCATCGCGGTACACGGCACCACCAACAAAATGCTGTCCCTGGCCACCCGACTGCTGCCCCGCAAGAACCTGGCTGAGGTGGCCCGGGAACTGCAAAAGCCCGCCTAGGTGATCCCCGTGAGTGATGCGGCCCTACGGGAGCGCCTGAAAGGGCATTTGGAGCAGGTGGCGCGCGATCGCAACCCATTTTTGGCCTCGGCCCATCACTTTTTTGTGCAGCAATACCTTCAGCAGGAGCTGGGGCGCTGGGGCCAAGTCACCGACCACCGGTTTGACTTCGAGGGGCAGTCGTTCACCAACTGGATTTTGGACCTGCCCGGAGAGGAGCCCCGCCGCCCGGTTATTCTGGTCGGCGCCCACTACGACTCGGTACCCGGTTCCCCAGGAGCCGACGACAACGCCACCGGGGTCGCAGTGCTACTGGAGCTGGCCCGCGCCTTGGCTCAGCAACCGGGGCGATCGCCCCTGCGGCTGGTCGCCTTTGACCTCGAAGAGCTGGGGTTTGTGGGCAGCCGCCACTATGCCAACGCCCTCCACCAGCAGGGAGAACCCCTGGGGCTGATGCTGTCGCTGGAAATGCTGGGCTACTGCTCCCACCAGCCCAACTCCCAAACCTACCCGGCAGGGCTGGAGCGGTTTTACCCCAATCGCGGCAACTATATCGCCCAAATTGGGCCGTGGCAGAGCATTCCCACCATGGTGCGGCTGTGGCGGGGCTTTCGCGCCGCTGGGCTGCCCAGCCAGTGGCTGCCCGTGGTCAACGGGGGCCGCGCCGTGCCCGACACGCGGCGCAGCGACCACGTGCCATTCTGGGATTTGGGCTACCCGGCAATTTTGATTACCGATACGGCAGACCTGCGCAACCCCCACTACCACCGGCCCAGCGACACCCTGGAAAGCTTGGATTTAGGGTTTCTCACCCAGGTCTGCCAGGGACTAATCTACAGCCTGCGCCGTCTGTAGCTGCTGATAGTCGAACCCAGCTTTGATCACCAGAGCAGGATCTACCCAGGCCCCGTCGTACTTGAGACCCCAGTGCAGATGGGGTCCGGTGGTGCTGCCCGTCATGCCGACCCGGCCAATCCGCTGGCCAGAAGCTACCCTCTGGCCCTGGCGAATCTCGATGCCGCCAGCCCGGTCAACCAGCACGCGGCCCCCCTCTTTTTCGATTACCACGCTGCCCTGCATGTGGCAGTAGATGTGGGTCCAGCGGCCCGACTGCACAATAGCTGCGGTACCGCAGGCGGTGTGGTCGTGAACCTCAATCACCTTACCTTCCCACCAGCTGCGAATGTAGCTGCCCATAGGAGCAGCCAGATCGAGGCCGTAGTGAAAGCGGTGGCCGCCCATGGGGTGTTGGCGGTAGCCGAAGGGTGAGGTGTAGCGGGAGAAATTTTCGAGCGGGAACGACGCGCCCAGCCAAGGGTTGGCTGGGGCCGCCTCGACCGCCGCCCCTTGATCTTCGGCAATACTCTGGGGAGCCGATTGAATCAGTTCTGCCATGACGCCAACACCAACACTCAACGCAACAATCCAGCCCAGGGCCTGGGCCCCACCACGGTAACCATTCATACGCGCTCAAAGATGAGAAGCCAGGAATCAAAATAGTACAATTGTATTTTTAAGAATAGTCTAAAGGTACTAGTTTGCCAACCGCTTTTCTGGATTGATCGGCAAAAAATCTGCCCTGCTGCGACTCCCAGATCGTTCAAACGACAGAGGTTGGTCGGTTTGAGGTTTGCGACTCTAAAGCTGACCCTTCTTAAACCCAGCAGGTTTAAGCTGGCCAGGTGCCAGAGCTACGGGCTAGGGGCAGTAGCCACACCAGGTATTGAGAGAGTCGGGATCCGCTTGGGTGGATCTGGTCCTTGGCTGCAGGGTTGTTGGCTGAGGTATTTTCCTGGCGGTGGTCCGCCGAACCGCCCGCTTCGAGATCAACTTTTTGACTTGAAGCAGGACTTCAGCCCGGTTCCCAAACCGGATTGAGCTGTTTCGAGAAGCCATTCACAAATTTAACTATGCCGATTAACCATCTCAACAACGTCAAGGGATCGATTACCAAGCTGATAGGCCTGGCGGGCCCACTCCAGGTGCTGACTTACCGGGGCTACGGTAGCGCCGATCGCCTCTGTTTTCGGGGCCGGGTGCTGCGCGATGACGGCCTCCATCCCTGCGATGAGGATTGGCCGGTGTGGAAAAATGCCCTCAACATGTGGCGTCGCTTTGACCACGATGAAGTACCGGGGGCTAAGCTGCGGGTGACGTTCCAGGATCAAACCCACGAGGTTGAAACCGATGGGGCGGGCTTCTTTTTCGACGAAATGCGGCCCCATCAGCCGTTGTCTGGGGAGGATTTGTGGCACGAGGCCAAAGTTGAGCTGATCGAACCCCGCACCAAAAAGGAGACCCCGGAGGCGGTGGCGCAGCTGCTGGTGCCGCGATCGCAGGCCCAATTCGGCATCATCAGCGACATTGACGACACCATTGTCCACACCAGCGCCACCGACCTATGGAAAATGATTCGGCTGGCCTACCTGGGCAACAGCCAGACCCGCCTGCCCATCCCCGGCATTCCGGACCTGTACCAGGCGTTTCATGCCGGTGACGATGATCAGCACAAAAACCCGATCTTCTACGTGTCCAGCAGCGCCTGGAACATGTACGACCTGTTTGAAGAATTTATGGACGCCCAGGGACTACCGGCTGGACCTATTTCCCTGGTGGCCCTCGACCTCTCCTGGTCGAAGCTGCTTTCCTTTGAGCACAGCGACCACAAGCGCAGTGAGATCGAGCCGATTCTAGAGCAGTACCCCGACCTGCCCTTTATTTTGATCGGTGACAGTGGCCAAAAAGACCCGGAAATTTACACTCAGCTGGTGCAGAACCACCCCGATCGCATTGCCTGCATCTACATTCGCAATATCCCCAAGGAACGCCCCGAGCGCCAGTCAGAACTCGACGCCCTGAAAGACCAGGTGCGCCAGGCGGGTAGCGAATTGGTGACCTTTGAAGATGCGAACGCGGTAGCCCGCCACGCCAACCAGCGGGGCTGGATTCGGGCTGAGGCAATCGAGGCAGTAAACCAGGCGGTGGCCGCCGCCGAGCCCCTGCCCATAGGCTCATCCTCCTCGCGTTGATATTGCCAATTCAGGCTAGCTGTCCTCCCCTGCGGGAGGCAGAGTGGGCTGGGGAGTCCTCTCCTGCGGGGGAGCAATCACTTCTACGGTGCCGGTTTCGCCGTTGATTCGCACCCACTGACCGCTATGGAGCCGCTGGGTGGCGTTGGTGACATCCATCACGGCTGGAATGCCATACTCCCTGGCAATGATGGCCCCGTGGGACAGCCGACCGCCGACCTCGGCAATTAGACCCTGAGCCCGGGCGAGCAGAGGGGCCCAGCCCGCATCGGTATAGGGTACGACCAGAATAAACGGTTCCTCGGCAGTCACGACCTCTAGCTGGGTCATCACCCGCACAGGGCCAGCCACGGTGCCCGCACTGGCCCCAATACCCGAGAGCTTTTGCTGCACCGTGGCGGTGGCCAGGCGGGGCCGGTTGCGGCTGGGCGGTTCGTTGCCAAAGACCAGGTAGGGTACGGCCTGCATCTGGGCGTCCTGGCGGTACTGGGCCATGCGATCGCCAATTTTTTCCTGCACCAGCCCCCAGTCAGCGGCGGTCCCGTCAGCCACCAGGGACTGAATTTCGTCCAGGGTGAGAAAGAAAATATCCTCCTGAGCCCCCAGATGGTGCTGGGCCTGCCACTGGGCAGCCAGGGCCAAAATACTCCAGCGCAGCTCCGCCAGCAGACGATTGTAGAGGGTGTTGACCTGGCCCTTGAGGTCGAGCCGTCGCTGCACCAGGGCGGCTTTTCCGGTCGGGGGCGGCAGGGTTGTCGGCTTGGCCGTGGGCGGCTGCCTGACAAACTGGGCCAGCAGCTCGCGCACCGGGCCGGGGTTTTCCCGCCAGGTGGCCACCGCAATATCGGTCCCCACCGGGCTGAGGTAGCCGTACTGGTCCAGAAATTGCTCCATCTCCTGGAGCAGCGACCCGCCGTCGGTGCTCTCGGCCAGCGCTGTCATCAGGGATGAGCTATCGGTAATGCGATCGAGTTCTGGGGTGGAGAGCACCTGGCGAATGTCCTGGGCGATCGCCCGCAGCGCATCTAGGGCCGCAATCTCGACGTTCTGCACGGGGTTCAGGCTTTCTTCGGGCACCTTGAAGAGGGCGCGGCGCAGGGCAAAGCTGAGCGGCCCCAGAATGTTGTAGTAGGTGACGAGCTTGAGCAGGTCAAGGATGGTTTCGATCCGGCCCACCAAGTCCACGGGGCTGAGGGTGTGGCTGGGGGTGTCTACTATCGACTGCAGGGCATGACCAAAGCGATCGCTGTCCTGGGCGAACTGCTGCTCCAGCTTCAGCTCGCGGCCCACCAGGCGCAGCAGACCCGGCAGGTTTCGCAGGGTGGACCCCAGCGGCGGGCGGCTAAACTTGGCTCCCCGAGTCAAAAATTCCAGGCTCTCGGGCGGTAGCCCCATGCGCCGAAAAATATCCCCCAGCAGGGTGGCATTGAAGTAGGCGTGGGCGTGGTGCAGGGTGGCCGTCTCCTCAAACCTGAGGCCCTGGGCCCGGTTGCCCAGCACCACGGTAAAAATTTCGCCCCAGACGCCACAAGTGAGGGGCCGATTGATCGACCAGGTGAGGGGGCGAATGGCGCCGGGAATCACTTCGGCGGCAATTTTGCGGGTCCACAGCGGATGCAGAGTGGTGATCGGACGGCTCTGCAACAGCCACAGGGTCTCGCCGTCGTAGGTCCACTCGATGTCCTGGGGCACGCCCTGGTAGCGGCTCTCCAGATGGCGAGCCAGGTAGGCCACCTGCTGCAACAGACGCGACGGGGTTTGGCCCTCCCCCTCCACCGTCAGCGTCAGCGCCTCGGACAGCTGCCAGTCGGCCTCGGCAATCTCCGCCAGGGGCGGCACATCGTCGGGCAGCACCTGCACCCGGTATTGTTCGGGGGTCACCTGCCCCCCCACCACCTGGTCGGCACCGCCGGGCAGCGCCTCAATCACTACCGCATCGCCACAGCGCGACACGGGGTCGCGGCTAAAGGCCACCCCCGAAAACTGCCCCTGCACCTGCTGCTGCACAATCACCGCCAGCCCCCGTTCGGGCAGGCCCTGCCGCTGGCGGTACTCCCTAGCTCGGGGAGCGCTGTAGGACGAGAAGACGCGCACGATCGCCTCGGCTAGCTCCTCCCGATCGCCGATGTTCAGCAATGACTGGTACATCCCCGCCGCCGACGCCGTACCGGTATCTTCATCCAGGGCAGACGATCGCACCGCCAGGGGCTGGGTGGGAGAAGGGTCTGCGATCGCCAGCAGGGCCGTAGGGTCGTCTCCGGCGGGCAGAACGTAGCCGCGCGGCACCGGGTAGCCCCAGGCCCGCAGCTGGCCCAGCGTGGCCGCCTTGTGGCCAAACTTGGCCGGGTCCAGGGGGGCGTCGAGGGCCACCAGGGCGCGATCGCCGCGAAAAAACCGAAACATGGTGCGAGACTCCAAGCGTCCTTCTTCCTCGGGCAAATCCAGATCGTCGGGCAGTTTTTGATAGATCCAGGCGATCAACAGGCTGAGGCAGGTCATCGCCAGCACCAGCGCTCCATCGGTGTGGCGCAGGGCGGTGATCAGCGGCAGCAGTACCAGCGCCAGCAGCCGCCCCTGGCGGCGCTCCCGAAAAATGGTAAACCCCAGCCCGCTCATGATAAACGCCAGCAGGGCCGTCACCCAGTCGTGGACCACAATGCCCCACACCACATTGGTGGTGCCCGCCCCCTTGGCAAACCAGTAGCGCCCCATCACCAGCCCAATCAGGGCGATAATTTCCCAGACCGGGTCCGCCGGGAAATAGTATCGGGCCAGCAGCACAACGCCAATTCCCTTGGCGGCTTCCAGCAGCACCGCCACAATCCCTGCTACCTTGCCGCCGTGGTAAAACGCCGCCGACACGCCCACATTGCCCGTGCCCACCCGCCGCAACTGCCGCCCCGAGATCAGGCGGGTGGACCACCCGGTGAGGGGCAACCCTCCCACGACCGGCGCCAGCACAAAAATCAAAAAAGCACCCCAAACCTGGGTGAGGGTCATGGCCATCGGCTGCAAAGGCTACAGAGACATAGCGGCGAGGGTGAGGATCAAGAGGCTGTGCTCACCCCTACCTTCAACCGCACCCTGTCATTCTCCCCCATGCCGCTGTGGATAGGGCGGACTCTTCCCAGTTGCCCGGGCAAAGTTGCACAGCTACAATCGCCAGACCTGCTCCTGTTCGAGCCACCCTCGGCAGGCCTATCCCCCCGTTGGCAGGCCTCAGGATCAATCTTGGTAGGGTCGGATATCGTACTGCACATAGGCCTGGGGCTGGCCCGGGGGCGGCAGGGGCTGCCGTTCGTAATAGTAGGGGTATGGGTTGGGCGGCATTCGCATGGGGTAAACCATCGGTGGCGGCTGAACGGTGCGCCGCTGTAAGTGCATCAGCCAAATCACCAAAATGGCAAAGGCCGTGCCACCCCCCAGCACCAGCAGCATAAACAGCCCCAAAATGCCCCAGAGCAGCATGGTTTGGGTCTCGTTGTTGCGGGGGATCGACTCAATTAGGCGCACCTGCTGAGACGTCATGGCCTCAACCGCCTCCTGGTAAGTATCGAGCTGCTCCAGGACTTTGTCCGTTTCGGCCTGCTGTCGCGCTAGCTGGGCTTTGAGATCGTCGGCCAGGTTTTTTTGCGCCCGCAGCTCGTCCTGCAGGCTGGTGACCAGATCTTGCTGGCGGGTCAGGTCGCGCTCCAGGCGGTCCTGCAAAATGTCCTGACTTACTCCCGGCGGTGGGGGCACAGGCACCGTTTGAATACTCAGGCTGTCGGGGCTGGGCGGCGGGGGCGGCAGCGAGGGGGTGTTACCCGGATCCGAACGCACCACCATTGCCAACACAACCAGGGCTCCCCCAGCGGCACAACAGGTGATTAAGATAGGTTTTTCCTTCATCAATCCCTGCAAAATCTCATTCCCTTGTCGCGATGGTGGGTGGTGATGAACTCGGATTTTCAGGAACTGTCGTGAGCGGCCAACAGGAAAAACTAAAGCCAAGAGGCAGCAATACCGCAGAGGCAGCTCCAGCGTGGACGGGGGTTATCTGGAGGGATAAAACGCAAAAACAGAGGTTAGAGCCAACAGAATGGTAGAAAAGATTCGATGGAAACCCTTATTTTTCAAGCTTTATCATCAAATTATTATACATTGGCCAAGAATTGGCACAACAAATCTATGCTCAACCCCTTTGGCGGAGAAACATAGCCTCTGGTTGTGAGATGGGACAACCCAATGCGTTGCTCAGTTCAGCTGACTCGCTATCGAGCACCCATGCAAAAAACTGGGTTTCTGCCAGGGCCGCTTTTGACGGAACTACTGCACAGAAACCCAGTTGGAGTGACGACGATGGATTGAACCCGCAAAGGAAAAGGACGTTAGTTAAACGAGCACTCCACTGTGATTTTCAGGTTGCTTTCGGCGGTACCTTTCGTGACGTAGGGAACTCCTGCCTCTCCGCCGACCTTAAGACCGAACTCCAGGGTGACTTTTTCAACATTGGCGGTGGCCATGTCTTTGAAGGCGTTTAGGGTGTAGCTGGTGTAGGTGCGAATGGTACCTTCAATGGCCTTAAAGCTCTGGGCTGCCTGAACCTGAACAGCCTGGTTGGCGCTGTTCCATCCTTTGGCGGTACGGGTCGTTTCGCCGTCGAGGCTGGGGCTGGGGGGCGAGTCGGGGGTGACCACATTTTCGGTGGCCTCCATATAGATCTCGGTGCCATCCTCCAGGCGGATAGGGACCAGTTGGGTCATAGTGCACACTCCGATGGTTAAGATGCGTATCCAACTGCTAGGATTCCCCTATTGGAGGCAAGGGCCACACTGACGCGGTTTGGGCCAAGGCAACAGGTTTTCCGTACCCCAACCGCCCCTCCAACCAGGGTGAATTTTGTCTATAAAGATAAGAGAGCCTTTAGGTCAATCCGGGGCGGTCTATTGAGTCCAGCTCGTGGCTAGGGTTTTCTACCGGTAAGCCTTCAGGTCTGGATTTTGACTGAGTTTATTGCACGGGCAAGAGGGCAGCGATGGCTGATGTAACCACAGACGCATACGTCAGGGATGGCGAGTTTCTGTATCAGGCTGAAGATGCCCAGCAGATCCTGAGCCTGGCGATCGCCCAGCAGACCGAGTCCGGCGAGCTCTCCCGCACCCAGCTACTAGAAATTGCCGACGAACTGGGCATTGCCCCTGAAACGATCGCCGCCGCCGAGCGCGAGTGGGACGTTAAGAAATACGAAATTGCCGACCAGAAGGTGTTTGACGGCCAGCGCAAACAGCGGCTACAAAACGACATTGCACAGTTTGCCATTTGGGGTGGCGGAGCCCTGGTATTTCAGCTGGTGACCGGAGGCTGGCTATGGAATCCGCTACTCTACATTGTCTTTGGCCCCTGGGCGCTGCAGATCGCCTGGGATGCCTGGCGCATTTACCGCCCCAACAACTACAGCTACCGCAAAGAGTTTGAGCGCTGGCGGCGCAAACAACAGGTCAAGCGGGCCGTCGGCGGTGCCGTGCGGCGACTGCTGGGGCCGCTGTAGTGGGGGTAGCGAGGTTGTGAGATGGTGAGGATTAGCCAAACTCCTGCTCAATGATCCGCCAGCTCGCCGCTGTCACCCCTGGCTCCAGGCTGAGGCGGCTGATAATGTTTTCCAACGCCTGGTCGTTGCGGGTTTGGGTGACCAACTCCGCCTCGACCTCAACTTTGTCTTTGGCGTCTTCCCGATCCTCGCTGGTCAGGGACCGGAGCCGCATTTGAATCGTGCTGAGGGACTGCAGTAGCGCTGCCCGCACGTGGGCTTCGTCGGCGCTGCGGCAGGTGAGGGCGCACAGGTAGCACAGCTCCAGCTCGGTGCCCTGAAGGGGTTGCTGGTTGATGCGGTAGCCGAGGGGGCGCAGCACGGTGTTGGCGATGAGGACGGCGATCGCCCCCATCAACGCCGGGGCAAAATAGCCCGCCCCCGCCAAACTGCCCACCGCCGCCGCACACCAGATGGTGGCCGCAGTGTTGAGCCCCCGCACGCTCAGCCCCTCCCGCAAAATCACGCCCCCGGCCAAGAAGCCGATGCCCGAGACCACCTGGGCGGCAATCCGGGTGGGGCTGGCCTCGTCGGGGGTGAGCACCGAGAGCAGCACGAACAGCGCCGCCCCGGTGGCCACCAGCGTGTTGGTACGCAACCCCGCCATCCGCTGCCGCCACTGGCGCTCCAGCCCCAGGGCCGAACCCAGCAAAAAGGCCACCGTCAGCCGCACCGCAAACTCTGTCCAGTCCATTGGCTGTCTCCCCTGTATTAATAACGCGCTCGGGATTTTAGAGTTTTGATTTTGGATTGGGGGATTGGTTGCCCGGGGCTTTGCCACCTCATTCCAGCCTGATTCTGATCGAAGGGGTTCCTCCCGCCAAAATCCAAAATCCTGCCGCAGCCCTTCGATTGTTTACCAAAGCTCCGTAAACTCTGGGTTAAACCTGAGGGTTGGTGAACGGGTCGCTCAGGCGATGCCCACCAGCCAGCCCACCAGGCTGAAGTAAATCAACAGCCCCAGAAAATCTTTGATGGTGGTGAGAAAGGGATCGGCGGCGGGGCCGTGGTCAAATCCAACCCGCAGCATCACCATCGGCAGCGATGCCCCCAGGAATGACCCCAGGGTGATCACCATGGTGAGGGCAACGCCCACCGCCAGCCCCAGCTGGGGAATGCCGTTGGGTTCTCCCTGCCACAGGTAGGCCACTCCCCCGGCAATGCTGCCCAAGATCAACCCCATTACCAGGCCAATGCGGACCTCGCGGAACAGGTAGGCCATAAACTGCGGCGGGCTGATCTGGCTCCAGGCCAGGCCCCGGGCAAAAATGGTGCTCGACTGGGTGCCCACGTTGCCGCCCATGTCCATCACCAGGGGAATAAAGATCGCCGCAGCCACCACCGCCTCCAGGGTTTCCTCAAACCGCTCGATCACACCGCCGACCAAAAACCCGCCGATCAGCGTGACGATCAGAAAGATGATCCGCAGGCGGATGGAGTACAGGGACGGCCCCCGCACCAATTTCTCGCTCCAGCCGCGATCGCGGTTGAGCAGGCTGCCCACCCCGGCCTGTTCCAGAATGGTCTCGGTGGCCTCCTCCTCCACCAGGTCGATCACGTCGTCGAAGGTGATGTCGCCGATCAGGCGACCCTCGCTATCCACCACCGCAATGGCTGGCAGGTCGTAGGTTTTTAGCAGCTTGGCGGCCCTGAGTTCGTCGTCGGTGGCGCTGATGGCAATGGTCTCCCCATCCAGCAGGTCGGCAATAAGCTGACTGGGGTCGGCCTTGAGCAGCTGCACCGGACGCACAAAGCCCCGGTAGTAGCGGGCTTCATCAATGACAAAGATCAGCGCCAGCTCGCTGGGCTCCAGGGTGGACTCGCGCACAGTGGCCAGGGCCGCCCCCACGGTGGCGGTGCTGCGCACGGTCAAAAAGCGCAGGTTCATCAGCCGTCCGGCGCTGCCCTCGGGGTAGCCCAGCAGCAGGTTGACGGCGGCGCGAGCCTGGGGGCTGAGGCCCGCAATCAGCCGCTTGGTGACCTTGGCGGGCAGCTCCTCAAACAGACGGACGCGATCGTCCACGTCCAGCTCCTCCAGCAGGGCGGAGATCTCCGGGCTCTCCATGGCCTGAATCAGCTCCGCCTGGTCGTCGGGGCGCAGGTACTCAAACACGCGGATGGCCTTGTCTTTGTCGAGCAGACGAAAGGCGATCGCCCGCTTGCTGGGCTCAATCTCCATCAGCAGTTGCACCAACTCCGCCGGAGCAATGCTGTTGGCTTCTTTTTTGGCGGCCTCCAGGGCAAAGGGCTGGAGCAGATCGTTCAATACGTTTTGGCGCATGGCGCACCTCCTTTGAAGGGAAAATGGGGTGATTAACAAGGGCCTAATGGCAGCCCAAAGGAAGCCCGTTTCTAACTGCAACTCGGCAAAACAATCAGGCTCTTCCGGGTTCAGGGTGATAAGCTCGGCTAATATTCAGGCGCAGCAAGGCTTTCAGCGAATGCAGGGAAAGTAAAATGTATCAGCCAGCACACTTTCAACCACAGATCCGGAAGAGCCAACAATCTACCTGTCGGAGTGATTTCACTCAACAAAATTGCAATAGAAAGAGGGCTCAGAAATGGGCTTTCTGAACTCAAAAATTAAACAGTGGCAAGGGCGCTGAAGAGTGCTTTGGGAGTGCTGGCATAGCGAACCACTACGCCGACAAAGATCCCAGGGTTCTATCCTAGGCTACCCCAGGATTCATGGTCAGTCCTAAGAACCCTGGGATCTGGGTAGGGCAAACGCATACTCGAGATGAGAATATTAAGACTCATTTCTAGGAAGTGAGTTATGTGTTCTGCCCAGCCCCTATCGCCGTTAATCGAGCATTTTCAGTCATTAGACGACCCTCGCTGTAGCCACTTGGTTGAGCATCGATTGCTCGATATCATCGGGCTCACGCTTTGTGCGGTGATCTGTGGAGCCGATAGCTGGGTAGATATTGCGGCCTATGGCCGTGCCAAAGAAGCTTGGCTGCGCGGTTTTCTGAGCCTACCCCACGGAATTCCCTCCCACGACACCATCGCCCGATTGTTTGCAGCCTTAGACTCCGCCGCCTTTCAGAGTTGCTTTGTCGCGTGGGTCAAGGCCGTCGCCCACCTCGGCTCAAGCGAACAGATAGCCATTGACGGCAAGACATTGCGCCACTCCTATGACCGAGGGGGCGGCAAGGGAGCCATCCATATGGTGAGTGCTTGGGCCAATGAGCAGCGGTTGGTACTAGCCCAGGTCAAGGTGGATGAGAAATCCAACGAGATCACTGCGATTCCAGAGCTTCTGAAGGTTCTGGACCTCCAGGGATGCCTAGTCACCATTGATGCCATGGGCACTCAAACCGCCATTGCTCACCAGATTATCGAAGGCCGTGGCGACTACATCTTGAGCCTTAAAGGCAATCAGGGCAACATTCACGAGGATGTCGAGCAGGTGTTTACCTGGGCGCGGCAGCAGGACTTTAAGGACATCTCCCACGAGTTTCATCAGACCATCACCCCTGGGCACGGGCGCATCGACATCCGCCGCCACTGGTTGCTCGATGGGGTCGAGCACCTCATCAACGCTGAGCGCTGGGTTGGCTTAAAACGCGTTGGCCTCGTGGAGGCTGAACGCCGTATCCTCGGTCAACCCCCGACCATTGAGCAGCGCTACTATCTCGTTAGTTTTGACGGCGATGTCCAACGCTTTGCCCAAGGGGTGCGCAGCCACTGGGGTATTGAAAACCAGCTCCACTGGGTGCTCGATGTCGCCTTCCACGAAGATGCCTCTCGAATTCGTAAAGACCACGCCCCCGCTAATCTGGCCGTCGTCCGTCACATCGCCCTCAATCTGCTGCGTCAGGACGCTTTTGCCAAAGGGGGTATCAAGGCTAAACGCTTGCAAGCAGGATGGGATAATGACTACCTAATTCGGCTACTCTCCTCCTGAGTATGCGTTTGCCCTAGGGATCTGGGCATGCGGATGCAGATCCCAGGGTTCTGTCCTGGGATACCCCAAAATTCATGGTTAATTCCAAGAACCCTGGGATCTGGACACCCTGAACCGATGCTCTAGGCAACCCGCAGGAGGTCGCGATCGCACCCCAGACCCACGGCAACCAGCCTCTCCGCCCAGTGGTTTGACCTGAGCATTACCCCAGGGCGATCGCAGCCCGCAGCACTATTCCCCAACGCTCTGCCGCGCTGGATTAACGCATAAATCACTACCGTCCAGGGTTCACCTCCTCTCCCCGCAGTCGCCGCCCTTGCAGCGACCGGAGGTGAACCGCTCAGCCCTAACCTAGGGCAAAAAGAGCCGTCACCACACAAATCGACTGCCAGCCTTGGCCACAACTGTGTTCAGGGCTATCGTCTGAAGCGTTAGATTCAAGTAGCGTAGTCGAGTGACTACTACCGAGAATCTCCATTGGTCAGTGCCTTAAAAAGACAATTGGCATCGGCAGGCTGGAAAGAGCCTATCCCAGTGCCTTTGACAGGCTAGCAGCTAAGCAGAGTTCGTGTCAATTTGAAAGTTGAAAATTGCCAGTATTTGCTATGAGTTGAACCCGGGCTTTGATCCAATCCAGCCAGGGCTGCAATCCCTCTCCGGTTTTAGCGGACACAGGCAGGATGGTCACGTCGGGGTTCATCTGCCGCACGTTGGCGGCGATCTGCTCGATGCTCACCTCCAGGTAGGGGGCCAGGTCGATCTTGGTGATCAGCAGGCAGTCCGCCTCCTGGAACATGATCGGGTACTTGAGGGGCTTGTCCTCCCCCTCGGTGACGCTCAGCAGGGCGACTTTGGCGTGTTCGCCCACCTCAAACTCGGCGGGGCACACCAGGTTGCCCACGTTTTCCACCAGCACCAGGTCGAGGGCCTTGGGATTGTGCTGATGCTCCAGGGTGTGGATGCCCCCGGCCACCATTTGGGCGTCCAGGTGGCACGATCGCCCGGTGTTGATGGCCACCACCGGCACCCCGTACTGGCGCAGGCGATCGGCATCCAGTTCGGTGGTCATGTCGCCTTCGATGACGGCGATCGCCAGTTCGCCGTACAGCGCCGCCAGGGTTTTCTCCAGCAGCGCCGTCTTGCCCGCCCCCGGACTGCTCATCACGTTCAGACAGGTGATGCCCCAGCGATCGAAGTGGGCACGGTTGTGGTCGGCCCCCGCCTGGTTGGCGTGGAGCAGGTCAATGCCGAGGGCAGCGTCAAAGGTTTGGTGCATAGGAGGAGTTTAGATTTTGGATTGGGGATTTTGGATTTTAGAGCAAGGCTAGTACAAATAAACGAACTAGCATCCTGGAATAATCTCTGACTCCAGGAAAGTCAAAAATTCTGTGAGGCCTCTGGGTATGGAGGTTTGAACATTGTCTTCGGCATTGATATGGACATGGTGAGGGAAGTTAGGCAGGTTTGGAAAGTGAGGGACGTTGTCCCAACGCTTGCGGAGTGTTTTCTGAGTGCTATCCATCCATTGGTAGCGATAGCGATCTGGCTGGGGTTGGTCTTCGATGATGACGAAGTATTCTGCGATTTCAAGAAAATCAGCGTTTGTTAGTGTGACCCGAGTCCGAAAGTAACCTCTGTCTTGTAAATCTCTTTCCTCAACGATTGAGAAAGACTCAACGATAGGGCTGGCAATTAATTTGGTTTTGATCTCGTTAAGATACTGCTGAGCATCCATTAGCTACCGATGGATTGCAAGACGCCGAGTCGAGTTTGAACGGATTGCCACATATCGTAAAAGGCGCTCCACTCAAGGAAATCCATGCTGTCGCCTAGCTCTCCGGCGTTGAACTGTTGGTAAAAGGTGTCTGAGGACATCTGATACTGGGTTTCGTAGACTTGGAGCTTAGCCTGTAGGTCTGAGGCCTGTTGTAGAGCTTGGCCATGCTCTAACTCGATAATTTTGGCGAGGGAGCGCTCCATGAGATCGCTGTGGTAGCCCCTTTGATAGAGGGCATTGAGCACCTGTAACTGATCTAAGAAGCGATTTTGAGAGGTCATGGTTGGTGGCCTATTGCCTTTATCTAAATCTCAGTTTATCTCAGGCCTAAAGGAGAGACGTTGAGCTGGTCGCCTCCGCATACTCTACCCGATCGATCTTCAGCTCCCGCCCGGAGCGGATGTCGCCCATAGGCGACTTGCAGGTGGGGCAGGCGTATTGCAGACCGATTTCGGGCTGATACTCGCTCTGGCAGTCGTGGCAGTAGGCAATCAGCGGCGTTTCGTTAATCGCCAGTTCGGCCCCGTCGAGGAAGGTGCCTTTGGTCTGCACCTCAAAGGCGAATTGCAGACTTACCGGTTCTACGCAGGTGAACTTGCCCACGGTGAGGTGGACTTTGGCGATCGCAGGCTTTCCTGGCTGTGCCTCCCACCAGTCACGCACCGTGAGAATCAGTGCCTTAGTCATGTCGGTTTCGTGCATAACAGGGAACGAAAGAATGGTGCACTGGAATTGCTATACAACCTTGTTATTGTGTGGCCATATTTTCTATGGGTCGGCGAATCAAAGACCTTCCTCGGCCAATAGTTGGCCTTGAACCCGCTCATATTCATCCTCCAGCAGCCATTCCTTTGCTGCTTCATAACTGGAGTGAGAAACTATCAGCTTATAATCCGCTCCAGGATTAAAAATTCGGCAAGTCCCGTCTCGATCGCCGATTAACATCAGAACTTTGGGCGGAAACAGAACCAGATCTACCCACAGCTCCAAAAATTGCCAAGTTTTAGCTTGTTCTGCGAGGCCCGGTTCTTGGAATAACATCGTATGCCCTACTCCCAGGGCTGATCCACGTTCATGTTGGCTTCTTCGTGGATGTAGCTGGGTTTCTCCCGACGGGGCAGCTGGCCCGACACCACCAGGTGGGCCATAGTGTCGCAGATGACGCGGGTGGCCATCAGCGCCGTCATGTCGCTGATGTCGTAGGGAGGAGAGACTTCCACCACTTCAATGCCGCAGACGGTGGTTTCCTGCACGATGCGCTTGAGCAGGTAGAGGGCCTCGCGGGGCAGCAGACCGCCGGGTTCGGGCCAGCCGGTGCCGGGCACAAAGCCCGCGTCGATGCAGTCGATGTCGAAACTGATCCAGACGCAGTCGGTACCGTCGGTGGCCCGCTGAATCGCAAAGTCGGCAGCGGCATCGAGGCCCATCTCGGTGATGTCGGTGACCGTGAGAATGTTGGTAGCCCGTTCGCGGCAGACCTTCACCCCCTGGCGGGGTACCTGCCAGCCGCCGATGCCGAGCTGCACCAGGTTCTTGGCCGGGGCGTTGGCCATGTTGGTGGCGTGGAACCAGGGGCAGGTGTGCATGCGCTCGTCCAGGTCGGTCTCCTGGGTATCGACGTGGCGATCGAAGTGGATGATGCCGACTTTTTTGTCGCCCAGGTGGCGGCAAATGCCCCGCACCGTGGGGAAGCCGATGGAATGGTCGCCGCCCAGCAAGATCGGGAACGCGCCGGAGGCAAACACGTGGGCCACGCCCTTAGAAATCTGGTCGAAGGACTTTTCGTTGTTGGCCGGAATGGTAAACACATCGCCCACATCGCAGAGGGTGATGTTCTCCCGCAGGTCTACCCCCAGCTCAAAGTTGTAGGGGGTATAGAGGGCGGAGATGCGGCGAATGCCCTGGGGGCCAAAGCGGGTACCAGGGCGGTAGGTGGTGCCCGAGTCGTGGGGAATGCCGACGATCGCCACGTCAAACTCGCCCACCCGGCGCACGTCCTCCAAATACGGCGCTTTGAGGAAGGTGTTGATGCCCGCGTAGTGGGGCAGCTCGCCTCGGGAGAAGGTGGGGATGGTGCGATCGCGAATGCTAGCCGCCGCCTCCAGGCCGTACTCTAGCCCCTGGGAGACCTCCTGCTGCCAGCCGGTGAGGGGCAGGCGGGCCTCCATCTCCAGTGCCCGCTGGGCCTCGGAGGAACTGCCATTGGGGCTTTGAAATACGGGATCGTTTGGTGTGTCGGTCATGGGAAAGCCTCACAGGGTTGCACGGAGCTGAGTCAATCAAATTGCAGGCTTTGAGGAATGAGCTAAAAAGCCCAGGAGATTTTAAGAAGCTAAATCTCACAGCTCCTCATGTTCTCCCGGGCTTTTATCCCGCCGTGTAGTTAGTAACTTTAGAAATCACCAACCCGCCTCTCTCGGACCAGCCATTTAGCGCGTCAGCCAAACCGGAACCCTAGAGGCTTATTTTAAGTCTTGCATGCAGATACTCTAAGCCCAGAACCGCCGGGGGTCAAGACTGGGATGCCACGGCGTCCTGGGTAGCGTCTGAGGGCGCAGCAGAGCCCTGGCGGGGGCGAAACAGGTGGGTGTGGTCGGGGTTGTAGAGGCGCGACCTGACCTTCTGCCCCCGAAGCGCCGGGCTGATCACGTAGAGCGTGGTGCGTATCAGGTCCTTTTCCCGCGTGACCTTAGCCATCTCCGAGAGCGGCACTACTACGATCTGCTCGTCGGGCCAGCCGATGCGAAAGCAGATCGCCACCGGGGTATCGGGCTCGTAGTGCTGGAGCAACTGCGCCTGGGATTCCTCCACATGGCGAGCACTGAGGTAGAGGCAGAGGCTAGTTTTGTGGGCCGCCAGGGAGGCCAGGTTTTCCGCCTCGGGCACCTGGGTGCGCCCGCTGATGCGGGTGAGAATAATCGACTGGACCAGGCCCGGAATGGTCAGCTCGGCGTTGAGCTTGGCTGCCGCCGCCTGATAGGCGCTGATGCCCGGTACCACCTCAAAGGGCACCTCCGCCTCTACCAGGGCCTGTATCTGCTCGTGGATGGCGCTGTAGAGGCTGGGATCCCCTGATTGCAGGCGAACGACGGATTTTCCGGCCCGTACATGCTCCACCATCAGCGGCAGGATGCGCTCCAGAGTCATGGTGGCGGTACCAATGCGCTCAGCGTCGGGGCGGGTCCATTCCAGAATTTGCTGGGGTACCAGGGAGTTGGCGTAGAGAATCACATCCGCCTGGCTCAGCAGCCGCTGCGCCTTCACCGTCAGCAGTTCCGGGTCACCTGGCCCGGCCCCCACAATATAGACCGCTGGGGCCAGGGGACTGTTAGCGGGAAAATCTTGGATTTTAGGCGAGGTCACAGGCTGAGCCATAGGGGATGGGCGAAGAATTTACACAAGCCCACTGATCATAGCCACTTTGTTTCAAGTATCTATGAACTCCAGGTATTTCCCCGGAAATTCGCCGCCTGCCCAGGAGATGGGAGTGGTAGATGCACCCTGATTCAGACCCCTGAGGATAGCTAACTCAGGGGTCTTTTTTTGCAAAGGCGGTGAGGCGGTGGGGAGGAGCTAGAAAACAGATTTTGGAGTGCGGATTTTGGAGCTTGGCTGGTTAGGATAGGGGGGACACAGGTCTGCTGGGGCGCTGGACGGTATGACGCCACATCTAGCTCGCATTGACATTTTTCCGGTCAAGTCGCTGGATGGGGTTTCGGTGTCCCAGGCCACGGTGCTGGGCAGTGGAGCGCTGAGGGGCGATCGCACCTACGCCCTCTTCGACCGCCAAAACCGGTTTGTCAACGCCAAGCGCACCGCCGCTATTCAACGGCTGCGATCGACGTTCTCGGAGGCTGGCGAATCCATCACCCTGGCCATCGCGGGCGATCGCCCCACCGCCACCTTTCACCTACACCAGCAGCGACCCGCCCTAGAAGCCTGGTTCAGCGACTACTTTCAGCAACCCGTCACCCTGCAAGAAAACCGCGACCTGGGCTTTCCCGACGATACCCACGCCGCTGGCCCCACGGTGATCAGCACCGCCACCCTCCAAACCGTGGCTGATTGGTATGGCCTGAGCCTGGAGGAAACCCGCCGCCGCTTCCGCACCAACCTGGAGATCGACGGCGTCCCCGCCTTCTGGGAAGATCAGCTCTTTAGCGCCAATGGCACCTCTGTTCGCTTCACCATTGGCGATGTGGTGCTAGAGGGCATCAACCCCTGCCAGCGCTGCGTTGTCCCCACCCGCGACAGCGACACCGGCACCGCCACCGCCAGCTTTCAAAAGACCTTCGCCCAGCAGCGCGCCGCCACCCTGCCCGCCTGGGCCCCGCCCAAGCGGTTCAACCATTTCTACAAGCTGGCGGTCAACACCAACATCGTGGGCCAGGGCGGGCAAATCCTCAAACTCGGCGATAGTGTTAGCCTGCTCTAACACAGGTCAAATCCATGCAAATGAGCGATCGCCCCACCGATCACCTACAAGCCGCGACCGATGCGAAGCGCGACCCGCCGCCTACAGATCAAACCTTCCGCGAGGTCCAGGGCGGCGGAACGCCCTGGTCGAGGGGGTCTGGGGACAATCGAAATGTCCCCAGCGGCAGATCTGGCTCTGCCCCTAAGTCTCTCGCTGGGAGGCTCTGGCCATGACCCAGAACCCCCCAGATCTCAACCCTCCAACGTCCGCCTACATCCACATTCCCTTCTGCCGCCGCCGCTGCTTCTACTGCGACTTCCCGATCTCCGTCCTTGGCAACCAGCAACGGGGCGAAACCTCCGGCACCGTTGAGGGCTATGTAGAACTGCTCTGCACAGAAATTGCAGCCACTCCCAAGCTCAACCCTCACCCCCTACAAACCGTTTTCTTCGGCGGTGGCACCCCCTCCCTGCTCTCGGTGCCCCAGCTTGAAACCATCCTCGCCCATCTCGATCGCCGCTTCGGCATCGCCCCCACCGCCGAAATCTCCATGGAAATGGACCCCGGCACCTTTGATCTGGCCCACCTCCAGGGCTATCTGGCCGCAGGCATCAACCGCATCAGCCTGGGGGTGCAGGCCCTGGACGATGCCACCCTGGAGCGCTGTGGCCGCTTTCACCGCACCGCCGACGTGTACCGGGCCGTGGACTGGCTGCACCAGGTCGCCATGGCCAACTGGAGCCTGGATCTGATCTCTGGGTTGCCCCACCAGACTCTGGAAACCTGGGAAACCGGGCTATCTAAAGCCGTCGCCCTCCAGCCCCACCACCTCTCCATCTACGACCTCACCATTGAGCCCCAAACCGTCTTTGCCAGGCGATACCAACCGGGCGATGCCCCCCTGCCCACGGACGACCAAACCGCCACCATGTACCGCACCGCCCAGGCATTCCTCACCGACCAGGGCTACGACCACTACGAAGTCTCTAACTATGCCCAGCCAGGGCACCAGTGTCAGCACAACCTGACCTACTGGCGCAACCAGTCCTACTACGGGTTTGGCCTCGGGGCCACCAGCTACACCCAGCACCAGCGAGTCAGTCGCCCCCGCACCCTAGGCACCTACGGCGAATGGGTGGAGGCGTTCCGGCAATCGGGCGGAGTCCACACCGAACCGCCCACGCCCCCGAAGGAGCAACTGCTGGATCGGCTGATGGTGGGGCTGCGGCTGCGGGAGGGGATTAGCGGGGAGGACCTGCGATCGCACTGTGCACCGCAAACCTGGGCCATTCTCCAGCAAACCCTCAAGCCCCACATTGAACAGGGGTTTGTCATCCTTGAGGGCGACGCCTGGGACAATCTCCACTGTTTGCGCCTCAGCGATCCCGAAGGTTTTCTGTTTTCTAACGTGGTGCTATCTGACTGCTTTCGGGCGCTAGAAGACTGGGGCGATCGCTGAGCAATGGTGCATCGCTGCGCCGATGCACCCTACAGCCCACGTCTACCCACCCACCCGCCTACCCATCTACCCACCCACCCGCCTACCCATCCACCCATCCACCCAAAAGTACTCCCCACACTAATGCCCCGCTCCGCCTTTGCAGTAAAGTAGATCCCTGTGACATTTTTATGGCTGACCCATGCCCAAGGTTCTAGTTTCCGACCCCATCGATCAGGCGGGCCTCGACATTCTCTCCCAAGTCGCCCAGGTTGACGTCAACACCAGCCTTTCGCCTGAAGACCTGGTGGCGGCCATTGGCGAGTACGACGCGCTGATGATTCGCTCTGGCACCAGGGTCACCAAAGAGGTCATTCAGGCGGGCCAGAACCTGAAGATCATCGGTCGGGCCGGGGTCGGAGTTGATAACGTCGACGTGCCCGAGGCCACCCGCCGGGGCATTGTGGTGGTCAACTCCCCCGAGGGCAACACCATCGCCGCCGCCGAGCACGCCCTGGCGATGATGATGGCCATGTCCCGCTACATTCCCAGCGCCGATCGCTCCGTCAAGGCTGGGGAATGGAAGCGCAAGGACTTCACCGGGGTCGAGATCTATAAGAAAACCCTGGGCGTCGTCGGCCTGGGCAAAATTGGCTCCCACGTGGCCACCGTGGCCCGGGCCATGGGCATGAAGCTACTGGCCTACGACCCGTTTATCTCCGCCGATCGCGCTGAGCAGCTGGGCTGCCGCCTGGTCGAGCTGGACCTGCTGTTCCGCGAGGCCGATTACATCACCCTGCACCTGCCCAAGACCCCCGAGACCACGCACCTGGTGAATGAGCAGGCCCTGGCCACCATGAAGCCCACGGTGCGGATCATCAACTGCGCCCGGGGCGGCATCATTGACGAAGCGGCCCTGGCTAAGGCCCTGCGGGAGGGCACCATCGGCGGTGCGGCCCTGGACGTGTACGAGTCCGAGCCCCTGGGCGAGTCGGAGCTGCGGGACCTGGGCAAAGAGATCATTCTCACCCCCCACCTGGGAGCCTCCACCGAAGAGGCCCAGGTGAATGTGGCCATCGACGTGGCGGAGCAGATCCGCGATGTGCTGCTGGGGCTGCCGGCCCGCTCAGCGGTGAATATCCCCGGCCTGCGCCCCGAGGTGATGCAAAAGCTGCGCCCCTATCTGCAGCTGGCCGAAACCCTGGGCAACCTGGTGGGGCAGTTAGCTGGGGGCCGGGTGGAGGAACTCACCGTGCGGCTCCAGGGCGACATCGCCGGGGGCGACACCCAGCCGATCATGGTGGCGGCGCTCAAGGGCCTGCTCTCCCACGCGCTGCAGGAGCGGGTCAACTACGTCAACGCCTCGATTGAGGCCAAGGAGCGCGGCATTCACGTGATCGAAACCCGCGACGCCGACATCCGCGACTACACCGGCTCGCTCAACCTCACCGCCAAGGGCAGCCTGGGTGAGCACTCCGTCACCGGGGTGCTGCTGGGGGGCAGCGAAATTCGCGTCACCGACATCGACGAGTTCCCGATCAACGTGCCGCCCACCCAGCACATGCTGTTTACCCTGCACCGCGACATGCCGGGCATCATCGGCAAGATTGGCTCCCTGCTGGGCAGCTTTAACGTCAACATTGCCAGTATGCAGGTGGGCCGCAAAATTGTCCGTGGCGATGCGGTGATGGCGCTGAGCCTCGATGACCCGCTGCCGGAGGGTATTTTGGAAGAGATTCTCAAGGTGCCGGGAATTCGCGATGCCTATACGGTTAATCTGTAGGATGGGCAAAGGGTAGGGCGTTCAAAATGGCTGTGGTCAACACCTGGTGGGAAGTAAAGGTACTGTGCGATCCAGCCCTGGAGGATACGGTCTTTTGGCGGTTTGACAGCTTTGGCAGCCAGGGCACCTCGACCCAAAAGCGCGGCTCCTCCTGCATTGTGCAGGCCTATTTCCCCCAGCACCGTATGGAATTGCTGGATCTTTCTGCTCTAGCGCTTCTGATCAAGCAAGATGCCCTCTGTAGCGACCAGGTGCCGCCTCGTATCAGCTGGCAGCTAATCGATGAGGAGGACTGGTCGAAAAGCTGGAAAGACCACTGGCAACCGGAGCCGATCGGCGATCGCTTTCTCATCACCCCCGCCTGGCTGGAGCCCCCCGCCGACAACGATCGCCTGGTGCTGCGACTCGACCCAGGGGTTGCTTTTGGCACCGGCAACCACCCCACCACCCAGCTCTGCCTTGAGTCGCTGGAAATGAGGCTAACCTACGAAAAGACCGACGTCACCATCGCCGATATTGGCTGTGGGTCCGGTATTCTCTCCATTGGGGCGCTGCTGCTGGGGGCGAAAAAGTCCTACGCAGCCGATATCGACGATCTGGCCGTGCATTCTGCGGTGGGCAACCGTACCCTCAACGGGCTGACGGAGGAGCAGCTGCCGCTGATCCACGGCAGTTTGGATGCGATCGCGGCCAAGCTCACGGCTCCGGTCGATGGCATTGTGTGTAACATTCTGGCGGAGGTGATCATGGACCTGATTCCTCAAATGCACACCATTGTCACCGCTGATGGCTGGGGCATTCTCAGCGGCATTCTGCTGGAGCAGTCGAAGCTGGTAGCCGATACCCTGGAGCAGCACGGCTGGGTGGTGGCCACGCTGTGGCGGCGGCAGGAGTGGTGTTGTCTCAACGTGCGGCGATCCGCGTAGGGGGACTCGTCTGGGGTTGCTTCCCGAACGCTGGGCAAATTCTAGTCTTGGGCCCATGAATTCTTCTAACCTTAGTTTTGCGGCTAAAGTGATTGTGTTCTCGGCGGGTATCGGTGCCGGGATCAAGTACGCTTTGCCACTCCTGCTGGTCGATGTCCCGGCCGGGCAGAACAATCCCGCCCTCGGGGTGGTTGTGGCGCTGCTGCTGGCTCCCTCGGCAATTATGGGGAGTCTGTTCTGGCTGCGGCGCAGCTCTAACTCCTAGGCCCGCCCATGCGCACCATCGACGGCATCAATGACAAAATTCGCCAGGGCACGGTGGTGGTACAGACTGCTGAAGCCTTCAAGGCCCATGCCAAAGAGCAGGGCGTTGCCGCCGCTGCCCAGGCCGTAGATGTAGTGGTGACCGGCACCTTTGAACCCATGGAGTCGTCGGGTGCCATGCTCAACCTGGGGCACACCGACCCACCGATCAAGCTGCTGGAGTGCTACCTGGATGGAGTGCCTGCCTACGCTGGCTTTGGGGCAGTGGATGTGTGCCTAGGGGCCAGTCAGCCCGCCGTAGCCGGACGCGGTGGGACCGATTTGGGCGACCCCGACGTCGTGCGCGAGCACGGCGGCGGCCATGTGATTGCCGATCTGGTCGCGGGGCGCAGCGTTCCGCTTCAGGCTACGGGCCACAGTACCGACTGCTATCCGCGCACCGCCCTCGAAACCACCATTACCCGCGACAGCATCAACCAGTTCTACCTGTTTAGCCCCCGCGGGCTATATCAAAACTTCATTGTGGGCGTCAATGGGGGCGATCGCACCCTCTCCACCTACCTGGGGCCGCTCCAGCCGCGTCTGGGCAATGCGGTCTACGCCAATCCAGGGGCGCTGTCCCCCCTGCTGAATGACCCAGATCTGGAGGCGATTGGCATTGGGAGCCGGATTTTCTTTGGCGGCGGGGTGGGCTACGTGGCCTGGGAAGGTACCCAGCACTTTCCGCTGCAGCGACGGCTGCCCAACCGCACCCCGATTGGCCCCGCCGCCACCCTGGCGCTCATTGGCGACGCCAAGCAGATGCGCCCTGAGTGGGTGCGGGGCTGCTACTTCAAGGGCTACGGCCCCTCGCTCATGCTGGGGGTGGGAGTGCCCATTCCCATCCTCAACGAGCGGGTGGCGGCCTACTGCGCAGTCCAGGATGCCGACATTGTGGCTCCGGTGATGGATTTCTCGATTCCCCGGCGGGTACGGCCCACCTTTGGCCTGGTTAGCTACGCGCAGCTCAAGTCAGGCAGCATCACCATTGAGGGGCAATCCGTGCGCACAGCCCCCCTGGCCAGCGTTTACCTGGCTCGCCAGGTGGCCAACGAACTCAAGAGTTGGATTGAAGCAGGCCAGTTTGAGCTGGCGGCTCCGGTGGCCGCCCTGCCTCGCGATCGCGCGTTTTTACCCCAGGACGCTCAGGGGAAATAGGAGCTGCGATCGGCTTTAGCTCGACGGTTCAGCGCTGCTATCGCGGTTTTCCTCCCGCTTTTTGGGGCGACTCGCCGTCCGGTCCGCACTGGCATCGCTGCCTTTACTCCCCGTAGGACGACGGCTGGGCATAGGCGGTCTGCTGCCGCCCGGGCCACCGCGCATACCCGGCTTGCCCCGCCGAGGGCCACCGCCACCGCTGCCCTTGGCGCGCTTTTTGGGTGGCACAATGCCCACCATCGTCGCCTCGCTCAGCACCAGCACCTTGGCTTCGCGCCTGACCTTAAAATCCCAAAAGTACCCGACGGTACGACCTTCAATGGTGCCGTGAAGCAGGAGCTTGAAAGGCTTGGACGAGCCTGGGGTACGCTTTACCCCCTGCAAAATTTTGACCGCAATACACTGGTCCTCGGGGGTATACTTCACCACCTCGCCGCGAATGGAGAAGAAATTGTCGTCCACAGGGGGCAGATCTTTCAGATCTGGTTTTTCGCCAGGATCGGCTTGGTCGGCGTCCGTATCGCCATCGTCGCTGGCGGGAGCTTCCCCTGGCAAACCCAGAGTTTCAGGCTCCCAAACCCCGACAATTTGCAGGTGCAAATCCTGGTCGTCGTTGTCTAGTTCGCGGCGGGTGCGAGGATAGACCACCCACAGGTGGGGAGCGGAGAGATCGATGTGTTTCTTCACCAGGCTGGTGATGCGGCCCAGCAGCACTGCATCAATTACGTGGCCGTCTTCCGTGGTGAGGTTGCCCCGGTTGAGCTGGTCGGCCTCGCTGGGCTCGTAGGTACCCCGCACCAGGCCAATGGCCCGGTACTGCATGGGCTCGCTGGGGGGAGCAATGGGCTGATAGCGGTAGGCCTCAGGGTCTGGGGCGGGGGGCTCCACCACCGCCACTGCACTGGCCGCTGGGGCGGCAGAGGCCTTGGCTGGGGCTTTGACGCTGGCGGTAGCGGGCTTCTCTGGGGCCCCGGCGGGGCGTACCGGACGCACCGGGCGCTGGGGAGGAGACATTAGCGATGGCCGGTCTGCAGCCGATGTCGTCCCCTGGTCGATGCCATTTTTATCGATGCCATTCTTAGCGTTAACGTCGCTTTTAAAAGCGTCCTGCTCTGTAGAACCCATGACACCACCGATCTCCCTCTCAACATCAACTAGCCACCCCGCGCAACGGTACTTTGCGCATGACTTAGCCTGTAAGCCTAGCGTAACATTCGCCTTCTCATATACATGGGTGGGGCAAATATTTAAGCGGTTTACGCAACCTACTGAGGACTTTACGGTCTGACCAAATACGGCCAAAAGTCGGGTTCCTCAGGGCTAACCACAGCGGCTTAAGCGACTATTCTCATTTTCCAACGCAGACGGTTAGCAATCCGTATTGTTTCTGAGCTTTTTGGCAACTTCTTTGCTACTGTAACCCTGGTTCTGCCCCTGGCTCGTCCCAGGCCAAACCCGGCTTGGGGCCGAAGCGCTAGAATCATTTACCTGAAGCACCGTTGAACCCGCGCGATCGCCCTCTGGTGGGTATCGCGCTCCTGCCGCTCCCTGATGAGGTAAACCCGTGACCGCAAACCGCAATCGTTGGCTCGTTGGTACTGTCTTGACGCTGGCCCTGGCCGCCTTCTTGTCGCTGTCGTTGCTACCAATCCTGGGCAGCAACGACAACCGCCGGGCCGGCAGTACACCCGATGCCAGCCCACCGGCTGACCCCGCTGCCATGCAGGCGGAACTTGAGGCCCAGGCCAGAGGCTACGAACTGGTGCTGGAGCGCGAACCCGAAAACCAGACCGCCCTCCAGGGCCTGGTGGATACGCGCATTCAGCTAGGCGATATCAACGGCGTGGTTGGCCCTCTAGAAAAACTGGTCGAGCTCAACCCTGGAGTGCCCGACTATGCCGTACTGCTGGCCCAAACCAAGCAGCAGCTGGGCGATTTAGAAGGAGCCGCCCAAACCTATCGGCAGGTGCTCGATCAGCAGCCCGGCAACATGAACGCACTGCAGGGGCTGACCGTGCTGCTGGTGCAGCAGGAGCGTCCCCAAGCCGCCATTGGCCTGCTGCAAGACACCCTCAGAACCGCCGATCGGCTGGAGGCGGAGGGCGGAGCCGCGGGAATTGACGTCACATCGGTGAAGCTGCTGCTGGCCCAGGTACATGTAGAGGTCAACCGCCCCGATCAGGCCATTGCCCTCTATGACGAAACCATTGAAGCGGCACCGGAGGACTTTCGTCCGGTGCTGGCCAAGGCACTGGTGCTTCAAGATCAGGGGGATGTCGATACGTCCCAGGCCCTCTTTGCCCAGGCTACGGCGCTGGCTCCCGCCCAATTCAAAGATCAAATTGAGCTAATGTCTACCCAGGGCCAGGCAGTCCCAGAAGGCAGCGACGGCGGGGCAGGCCTTGTCGAACCAGCACCTGCCCCAGCGGAGTAGGCGGCCTACGCCCGAGCCGGAGAGGTGGAGCTAACCGTTCTTTCGGGCCGGTTAGGGGAGGACTGACTGACCTCGACCGGCTCAAACTCTATGTGGTTGAACAGCGTGGTGACAAAGGCAAACAGCAAAAACGGCAGCGACAGCACCAAAATCAGTCCAACGGCAGCCAGGGCAACCACGGGCTGCCGCGCCCCCATCAGCGCCAGGGATGCCGCCAGGCTGATAAACAAAATCACCAGCCAGGCAATAATTTGGCCATAGATGTCGCCGAAGGTGAGGGTGCAAGAGAAGCGATACTTATTCCCGAATTCCATGGTGTTGTCCTGCCACGATCAGTCCTATAGAGTTCAGCATATCGGTCTCACCCTGACCGCTGTGGTTTCTCAACATTTCCACAAGAGCTGCAACATTTCATTGCAACTCTTAGGGTGTGTGATCAATTTCATCGGGCACAGCCCCTTGGCCGCCCGGAGCTAACGCCGTGGCATACCAGTACATCCTTTTCTATAAGCCCTACAACGTGCTCAGTCAGTTCAGTCAGGGGAGTACTCCCCCTGCCACCGCTGCTGAGCCTCGCCCCACTCTCAAAGACTTTATTCCCGTCGCGGAGGTCTACCCGGTAGGACGCCTCGATCGCGACAGCGAAGGCCTGATGCTGCTGACCAACGACCGTCAGGTACAGCATCGGCTGAGCGATCCACGCTTTGCTCACCCGCGCACCTACTGGGTTCAGGTCGAGCAGACACCGCCCGCTGCTGCCCTGGATCACCTGCGAGGCGGGGTCACTATTCAGGGATATCGCACCCGACCCTGCCAGGTGCAACTGCTGACGACAGACCCAGCCCTGCCACCGCGAAACCCGCCTATTCGCGTTCGCCAAAGCATTCCCACCGCCTGGCTGGAGATGACCCTGCGGGAGGGCAAAAACCGTCAGGTCCGGCGCATGACTGCGGCGGTAGGACATCCGACGTTGCGTCTGGTGCGCGTGGCGATCGCCCACCTGCAGCTGGGTACCCTGGAGCCAGGCCAGTGGCGCTCGGCTACAACCCAGGAGCGGCAGCGACTGCTGCGCCTTAAAAGCGGTAGAAGCTGATTATCAGAAAGCTGCCTACGCAGTCTGGCTGAGAGCAGGTCAAGAATCGATGGTGAAGCAGGTTAGGGTAGAGGCAGTAAGTTACCATGAGCTTGCAATAGGGCAGCTTTGGGCTTTACCCATGTCATACTTAACATGCTGTACCCATGCCGTTTGGCCAGTAGGGTGTATTTGTATATGTTGTCTAACCGCCTGTTCTAGCCCTACCGAAATGGTCGAATTTCGGGTTTTTGATGGAGGGAATATCCCTGTGGGCTGGCTGACTGGCCTCATTTTGGATCGTCGCTAGGATGTTAACCTGCCCCTTTTGTGAGTTTGAAAACCCCGATTCACAGCGGTCCTGCGAACAGTGTGGCCAGCCCCTTGAACGGTGGCGGGTGATTGATATTCCCGCCCCCGGGGCGCCAGCCCTTGGTCTTGCCGATCTCTACGATGATAAGTACCTCGACAGCGATCGCCGCTACCGACTCACAAACCCCTCTGCGGCTCTAGGGGCAGCCAGTTCCACCCCCTGGGTTGTCATCGATTGCCAACCCGAGGCTGACTCCCCCCTCCAAGACCTGCAGGCGGCCTGGCTCGAAAACCCCACCCTCGATCCCACAGTTCATCCCCTGGCGGTGGGAGTCCCCCCTGCGGCCTATCCCTATCTGGCGCTTCAGGCCGATTATTTTCCGGCCATTCCCGAGCTGCACCACGCCTGGCAAACCCCCGAGCGCACGCTGCTGCTGATCGAAGATCGCGCCATCTGGCTGCCCTTCTCGACGGGGTGGATAGCAATTGACGACCCGCTTCAGCACCTCCAGTGGCTGTTTGAAACGACGCTGCTGTGGCAGGCTTTGGCCCCATGGCAGGGGCAGGCCACACTGCTCAATCCCCAGCGATTGACTCTCAACGAAAATAGCCTGATCTGCCTGACTGAAATCGACGCTGCGGAGTCTTCGTCGCCGCTGCCGCTCCAGGCTCTGGGACGGATGTGGCAAACTCTGCTAATCAGCGGCCAAACCGAACTACCACTTCAGGTGCAAACCCTGGTGGACGGCCTGGTGGAAGGAACAATCACCGATGTTGAGCAGATGCAGGCGACCCTGGCCGAAGCGGCCCAAGACTACTCCATGCCTGGGGTCGAAGGGGGAATGCCCGCCTGGGTTGACGAGTATAACGACACTGACAGCACCAGCGACATCGGTGTTGATCTCCTGATCAAAGAAACTGATCGCGCGATCGCCAAAGAAGCCGCGATCGATCCTTTTGACCTGGAGGTTGACGCGGCCTTTGACACCCAGGAACTGACCGACGACGACGGCAACGGCCCCATCGAAGCGCCCACCATGGTGCTGCCGATGAAACTGGCTCTCCTTGACGACGCCGGTCAAAGCCACGTGGGTCAGCAGCGTCACCACAACGAAGACTGGTTTTTCACCCAGACCCAGCTACACCGGGTCAGCGGTCCCCAGGGCACTATTCTGAGGGCGAAGGGACTCTATATTCTCTGCGATGGCATGGGCGGACATGCCTCTGGAGAAGTGGCTAGCCAGCTGGCGGTACGCACCCTGCGGGAGTACCTGACCCAGCACTGGGGGGGCGATCGCCTGCCCGACCACGACACACTGACCCAGGCGGTAGTCACAGCCAACCAGGCCATCTTTGACATCAATCAGTCCAACGCTACATCCGGCGTCGGTCGCATGGGGACTACCCTGGTCATGGTGCTGGTCCACAACCTCTCTGTCGCTGTTGTGCATGTCGGCGATAGTCGCCTTTACGGCTACAGCAAACGTCTGGGGTTGCGGCAGCTCACCCTAGATCACGAGGTGGGGCAGCGCGAAATTAACCGCGGGGTAGAGCCAGCCCTCGCCTATGCTCGCCCTGATGCCTATCAACTGACCCAGGCCCTCGGCCCTCGGGGTAAGGAAGACCTGGTACCCAGCATTGCATACCACGAGATTACCGAAGACACGCTGCTGGTGTTGTGCTCCGACGGGCTGAGCGACAACGATTTGCTTGAGCGCCACACCAGTTCCCACCTTGCGGGACTGTTGAGCGCCAAGGCCAACCTGTCCGATGGAGTAGCTCAGCTAATCGATCTGGCTAACGAAAAAAATGGCCATGACAACATCACGACCATTCTTGTCCGGATTAAGCTACAGCCCGACCTGTCAACTATTACAAGTTAACTAAGGAGCTGTTAACTGAGGAGCTGCCTGGAATCGGATGGATTGCAGCCACCGTAGGTGGCATGACCTCAGAGGTTGATAAGTCACGGCAAGGACATGACTCCCTGGGCATTCCAATACTGCCCAGAGTATTCCGCCCCCTGCCCTAGTCTTCTTCCCAGGACTGTACCGCCAGCAGGTCTTGAATCGGATCTTGGGTCGAAAAGTCGAATTCTTCCAGTTCTTGCTTCCAATGGGCCCAGTCATCGCCAAAGAGAAAGGCAATTTTCCAGATTGGGTCGCTGGGGCGAACAACTTTGGACTTCTTAACTAAAGACTCAACTTGGCGCTGAAATTTCACCATGGGGTGAGCGACAACTAAGTCGGCGATTGCTTCAGTCATATTTTCGATTTAAAAAGCTCTTCAGAACGTTGAATCGGGAGAAGCTGCACACCCTTGAAACTTGCGCAGGCATTAACCCTGGATTCAGGAACACAGCATAGCACAAGACGGCAAAAGCGCAATTCTTGTCTAAAACTTATCCTGTTGACAACAGCCGCAGATCACTTACACCGGGCCGTTGCCTCTCTAGTGTACCTAAGCGAGGGGCAAACTGAGTGGGGTATTTCCCCTATCGAAGGGCAGATTACCGTACTCTCCAGCGCTAGCCCAATCTTGGGTTGAGCCAATAGTCGCTAAACTAGAGGTCAAACCTTTTTGCCTTCAGCGTTGACCAATGGCTCAAACTGACCTGTCTGCCCCTCAGCCCACTGCGCCCGTTGCCCTACCTCGCACCAGCGAGTCAGAGGCGTTGAAACGCATTCGCCACACCTTTTCCCATGTGATGGCGATGGCGGTGCAGAACCTGTTTCCCAAGGCGCAAGTCACCATTGGTCCCTGGATTGACTACGGCTTTTACTACGACTTCGACAGCCCGGAGCCCTTCACGGAGCAAGATCTGAAGGCGATTAAAAAGGAGATGATCAAGATCATCAACAAAAAGCTGCCGGTCACGCAGGAAACCGTGAGCCGGGCGGAGGCCCAGCAGCGCATTGAGGCCCTGGGGGAGCCCTACAAGCTGGAGATTTTGCAAGACCTGCAAGAGCCCATTACCCTCTACCACCTGGGCGACCAGTGGTGGGACCTGTGCGCTGGCCCCCACGTGGCCAGTACCGCTGACCTCAACCCCAAGGCCTTTGAACTGGAGAGTGTGGCCGGGGCCTACTGGCGCGGCGACGAGAAACGGGCGCAACTCCAGCGCATTTACGGCACCGCCTGGGAAACGCCAGAGCAGCTCCAGGAGTATAAGCGCCGCCGCGAGGAGGCCAAGCGCCGCGACCACCGCAAGCTGGGCCGGGAACTGGGGCTATTTATCTTTGCTGACGATGTGGGGCCGGGACTGCCCCTCTGGACCCCGAAGGGGACGGTGCTGCGCTCTACGCTAGAAACCTTCCTCAAGGAAGAGCAGACCAAGCGGGGTTATCTGGGGGTTGTGACTCCTCACATTGCCAGGGTGGATCTATTTAAGACCTCGGGCCACTGGCAAAACTACCGGGAGGACATGTTCCCGTTGATGGCGGACGATGATGACGCCCGCTCCGCCGAAGAAGGGTTTGTCATGAAGCCGATGAATTGCCCCTTCCACATCCAAATCTATAAGAGTGAGCTGCGCTCCTACCGGGAGCTACCCCTGCGACTGGCGGAGTTTGGCACGGTCTACCGCTACGAGCAGTCCGGGGAACTGGGGGGGCTGACCCGAGTGCGGGGCTTTACGGTGGATGACTCCCACCTGTTTGTGCGCCCGGAGCAGCTCGACGATGAGTTTCTCAAGGTGGTGGATCTGATCCTCACCGTGTTCCGCAGCCTGAAGCTGAAGAACTTTAAAGCCCGCCTCAGCTTCCGCGACCCGGAGTCCACCAAATACATCGGCGGCGACGCGGTGTGGGAGGCCTCCCAGAATGCGATTCGTCGAGCGGTGCAGACCCTGGGTATGGAGTACTTTGAAGCCCCCGGTGAGGCGGCCTTCTATGGCCCGAAGCTGGACTTTATCTTCCGCGATGCCCTGGAGCGCGAGTGGCAGCTGGGCACGGTGCAGGTGGACTACAACCTGCCGGAGCGCTTTGACCTGGAGTATGTGGCCGAGGATGGCTCGCGCCAGCGCCCGGTGATGATTCACCGCGCCCCCTTTGGCTCCCTGGAGCGACTGATCGGCATTTTGATCGAGGAGTACGCCGGGGACTTCCCGCTGTGGCTGGCTCCGGTGCAAATGCGGCTGCTGCCGGTCACCGAGGAGCAGCTGGGCTATGCTCAGTCGGTGGCTGACCAGCTTTTGACCCAGGGCGTGCGGGTGGAGGTGGACGCCAGCGGCGATCGCCTCGGTAAGATGGTCCGCAATGCCGAAAAGGCCAAGGTGCCGATCATGGCGGTGGTGGGGGCAAAAGAACTAGAGGATAATGCCCTCAGTATTCGCACCCGGGCCCAGGGGGAACTGGGGGCGCTACCGGTGGCGGAGGTGCTGGAGCGGGTGACGGGGGCGATCGCCGCCAGGGCAGATTTCTAGCCTGCAAAACCTTTCTCGCAGAACTCCGAGTTTGAGTTTTCCTGGTGGCCCCAGACTGGCTGGCTTACGCACCAGAACTCGGAGTTCTTTCTGGCCCTAGGGCAGTTCCGGCAGGTCGGATTCGAGTTGGCGGAGTTCGCTTAGGGATTGTTCCATGGACTGGATCAGGGACTGGACCTCGCGATCGCGCGCTTCCGCCTGCTGGGCCGCCATACCCGCCACTACACTCAGGCAGGAGTCCATGCCCGCCGCAAACTCAAACCGGGTGACGGCGTTTTCACCGCGAAAGGTGCCGTCAGGGTAGCCGCTGATGCAGCCGTAGGTGCCAGCCAGGTTGAGCAACGCCTCGTAGGCCCAGTGGTCGGGGGAGACATCGGTGAAGGGCAGCACCCGCTGGGGCGGGGCGGCCTGGGCCTGGGCGGCGGGAATCGCGATCGCGGGGTCGGCGGGACCTGGGTTAGCCCAGGCAGGGGCGATCGCTGTCGCCGCTACAGTCCCTACCGTCACCGCCGAGCCGACTTGCATCCACCGTTTCATCCGTGTCATTGCTTCCCCCCCAGTTCTGCTGTGTCGTTGCCATGCCCCTTAACCGTAGCGAATCCGCAGGCAAGTCACCACTGCCCCGGCCCGGATCACCCGCACCCCCAAAGGTGCTACTATCCTTGACCTGATTGTCCCTTGTCTGCCGGAGGTGTGGCGGTGTCTCGATCCATTTTGGTAACTGTCCCAGCGACCACTGCCAACATTGGCCCCGGCTTCGACTGCTTGGGAGCGGCATTGACCCTCTACAATCACTTTAAATTCACACCCCTCGACCAGGCTGCAGGGACGGTCACGATTACTGTGCAGGGGAAAGAGGCGGAGCGGGTAGTCACAGACAGCTCCAATTTGGCCTACAAAGCCTTTGCTCACTACTTCCGCAGTCGAGAACTGGTGGTACCGGCAGTGGCGATCGCCATTGACTTAGATTTACCCCTGGCCCGGGGGCTGGGCAGTTCCTCCACCGCCATAGTCGGCGGGCTGCTGGGGGCCAATGGGCTCTGTGACGAACCATTGAACCAAGCGGCATTGGCAGAACTGGCGATCGCGATCGAAGGCCACCCCGACAACGTGGTGCCCGCCCTGGTGGGGGGCTGCCAACTGGCGGTAGCCGGGGAGGACGGTTCCGCCACCCTCTGCCCGATTCCCTGGCACAGCGACGTGGTGCCCGTGGTGGCCATCCCGGACTTTGAGCTGTCCACCGCCGAGGCCCGCCGGGTGCTGCCCGCCACCTACAGCCGCACCGATGCGATCTTTAATACCGCCCACCTGGGGCTGCTGCTGCGCGGTCTGGAGAGCGGCAACGGCGACTGGCTGCGGGTGGCCCTAGCGGATCGGATCCACCAGCCCTACCGGCAAACCCTGATTCCCGGCTACGCTGCCGTGGCCGAGGGGGCGATCGCCGCAGGGGCCTACGGCCTGGTGATCAGTGGAGCGGGGCCAACGCTGCTGGCCCTGGCCCCAGCGACGGCAGCTCCAGCGGTCGCTGAGGGGATGACCACTGCCTGGCAAAGGGAGGGGCAAAGCGTTACCGCCCTGGCCCTGGCTCTAGAGACCCGGGGAGGGCGACTGGAAACGGTTGCCTAATTGTCACACCCCTTACCAGCGGGCGATCGTAGCGCCGGAAGGCTCCCGGCGCTAGCAAATTAGGCATTTCACACTATTGACATCTCTAAATGTGAGTAATCACTTTTATTTAATTAAATGATTTTTGACCCAAAACCGTTGTATAGCAACGGTTTTGGGTCTTTTAGCGAAAAGTTCTCGTTATCTTTACCGGAAATTACGTATCAAATGTTTATTAAGTTTCCTATACTGGAAACGAGCGCAAAGATAGGTATATCTCTCTATCCATCTTTCACTCCGGTTCCTCCGTCGTGCTTTTGGGCAACGACTTGTGCGCTGAAATCCTCCGACCTTCTCGCCTAGGGTAGGCCGCCGCGAACAGCAGAGGTCAGCCATTTTACCGATGGCCCCTCCAGGGTATATGTCCGCTTCGTGTCAGACACTCAAACCGGAACCTCAATGCGCTGGCTGTTTTGTTCTATATACTCACGCAAATTCTCATGCTGACCGAGCAATTTCCGTGGCTGACGACCCTAGTTATCCTGCCGCTGCTGGCCATCCTGCCCATACCGGTGCTGCCCAACCGCAATGGGCAAACCCTGCGCTGGTACGCCCTGGGGATTGGCTTCATCGAATTTTCTTTAATTCTCTACACCTTTGCCAACTTCTACGACCTCAATCAGCCTGGTCTACAGCTGGTTGAGCAGTATAGCTGGGTACCCCAGGTGGGTCTCACCTGGTCCCTGGGGGCCGATGGTTTGGCCATGCCCCTGGTTGTGCTCAGCGGCCTGGTCACCACTCTGGCAATTCTGGCCTCCTGGAACGTCACCAAACGGCCCCGCCTCTACTTCAGCCTATTGCTGGTGATGTACAGCGCTCAGGTTGGGGTATTTCTGGCCCAGGACCTGGTCATGTTCTTCCTGATGTGGGAACTGGAACTGGTGCCTGTGTACCTCCTGATCTCCATCTGGGGCGGTCAGAAGCGTCTATATGCCGCTACTAAATTTATTCTCTACACCGCGATCGGCTCTATCTTTATTCTGGTCGGGGCTCTGGCCATGGCCTTCTACGGCGACACCGTCACCTTCAACCTGACGGAGTTAGCCCAGAAAGATTATTCGCTGACCTTCCAGCTGCTGGTATACGCGGCGTTTCTGGTGGCCTTTGCGGTCAAGCTGCCCATCTTTCCGCTGCACACCTGGTTGCCCGATGCCCATAGTGAGGCACCTGCGGCCGTGTCAATGATTTTGGCAGGGGTGTTGCTCAAGATGGCGGGCTATGGCCTCATCCGCATGAACATTGAGATGCTGCCCGATGCTCACCTCTACTTTGCGCCATTCCTGGCCATTCTGGGCGTGGTCAACGTCATCTACGCCTCAATGACGGCCTTCGGTCAGGACAACCTGAAGCGTCGCATGGCCTATTCCTCGGTGGCCCACATGGGATTTGTGCTGATTGGCTGCTCGGCATTCACCACCCTGGGCATGAGCGGAGCCATGCTGCAGATGATCTCCCACGGCATGATTGCGGCGGTCATGTTCTTCCTGTCTGGGGTGACCTACGAACGCACTCACACCCTCGACATGGACGTCATGGGTGGAATGGCTCGCAAAATGCCAACTACCTTTGCCTTCTTTACAGCGGCTGCCATGGGCTCGCTGGCCCTACCCGGCATGAGCGGTTTTGTCAGCGAAATCGCAGTATTTCTGGGTATGGCCACCAGCGACGTCTACAGCACAACCTTCAAAACCGCCATCATCATCGGCGCTGCGGTTGGCGTAGTGCTGTCCCCCATCTATCTGCTCTCGATGCTGCGGCGGATCTTCTACGGAGATGCCGGGCAGGTGGTGGCCAAGGTGCCCAACATGCTAGACATCCGGCCACGGGAAGCCTTTGTGGCCCTCTGTCTACTGGTGCCCATCATCGGGATTGGCCTGTATCCAAAATTGGCAACCCAGGTTTACGATGCTAAAACCGTCGCGGTGGCCAGTCGCGCCCAGACGACAGTGCTGGCAGCTGGGCAAAACCCCCCCCTCTACGCTCACATTATGGTTGCTCCCAGGGTGACGGTGGCTGAACTGGCTACTGCCACGTCCCCTCAAATCGACTAGGCAGAACCGGTCCATACAGCTTGTTTAGCTGCACTCTGGCGCAGGTCAGGGTGCAGCTCTTTTTTGGGCTGAAATTTAGGCTTTAAAGACGATTGAGACACTGTCTCTGGGCACTCTAAGAGCCAGGCGCAGCGCGTCACAATGATAAATATCGGCAGGGCTTGTCCCCCAATGCCTCTCTAGGGGTAAAGCCCGCTGATGCAGATTTTCTTCAAATCGCTATGGCTCAGCAACATCACTGTCCTCACTGCAACAGTAAACATCTACTTCGGATTGGAGTAAGTGGCATTCGTCAATGCGCTCACTGCAAAGCGTTTGTGGATGTGCGATCGCGCCACTGGCTCAAGCGCTTGATTCGAGATTTAGCCGCTTAGGTTGGGCCGCTGCGGAGTCTACGCTTTGCACCGCAACCCTGCCTGTAGACGCTTGCGGTCCATCTGAGTTAGGCGACAATGGGGGTGCCCTGACGTGCAAGGTACCCTATGGCCGGCAAGTATTTCCAAAAACCAGGTCCAGAACTGGCCGATCGCGTGCCGCCGGGGCAGCATCTGGCCAAGGGCTTTCCGGTGCTGACCTATGGCGATACCCCACACCTCACCCAGGCGGACTGGTCCCTGGCCATTACCGGGCTGGCCACGCCTAAAACCTTCGGCTGGTCGGACATGATGGCGCTGCCCCAAACCGACTTTACCGCTGACTTTCACTGCGTTACCACCTGGTCAAAGCTGGATGTGACCTGGCGGGGAATTCGCGTCACCGATCTGCTGGCGCAGCTGGAGGTGGACGCAGCGGCCACAGACGTGATGCTGCACTGCTACGGTGGCTACACCACCAACCTGACGCTTGAGGATTTTGCCCGACCCGAAAACTTCTTTGCCCACACCCTGGAGGGGGAGCCCCTGCCCCCGGACCACGGCGGCCCAATGCGGCTGGTAGTTCCTCACCTCTACGCCTGGAAGAGCGCCAAGTGGATCAATGGCGTGGAGTTTTTGGCCAAGCCTGCCCTCGGGTTCTGGGAGCGCAATGGCTACCACCGTCGGGGTGAGCCCTGGGCCGAGGAGCGCTACAGCTCCTGAGTTCAGCAAAGCTGCATGTGACTAACTCAACGCCTAACTTAGTAAGGGGGCTGGTCTACCGGTTGCCGTAGCGGCCCCAGCTCAAAAATGCGGTCACAATGTAGAGCACAATGGCAGAACCAATCACCGAAGGCACGACGGGCACCCCTTGATAGCTCCAGGTCAGCCAGGGGGTGGTGAAGTTGTACTGCTGAAGCAGGTAGTCCGCAACCCATTGGCCCACCAGGACGCCCACCAGGCCAATCAGTACCAAGCCCAGGAGTTTGCCGGGCACGCGGCGGGGGATGAGCAGGTTGGCGGCAAAGGCGCAGGCGATCGCAATCAAGACTTGAATGAGCAGGCTGATCAGGTCATCCATAGGATTTGACTCCTGAATTCAGGAGACGATGGAGCGCGGGTTGTGGGCTTACTGTACCCACCGAGGGGGAGAACTGAGACAGCCGGGGTGTATGGCTATGGCGCTGTCCCAGGTCTGGCTAAAGCCAGCGGCAGATGTTCTAGGCGTTAATGGCCATCGCTAATTAAATCCACCCATAGACGGCGGCCTGGTAGACAGCCTGGTAGCGATTTTTAGCTTGCAGCTTGGCAAGGCTGTTGTTGATGTGGAATTTTACTGTACTTTCGCTGATGTACAGCTGGTTGGCAATGTCGCGATCGCGCAGTCCCTGGGCCAACAACGCTATGATCTCGCGCTCCCGCTGGGAGGGCTGAGGCGCACTGGGGAAAGGGATAGCCTCGACCGGCTGGCCTGACTGCACCTGATGGACGGCCCGGCGCAGCTGGTCAGCCTCTACCCCCCAGTCCAGGGTGCCTGCGACCGATGGCGACGGCTGGCTAGAGGGGCTAACGCGCATCCAGAGCACGCGATCGGCGGTGCTGGCCACGGTTTCGCTATCGGTGATGACTACCGCCTCAGCCTCGGAGGCATCGCAGACCGTTAGCCCAGCTTGATAGGCCATCGCGGTAAGGGCCGCCTGGAGCAGGGCTGTGCGACACTGAATGCTCACTTTCGCGCCGGAGGTGTCGTTGCTGTAGGGGACCCGCAGCAGAACCTGCACCAGCTGCTGCTGGGGACCGGGCTGGGTTTGCAGACTGCCTCCCAGGCAGGTGGCCATGAACCTCAGCAGGCGACAGCGCGATCGCCAGTGGGCCACGGTAGGCCTAGCGTCGTTCTGTTGAGCGTCCTCCACGGCCGCCTCGGGCCCACTGCCAGTGGGGGTGGGCAGGGCCACAATGGCCTCCAGGGTAACCTCAGTAGCGCCGTAGACCAGTCGGGCATAATCGCAGTGAAACGCGTTGAGCAATTCGCCCAGGCGCAAAAAAAGGCAGCTCACAGAATCGAGCAAAGGTCTTTCGGTGCCCACCAGGGCCATCGTTGTTGTGCTCAACAGGTGGGCCAGTTGATCGGAAAGGGTGGGCCGGGCGATAGGGTTGTGCTTGGCTCCAGGCGGTTGAGCACCGACCTGAAGGGCGGCATCGAGGGCGATGGTTGCGGTCATGCAGAGCACCTGCAGCACCTCGAGAAACTCCGCCGCCATGGGGCTGTGGCTAAAGGTGGCCAGCACGCCAATCACGCGATCGCCTGTCATCAGCGGATAGCCCGCAAAGCCCTGAATGTTGTTGGCGATCGCCCAGTCCCGATCTTTGACCCAGGCTTCCTCGGCCAGGCGATTGCTGAGGAAGGGCACCCGGTTTTGAGCAATTTTGCCGACCTTGTAGGCCCCCATCGGCACCCGCGCAAAGGAGCCGTTGGTGTGGGTGTAGAGCCCCGACGACGCCACCAGACGCAGCATGGCGCGATCGGGCTCCACTACCCAGATGCGGGCAAAGGCGCAGCCAAACTGATGCACCAGCCCGTCGGTGACCATCCGGGCCAGGGGCTCGGTTTCAAGACAGCCCGACAGCCGCTGGGCAATTTTGTTTACCCGCTGGAGATCGAGCAGCAGTCGCGCCTGGTTGGGCACACCAACGCCGGGGCTATCCACGCCTGGGAGAGCAGCGCTCACAGAGTTTTCCTGACATGTCTTTCTCTACAGATTGAGTCGAAGGCGATCAATACTCTGTATCGGTGGACACGCCTGGGCAACTTTCTATTGAATTATTCCGCCCATGTCTTCCTGCCAGCGGCACAGGCGGGTGGTTTCACCCTAGGGGCGATCGCCTTTAAAGTTTGAATGTTTCATTAAGGCTTGGTAAACTTTCTGACTCAATCTTGGGCAAGTTTACGTATTTTTTGTTAGAACGTGGGCGGAGTATGAACCGCGTCCTTCCCCCAGGTTTGTCCGCGAGTCCCCGGATTGTGCATCTGCCTCTCGTAGTTAGTAAAAGCCCCCGTTTCGGAGAAGCAGATGAAGGAGAGACTTGCAGGCATTGGCCTGACAGTTGGTACTGCCCTAATTCTGGGCCCAGTTTGGGCCAACTCGGCGCAGGCGTTCTCGTTGGGTAGCCCTGTAATCGTCGAAAACTTTCTCGTGGACTCTGACAATCCGTCCATAAGGATTCCTTATGAGGGAACAATACCTATTGTGCAAGGGCCGACGAGGGTTGTAGTCACTCCCCCCAACCCTGATAGCAACGAGCCTACTATCGAACTGAAGCAATTTGGTGGCATTTGGGATATCGACCTGGATGACAACTTCATTTCGTTTAGTCTGAATTCTTTATTTACAAACGTCTCTACGGGCACTGACGTCTATCGATTTATAGGCCCCAATACGGGAAAAATCCCTACAATCAAGATATTTAGCTTTACCCCTTTCTCATCTAAGGAAAATGAAAGGCCTTACGCAAGGTTCACAGCTGGCGAACAGCTTAGAGTAGACCTTGTTTTCCCCAGACTGTTTGCTCCAGGTGGACTATTACCACCAGAGCCAGGGAGCACACCAATGTTTGTTACTAACGTGCAAGTCGAGCCTCACGCAATTCCAACACCTGCACTGCTGCCTGGTCTGGTAGGCATGGGTCTGGCGGCGCTGCGCAAACAGCGTGGAGAGAAAGAGAAGCACCGGGTGGATTAGCCACAGCGGCTAAGGATCTGAGGGGGAAGCAGGCGTTGTGTCGAATCCCCCACCCTTGAAGCGATCCTTAGCCAGGGTGAAGGCTTCCTGCATGGCTGCCTGAATTTTTTCGGGGTCGGGTTTTTTGCCGCCCAGCAGGTCACCGAAGTAGACGCAGGCTCCTTCGCCCAGTCCCCAGGTGTAGGCGGCGGCCCAGGAGGCGGCAATTACGCTGCCAAAACCGGGAATAAACTTGATCAGCTCTCGGCCTACGGCCTGGGCAAAGAAGCCGCCCGCGATCGCGCTGATCAGGCCGCCCGCCTGGGAGGGGCTGAGGGTTTGGCCGTAGAGCTTGCCCAGCAGCCCCACCATGGAAACCTGGAGCGCCGTTAGCACGGGCATGGTGGCAAAGGGCAGGGGCACCGCCGCCAGGGTGGCGGCCATCACCGCAAAAGCAGAAATGTAGTGTCGGCCCACGTCCCGATACAGGTTGCCCAGCTGCTCGGCGGCCTCGGCCTGCTCGTCGAGCAGCTGGTAGAGCGCCTGGGACTCCGCCTCGGGCAACAGGTCGGCCAGGGCGTCGCGCAGCGCCTCTAAGCCGTAAAACACCGGGTCAAAGCCGTCCTCGTCGAGGGTGAAGTCGATCAGCACCGTGCGATCGACGACCCCGTCAAAGTTGGCCTGAATGGCCTCGAACGGCCGACGAACGGCGTCCAGGTCGGGGGGGTAGGGGGGATGGTCAGTTTGGGAGGGCGGGTAGACCTCGTGGGCGGAGGTCACCGCCAGCAGACAGGGCACGGAGGGGAACTGCTGCCGCAGCTGTAGGGCGACCTGCCGCAGGGTATCGGTGGCAAAGTCGTTAATTTTGACCGTCAAGATCAGAATGCGCGCTTTGCTACTGCGGTTGAGGTCTGCCACCAGCTCGACCACGATGGCATCGGTGGCCTGGGTAATGTCGCCCAGCCCTACAGTGTCGGTGAAAATCAGCAGGGGCAGGTCTTCGGAGGGGTAGGCGTAGCGCTGAGTGTGCTGGGTATGGGGCTTAAACCCCTGACCGACGATTTCGGCAGAGACGCCGGTTAGCCCCCGCACAATAGAGCTTTTACCCGCCTGGGGTTTGCCAATCAGCAGGGCCTCGGTGGTGGGCAACTGCTCGCGCACCGCCGCTAAAATGTCGGCTACTCTGTCGTCATCGACGTTGAACCAGCGGCTCAGCTGCTCGGTGGGCCGCAGCTGGCTGGCGCGATCGCGCAAGTGCTGCCAGGCCTCCGTCAGCGGAGTCGCCCACGAGGAGGTCGGTTTTGGTGGTTGGCGATCGCCCATGCCCGTCCTTTGCCCTGCCTACCGACTACGGCCCCTAACGGGCCATGTCCCTATCCTAACGGTAGGATGAGATGAGCCAGCTAAACGGATCCGTTCAGTCATCGAGGAGTACCGACGGGTTGCCAGGGACGGTAACGGGCTGCTTGGTGCCCGACCGACTGCTGCGACTGCTGCGACCATCCAGCTTGCCCTGGGCAATGGGAATCGTGAAGTGGAACTGGCTGCCTTTGTTTTTACCCGCCGACTCCGCCCAGATGGTACCCCCCAGCCCTTCGACAATCTGACGGCACATGGCCAGTCCCAGGCCGGTACCCCCGGTGGTGCGGCGCAGGGCTCCCTCCTCCTGGTAGAAGCGGTCGAAGACGGCATTGAGACGGCTGGGCTCAATGCCGCGCCCGGTGTCGGCCACGGTGACCTGAAGGTGGGTGGGGCTGGAGCGGGTGACTTGAATAGTAATTTTGCCGGTGGTAGGGGTAAATTTTTGGGCATTGTCGAGCAGTTTGGCCAGGACTTCGACCAGCCACTCGCCATCGGCCCGCACCAGGGGCACCTGCTTAGGAATTTTGACGCTAATGTTCGGGCTTTCGCCGTCGTCCTGGCTGACGTGGATGCTGCTGAGCGCTAAATCAACGCATTCCTGGATTGAGAGCGACTCCAGATTCCACTCCACCCGGCCACTCTCCAGCCGCGAGAGGGTGAGAAAGTCCTGCACCAGCTTGCGCATACGCTCGGCGTCTTCGAGGGCCGACTGCAGCATGATTTGCCGCAGCTCGTTGGGCATGTCGGGCTCGGTGGCCAGGCTTTCGAGGCAGACCTGAATGGTGGAGAGGGGGGTGCGCAGCTCGTGGCCGGTGATGGCGATCAGGTTGGCGCGGGTGCGATCGAGAGCTTCGAGCTGCTGGTTCAGGTCCTGCAGGTTGGCATAGGCCTCGGCCTGAATAATGGCGACGCTGAGCTGAGCAGCGATCGCATCGACCAGAGCCGTATCGTCCTCGCTCCACTCGTAGGCCTGGGGCTGGCAGTGGTGCAGTTCGATCAGGCCCACCAGACTGCCCTGGTAGGTCAGGGGCACAATCAGCCAGGACTGGATCTGCCACTGCTCAATCAGGGGTTGAATCGCCTCTAGTTCCTGACGGAAAGGGGAGTCGCGGGCCTGGGTATCGGCAATGGCGATGGTCTCTTTGGTGTCCTGCACGTAGTCGAACAGGGGGTTGGTGGCCAGGGGCCAGGTTTCGCCCAGCAGGGAGCCCACGTTGCCATTCAGGTGCTGATGGGCAATCACCACGGTGGCATCGGTGGCGCTGCAGGGATAGATCAGGCAGCGACACACGCGCATGGCCTGGCCGAGTTCCTGGGCCGCCTTGGCAAAAATTTCGTCGGCATTGAGGGACTGGCGCACCACCGAGGTAATGGAGTTGACCAGGCGCTCGCGACGCTCCTGGGCGGTGATGGCTTTATAGGCCTTGAGCAGCTTGTACTGCCCCGCCTGCAGGTAGGTGACCAGGCGCTGGGTGAAGGGGTCAGGGCCGCCGCTGCCGTCCGGACGCTGGGTTGGGGTGAGGGTTGGGTCGATGTAGCGGTGGCGGGCGATCGCAACTTTGTCGGCCAGATCGGGGCGATACCCCACAATGCGATCGAGCAGCAGCCCCGCCGCCGCCTGGGCAACGTAGCGATCCTGGGTCCAGACGCCTTCAAACCGGCGGGTTTGGTCGAGGGGAGGACCATCGGTGGGCGGTACCGATCGCTCCCGGCAGATTAAGCAGGCGCTGTAGTCCTCCCCAACCACCACCAGATGCCATTCCTGGGTGAGGGCATCGTCGGCCTCAAAGGCAATGGTCTCATAGTTGTCCGAGCGACTGACAAAGCTGGTGCCCAGGGCTGACAACACGTAGACCTGGTCAGTGAGTTCTGCAATCCGCAGGTAGCGATTGGCCTCCTGGAGATAAAACCGCTCCTGCTGAAAGCTGGCGATCACCAAAAACTTTGCAGTTCCCGCCAGCACGTGATCCTCCATAGCATGGGACAACGCCGTCAGCGAGGTTTTGAAATAGAGGCTGGGTCTAAGCTGGGGAATTGCGGTCAGCAATTCTTCCACGACAGATGTGGAATTGCTCATGGTTCAAAATAGGGAACCGTCGATGTGTAGCGTCTCCACCGAGGGGTTACCTGACCTGAGGTTCGGCAAGCCCTAATGAACCCTACTCGCATCGGCAGCAGTTACTTCCACCTAGACTACCAGTTGCCCTCTACGCCTAAAGCAACATTGTAACCATTTGCCAAGATAGGCTTTTGGCCTCTCCAGCTTGAGTTCCAGGCGTAGTCACGCTGGGCAGGACACCCACAACCCCCAGAATATTCCCATCAACGTTCATTTAGAACAGGTCTCAACCGGACTGGCTACAGCTATAGCTGGGTCCCAGAGTTGAGAATTGGGCTCAAAAAACAAGCGGCTGAGGCAATGCCCCAGCCGCAGATGAATTGACATCGTCCTGAACAAACTTGCCAGAACCGATTAGAACCTAGTTCCCACTAATCAAGACAGGCTGGGGTGACTAGATCACGCCAGTCATATCAGTGGTGTCCTTCAGGAAGCCGCTGTAGGCTTCCATACCGTGCTCACCGATATCCAGACCTTTCATCTCCTCTTCGGCGCTGACCCGCAGGCCCAGCACCGACTTGAGAATTAGCCAGAAGATGCTGGAGACAACAACCGTGAACAGGCCAAGGCTGAGAATGCCCAGAATCTGCACGCCCAGCTGACCAATGCCGCCGCCGTAGAGCAGGCCAGCAATAGCCTCAGGATCACCCGCCTGGGTGAAGTTGTTGGGGTTAGCAAACAGGCCCACGGCCAGGGTGCCCCAAATGCCGCACACCAGGTGCACAGAGGTAGCGCCCACGGGGTCATCAATTTTGATGCTGTCGAAGAAGCCCACCGAGAACACCACGAGGACGCCCGCCAGCAGACCAATCCAGAACGCGCCAGCATAGCCCACGACGTAGCAGCCAGCGGTGATACCCACCAGACCGGCCAGAATGCCATTGATGGTCATCGACAGGTCAGGCTTGCCGCTCAGGGCCCAGGAGGTAAAGGTAGCCGCAATGCCACCCGCAGCAGCGGCGAGGTTGGTAGTAACCGCAATGTAGGGCACAGCCAGGTTGGCAGCCAGCTCAGAGCCGGGGTTGAAACCAAACCAGCCAATCCACAGAATAAGACAACCCAGCATAGCAATACTGAGGTTGTGGCCGGGCAGCGCGCTGACCTGACCCTCAGCGGTGTACTTGCCCATGCGGGGACCCAGGAAGGCTGCACCCATCAGGGCCGCCCAGCCGCCGACGGAGTGTACCACCGTAGAACCGGCAAAGTCATGGAAGCCCAGGGCACCGAGCCAGCCATCCCCACTCCAGACCCAGTGGCCCGTAATGGGGTAGGCAATCGACGTCAGTAAAACGCTGAAGATGATGAAGTCAATGATCTTAATCCGCTCAGCAACGGCCCCCGACACAATGGTGGCAGCCGTACCGGCGAAGGCGGCTTGGAACAGGAAGAACGTGTCCTTGGTCAGGCCAACGCCGGTTTCCAGTCCATAAAGCTCAGCATCGCCGCCGAGGAAGAAGTTCCCCCAGCCGACCCAGCCATTGCCGCCGCCGAACATGAGAGAGAAACCGATAAACCAGTAGGAAATGGTGGCCAGGGCAAAGACGATCAGGTTTTTGGTGAGAATGTTAACGGCATTCTTCTGGCGGCAAAACCCGGTCTCCAGCATGCCAAAGCCGGCATTCATGAAGATAACGAGGAAAGCGGCAATCAGCACCCAGATGTTATCGAGGGTGGTTTGCAGATCATCTACGGTCAACTCCTCTTGAGCGTGAGCAGCAACTCCCCAGGTGGCCAAAATCACCAAAGTCAGAGGAATGCAGGCTACCCAAGCCCAGCCGCCAACGCGACCAAACAGGCGCTTAATCGCCTGATCGAAGGGTGGCACGCTGGTGTTCCAAAAGCCGGTCTTAGACCGCTTTCGGAACCTAGAACGATTACGCAACACTAGATTAGACATCTCAACAGACGTTCCTTCAACACAATCAGACAGTGAACACGGCCGATGTATCTAGACCTGAACCCTCAGCCCTGTGGCCGCGAGACAGACCCGTATGGGAGCTAAAGCTCACAGAAAAGATGAATTCTGCGAGCCGCGATGCAACTGCAGCAAGTTCCTGACAACAACCAAGGGAGCCGAATGCCTGGAAAACTTCTGCTAATCTGCCCGAGCATTGTTTTGACGCTAGTAGGCAGAGGAATTTGCGTAAAGACAGAACAAATTGATTCCATCAATTCTGAGGCAGTCAATCTGTATCAGGCGATACATAGCGTTCGGAGAGACCGCTACATTCCCCGTATAGCTTCAAAACATAGGCTTAATTAACCACAAATTTCTGGATCGTTAAAGCCGCTTTGAGGGAAGAGACTTTCATTCTATGAGTACAAATACTCATAGCTGGTCGTATAGGTAGGCCTGGGGACCAAGGCGATCGAGGTTTTGCTGCTTGGCCATCACCGATGCCTCTAGCTCGTGACGATACTGGGCGACCCGGTCGATGAGGGCAGGGCGATCGGTAGCCAGGATCTGTACCGCCAGCAGCCCGGCATTTTTGGCGTTGCCGATCGCCACCGTGGCCACCGGAATGCCGGCAGGCATTTGCACAATGGAGTAGAGCGAGTCGAGCCCCTGCAACGTGCGACTGACCACCGGCACGCCAATCACCGGCAGGGGGGTGAGGGCGGCAACCATGCCCGGCAGGTGGGCGGCTCCGCCTGCTCCAGCAATAATTACCCTGAGGCCGCGATCGCGGGCGGTCTTGGCATAGCTGACCATGCGATCGGGGGTGCGGTGGGCCGACACAATTGCCACCTCATGGGTCACCCCAAACTCGGCGCAGACCTCAATGGCAGCCGCCATAGTGGGCAGGTCGGAGTCGCTGCCCATAATGATGCCAATTTCGGGAGTAACCATAGCCTTTTAGTGCGATCGAAACGTGCTTTCCCATCATGCCACTGGTGATGTCCCGGGCGGGTTCTGGCTGAGGCCTGCCAAGGGATTGGGGAAGATTGAGTTTCATTGCGGAGGGTTTTGGTGCAGCAAAACATCATAGAATTTTACAGAAGTTCGCAAACCTCGAAGCCAGCCCATGACTGTCACTGACGATAAGACCGTGGTCCGTGAGTATTTTAATGCCACTGGATTTGACCGCTGGCAGCGCATCTACGGCGATGGCGAGGTCAACAAAGTTCAGCTCGACATTCGCAAGGGCCATCAGCGCACCGTGGATACCCTGCTGGGCTGGCTGGAGGCCGACGGCAACCTGGCCGGGCTGACCTGCTGCGACGCTGGCTGCGGCGTGGGCAGTCTCTCGATTCCGCTGGCCCAGGCTGGGGCCAAGGTTTACGCCAGCGATATTTCTGCCAAAATGGTCGAGGAGGCCCGGCAGCGGGCCGAGGCCACCCTGGGGGGCGAAAACCTGCCTACGTTTGAGGTCAAGGACCTGGAGGAGTTGGGCGGGCGCTACCACACGGTCATTTGCCTGGACGTGCTGATCCACTACCCCCAGGACAAGGTGCAGGCCATGATCAGCCACCTGAGTTCCCTGGCTGAATCGCGTCTGATCATGAGTTTTGCGCCCAAAACTCTGTGCTACAGCGCCCTGAAGCGGGTGGGCGAGTTCTTTCCAGGCCCCAGCAAGACCACCCGGGCCTACCTGCATCGGGAGGCCGATATTGTCAAAGCCCTGGAAGCGGACGGCTGGCACATTGAGCGGCGGGCGATGACCAAAACGCGATTCTACTTCTCTCGCCTGGTGGAAGCGGTACGAGAACCTTCAGCCAACTAGTACGGGTTGTCAGAAATAGGGCAACCATTGCTGAGGGTTTCAGGTGCTGGGTTTCAGGTTTCAGGAACAGTTGGCTGACTTACGCCGTAGGGCACTAGATGAAAGGGTAACTATGGGGACGGCTCGACTTTTTGTGGCGATCGCGGCGGTACTGGGCGGTACAGCGGTGGCGGCAGGAGCTTTTGCCACCCACGCCCTCCGACCGCAGCTCAGCGATCGCCTGCTGACCATCTTTGAGACCGGCGCTCGCTACCAGATGTACCACGCCCTGGCCCTGCTGCTGGTCGCCGTGGTGCTGGCCCAGGGGCTGGGCGCACCAGGGCTGCTGATCGCAGCGGGTTGGGCGTTTGTGGTGGGTACCGGAATTTTTTCAGGCAGTCTGTATGCCCTGGCTCTGACTGGGCAAAACCTGCTGGGGGCCGTGGCTCCCCTTGGGGGTGCGGCACTGATCGCTGGCTGGGGCTGTGTAGCGGTGGCGGCGCTGCTGGGGGCGGGGGAAGTAGGTGGGTAGGTGGGTAGGCGGGTAGGGAACTCGCCCACCCTCCAACTCCCTCACCCTCCCACCCTCCAACTCCCTCCCCCTGGCCAAAAGGCTATGATGAGCCTAGACGCTCCAGAGGGCTATGTTTGAATACCTAAGGCCGCGATCGCTGGCGACCTCTCAGGAAATAATCGAGTACCTGGAGCTGCATCAGGCCGCCCAGGAGTTTCGCCTGGAGCTGGAGCATCGGGCCAGCCTGGAGGACTACTGCCAGTGGTACTACCAGGTGGCGGCTGAAAACCAGCAAGACCTTGAACACATGCGATCGGAGCTGAACCTGCTGAGCTGGTTCAACCGCCGCCCGATCTAGGGGTTTTAACCCTAAACCTGGCTGGATAGCTGCTCCTGGTATAGCCCCTAGTCGGTGCATCGCTGCGCGGATACACCCTACGGGTAGCTGATGGATGACAGTCTCCAATAGTCGGAATTAGGGGGTTTATAGAAAATCGGATTTGGTAACCCCGATTCATAACCAGGAACCCCGTAGGGGCGTAGCATGCTACGCCCCTACGGGGCAGGTGTATACAACTGGGATTCGGGATTAAACGCTCTCTAGTTCGTCACGCTTGAGGTGGGCGCGCATGGGGCGCTTGGCTCCCTCAACCTCAAACTCGACTTGCACCGGAAAGTTAGGGCTGATGGGACGGCCCTTGTAGTCGGTGAGGATATTGATAATCACACCCTCCAGGCCCTTGGCATCGAAGGCTTCGTTGCGGTGCAGCGGGTGGTGATAAAAAATCACGGATTCTTTGATTCGGACGCGATCGCCAACATTCATAACACACACTCGCTCTTACTCAATCCTCCCTAGCGCCTGGTACCCAGGTGGGAACATTCTGTTTGCAATCCTCTTATCTTTGCACAGGATGGACGCCTGCACGTGGTCCCTGTCAATCAGGGGTGTCGGGGTTAGCCTCAGGGGCGTAGGGCTGCATCAGTTCGTCCATGCGCTGGGCCATGGCGGCCATTTCGGGGTTATGGCGGGCTACGGACTCGGTGCGGTCTTGAAAAACCTGGCCAATTTCGGTGTCGTGCAGCAGATGGCGGGCCTGGTTGAGTAGTTCGGGGGCGCGCTCTACGGGCTGGGGCTGCTTCGACATCAGCACCTCGTCGATCTGCACAATCAGCTGAGAGATGGGCCGCAGCCAGCTAAACTGCTCGTGGCTGAGCACCAGCCGCAGGTAGTCACCCTTGGTGGCGATCGCCCCGTGGCTGGCTTCGTAACGGTCTTTCTCGGCGTCCATCAAAATTTTGTGGGCCTTCAGCAACAGGGGTCGAAAGTCGCGTAGGGAGGCAAAGGCCGGATCGGAAGCGGGTATACCAACAGTCATTCAGAACTCGCGCAGGCTTGCAGTACTGTCTTCACCATTCCATGAATGGTGGGCGATTTCAAGGGATGGCCGGGGCCCGGCACCGGGGGATGGTCAGCGGAGGGCGACAGCCCTCTAAGGCCGACCAGGTTTGGTGTCACAATAGCGGATAACTATGGTTGTTCGCACCGTTTATGGATTTCACCACCGTTCGCCCTGCTCAGCTAACGATTGTCGCCAGCGATTTTGACGCTCGACCCATGAGTTTTATCCAGGAGGGGGAACGCTTGGGCTACGAACCCGCCGTGGCGCGGGCCGTTGGCGAGGTGCTGGGGCTGGAGCCCGTCTGGGTGGATATTGCCCCCGACCAGTTTTACCCCGCCCTCAGCACCGGCAACTACGACGTGGTGTGGTTTAGCCAGGCGATTACCCAGGATCGCCGCGCCTGGGCCGACTTTACCCGTCCCTATGGGCGGTTTGATGAGGCGGTACTGGTGCGCGAAGACAGCCCCATCCACACGGCCGCAGACCTGGCGGGCAAGCGCCTCGGCATCCTAGCGGGCACCACCTCGATCGCCCTGCATGAAGCGCTACCCGACCTGGAGTGGGTAACTTTTGTGGGTGCAGATCAGACCCTGTCAACCCTGCTAGCGGCCCTGGGAGAGGGCGCGATCGACGCGCTGGTGGGCGATGCCCTGCCCCTACTGACGACCGAAGCCGATACCGGTACCCTGCGGGTAGCCTTTCAGCTACCCACCCAGCATCCCTTTGGCATCGGCGTTTTGCCAGGCAACCGGGAGTTGCTAGAGGCCCTCAACCAGGCCCTCAATCAGCTGATTGTCAACGGCACTCTGGCCAAGCTGTGGGCCCAGTGGCTTCCCTATAAGCCGTTTCCGTTCTAGGCCGGAGGGCCGAGCGGTTGAGCTGGCCGATCAGGGCCGTGGCCGCCTCTACCGACAGGGGCGGAAAGAAATGGTAGCCCTGCCCACCCTGGCAGTGGTGCGATCGCAGGTAGTGGGCCTGCTCGGCGGTTTCAATCCCCTCGGCAATGACGCTGAGGTGGAGGTTGGCGGCCAGGCTCAGAATGGCTTTGACAATCTCGTCGTTGCCCTGGTTCTGGGTAGGACTGTTCAGCGTGGTGACAAAGGATTTATCGATTTTGAGCACGTCGATGGGAAAGCGATGCAGGTAGCTGAGGGAGGAATAGCCCGTGCCAAAGTCATCCATACAGATTTGAATGTGGCGCTGGCGCAGCTGCTGAAGCAGATCGATGGCCAGCTGGGCGTTTTGAATCAGCACACTTTCGGTAATTTCGACCTTGAGATGCCGTCCCTGGAGACCATTGCGAACCAGGGCCCCGTCGATCTGCTGGATCAGGTCGGGGCGCACGAACTGCTTGCCGGAGAGGTTGACGCTGACGCTGAGCGCCTGGCTGGCGGCGAACTGCCGGTGCCACTGGCTGAGCTGACAGCAGGCCTGATTGAGGGTCCTGCGATCGAGCGCGGTGATCAACCCTAGATTCTCGGCCATGGGAATAAAGTCCAGGGGCGGCACCAGCCCCCGCTGGGGGTGCTGCCAGCGCACCAGGGCCTCAAACCCCTGGGGAATCCCGGTGACCAGATCGACGAGGGGCTGATAGAACAGCCTCAGCTCTGAGCGCTCCAGGGCACGGCGCAGGTCGTTTTCGAGCTGCATTTGCTGGACGACCAGGGCGTGCATGGGGGCATCGAAAATGGCGTACTCGCGGTTGCTGCCCTTGGCTTTGTACATGGCGATGTCGGCGTCGCGCAGGATCTGGTTGGGGTCCGTGTAGGCGGGTGAACTCAGGGCAATGCCAATGCTGGTGTGGATGAAGACCTCGTGGCCCTCCAGCAGCACCGGGGCTTCGAGAATGGCATGAATGCGGTGGGCCATAGCGATGGCATCGGTGGCATCGCTGAGGTCGGCCAGCAGCACCACAAATTCGTCGCCCCCCAGACGGGCAGCCAGATCCGCTGAGCCCAGGCAGGTCTGCAGGCGCTGGGCCACCACCTGGAGCAGCTGATCGCCAATGGTGTGGCCCAGGCTGTCGTTGATGACTTTGAACCGGTCGAGGTCGAGAAACAGCAGGGCAAACTGGCGATTCGCAGAGCGTTCTGTCCCGGCATCGCCGCAGGAATCGATCGGGCCATCTGAGGACCAGGAGCCTGGAGCAGTGCTGGACTGGCCCTGGTCATGCAGCCGATCGAGCGCCTGGGCCAGCCGTTCCAGGAATAAAGTCCGGTTGGGTAGGCCGGTGAGGCGATCGTGGGAGGCATCGTAGCGCAGCTGGGCCTCCAGCCGCTTGCGCTCGGCCAGCTCCCCCTGGGCCTGGGCGTACAGCTCGGCCTGGTGAATGGCGATCGCCAGGTGGTCGGCCACCCGCTTGATCAACTTGACTTCATCCTGGCTCCACTGCCGGGCATGGGGGCACTGGTGCACGCTCAAAATGCCTTTGACCACGCCCCGGTAGCGAATGGAGACCGCCAGTATGGCCCCAATTTCGAGTTTTAGGGCCAGGCCTAGCTGTGGGACCAAGACGGGCTCCTGGGTGACATCGTTGACGACCACCGGGGCTTCCTGTTGCAGCACTTTCCGGGCGTGGGGGTTGCCCTCGATCGGGATAATCTGCCCCTCTAAGTTGTCGCAGCCCGGCACGCTGGCCGTGCTGGTGTGGGTTAGGTAGGCGTCGGTGGCCTGGCAGAGCACCACCAGGCTCCGGCTAGCCTGAAACGTCTGCAGCATTTCGGTTGCCGTTCGCTGCAGTAGGGTGTTGAGCTCCAGGCTGTCGCTGATGGCGCTGATGATATTGTTGAGCAGCGTTTCCTGGCGGGCCAGGGTGGCGGTTTGATCCAGCAGCTGACTCTGCTGCAGGGCAATAGCCACCTGGTCGGCCAGCTGAACCAGCAGGGCGATCTCCTGGGACTGCCACTGGCGTGGGCCTCGGCAGTGGTGAACACACAGCAACCCCCACAGCTCGCTGCCGCAGTTGATCGGGACAACCAGGTTGGCCTGCACCTGAAACCGCGCCAGCAACGCTCGGTAGCAGGGGGCGATATCGGCCTGACTGACATTGCCGATAGGGTGGGTACGGCCCTGGCGGTAGCTGTGGACCAGCTCAGGGCTGGTCAGAAAGCAGGTATCTTCGACGGTGAGGCCCAGGGTGGCGGCCCAGGGGGGCAGCACCGCCTCGACTACCATGGTGCCGCTGAAGTCAGGGTTGAAGCGGTAAATCAGCACCCGATCGGTCTGCAAGAACTGCCGGATTTGGGTCACGGTGGTCTGCAAAATTGCGTTCACATCCAGCGACTGATGGATGTGCTGGGTCATGGTGCGAATCAGGCGCTCCTCTTCGGCCTGGCGGCGCAGAACCGTTTGGGCTTCGACCAGGAGCGTGATGTCGGTGGCAACGGAACCAAAAATGGGGCTGTTGTCGCCATCGGTGCCCACCGGAAACAGCACGGAACGGTAGACCTTTTGCCGATCGCCCAGCTGCAGCGTATCTTCGACCGTCAGTGGAGTCTGGGTTTTCACCAGCTGCCGCACTCGGGCCATAAAGGTGTTGGCGATCACCGCTGGCAGCAGGTCGACAAAGGCTTTGCCGACGATCTCCTCGGGCCTCAGCCCAAACTGGTCAGCGGTGGCCCGGTTGACCCGCAGGTAGCGCCCATCGATATCAAAGATATTGACCAGGGCCGGGGTGTTGTCGATAAAGGCCTGCATTTGCTGGTGGGCGTCGACCAGGGCCTGATCGGTCGGCCTGCGATCGCCCAGGTCGAGCCCAACGCCGTGCAGCGATTGCTGGGCCTGCCGCTGCTCGCTGAGGTCCTGGCCCAGGCTGGCGATCTGCCGGACCTGGCCCTCAGGGCTGGCCCAGACGGTATAGTTCCAGGCAATCAGACGTCGATCGCCGCTGCGGGTTAATACTTCGCCGCTGTGGTGGGTGGGGCACTGCCTGCGGGCGATCGCCGCCGCAAAGAGCGCTTGTTGCTCCTGCCGCTGCTCAGCGGGAACAAACAGCTCAAACCAGCTGCGGCCGACGACGTCCTGGCTTTGCCAACCGATCAGCTCGAGCAGGTAGTCGTTGCAAAAGACGATGTTGCCCCCGGTATCGGTAATCAACCCGGCCAGAGCCATACTGTTCAGCAGGGTGCGAAAAGGCTGCTCAGGGGCTTGCGGCTCACTGATGGGGTCAGTCGTTGCGGTTTGTGCCCGCCCTGCGGGCGAGGGGTCGGGGGCAATCGACATCCCATCATCGTTCATACAGGCGGCTCTTGGAGGGCAAACGGGACGGAGGACTTCACGCTTTGGCCGTTTAGGGACAGATTAACCAGGGGGAAACAACTTATTTTTCCCCACCTGGCCCCATCCTTTGGAGCCGCGATTTACAGCTCTTAATGCTTCTTTCTTAATGCTCTTTATCGTAGCGACCTACCCACAAAAATTTGGGGATGGTGCGATCGCACCATCCCCAAACCCGCATACCAAATTCAGCGGGGTCTACATAAACTGCTGCCAGTTTTCGCTGCGGTAGAGGGCCCGTTCGGCCCGGCGCCGTCGCTGCAGGCCGGGCATCACGTTGCCCCCGGCGTAGACCCAGCGGCCAAATTCTTCGGCAGCCCCAGCAAAGTCGCCCGCATTGTGTTTCTTCAGCAGCGTCGAGGTCTGCAAATTGCCGGGACCAACATTGAAGGTAAAGGACACCAGGGCCGAAAACTGATCGCTGGTGGGAGTGCGGGTGACCGCGTTGGCCACCACCTTTTCGTACTTGGCCAGGTCGCGCTTGAGAATGTCTTCAGCCTCGGCTCGGGTGATGGTCAGCCCCCGGTACACCTGGGGTGGCCCGGCGGCAGAGGTGTGACCGTAGCCAATGGTCCAGGGTTCGCCGCCGGTACCGGGGTCGGGGTAGGCACTGAGACTCAGTCCCTCAAACCCTTTCACAATTTCTAAGCCAGCGGCGTTGATGGTGTTGCCCGGTGGGGGCGGTGGGGGTGGCGGCGGCGGCAGGGGCTGTGGCTCCGGTGCTCCGGTACCGATGGACACCGTCATGGCGCGGGGGTAGTCGCTGCGCAAAAACCAGGTTCGGATGCTGCCAATATTGACCACCTGCTCTTTGGGGTTGGTGCTGGAGGGGTATTTGGTAATTCGAGAGATCCAGTAGCCTCCCTGCATCAGGTAAATCGCAATGTCTGTTTCTTTGATCCAGGTGCCCATGAAATCTCCCCGGAATAGGCCGCATACCAGGAATTTACAATACTTTCGCCAGAATGGGACACTGAATTCTGCCATTTTGGCCCGGACACGAAACCCTGTCTCCCGCTACGGGCGCAACATTGCTCTGCGGTTGGCTGGAGAAACGGTCAGGGCGTCAGGGTATGGATGTGCCAGGCAGGCGATTCAGTCGTTAAGATGTTCTAAGGTTTGCGTTTTTCAGGCTTAATGTTTTTTCAGGTTGCGAATTTTTGCTATGGCTTTGCTCTCAGCGACCGCTGATCTGCCTTCTCGCCTGGTTTCTCCCACCATTCGTCGCCTGCCCAACGGCCTGACGGTCATTGCTGAGCAAATGCCTCTGGAGGTCGTCAACCTGAGCCTCTGGCTGCGGGTGGGCTCGGCGGTCGAAAGCGACGCCATCAACGGCATGGCCCATTTTCTGGAGCACATGATTTTTAAGGGCACCCAGCAGTTGCAGTGCGGCGAGTTTGAGCGCCGGGTGGAAGAGCGCGGGGCCTTTACCAATGCCGCCACCAGCCAGGACTATACCAAGTACTACATCACCACCGCCCCCCAGGACTTTGTCGCCCTGGCGCCGCTACAAATTCAGATGGTGATGACCCCCCGCCTCAGCGACGATGACTTTGAGCGCGAGCGCCCGGTGATTCTAGAAGAAATTCGCCGCGCCGACGACAACCCCCGCCGCCGCACCTACGCCCGCACCATGGAACTGGTGTTCGACCGCCTGCCCTACCGTCGCCCGGTGCTGGGCCCGGCCTCGGTGGTGGAAACCTTGACCCCGGCACAGATGCGCACCTTCCACAGCACCTGGTACCAGCCCCAGAGTATGACGGCGGTGGCGGTGGGCAACCTGTCGGTGGAAACGCTGATTGCCACGGTGGCCGAAGGATTTGACCGGGCCATGGCCCAGCGCACCCCCCCCGCTACTCCTGCCGTAATGGAGCGATTTAAGCCCCTGGTGCCCGGCGACCTGGAGCCCCCCTTCGAGTCGGTGCGGCGGGCTGTCCACATTGACCCAGCCCTGGCCCAGGCGCGCCTGCTGATGGCCTGGCGAGTGCCTGGAATAGCCCAGCTCGACGACACCTATGGCCTGGATATTGTGGCCTCAATTTTGGGGCGGGGGCTGACCTCGCGGCTGGTGCGCGACCTGCGCGAAGACCGCAAGCTGGTGACCAGCATTAGCTGTAGCAACATGACCCTGGCCCACCAGGGGGTGTTTATGGTGTCGGCCCAGCTGCCAACAGAGAATCTGGCGGTGGTCGAGGCCGCGATCGCCCAGCACATTGCCACCATCACCCAGGTGCCGGTGAGCCAGGCCGAGCTGCGCCGGGTGCAGACCCAGGTGGCCAATCGGTTTGTGTTTGCCAACGAAACCCCCAGCGATCGGGCCGGGCTCTACGGCTACTACCACACCCTGACTGGCGACATCGCCGAAGGCCTCAACTACCCGGCCTACATCCAGAAGCTCTCCGTCGAAGATGTGCTGCGGGCAGCCCAGAGCTACCTCTCGGCTGAGGCCTACGGCGTGGTTGCCCTCCAGCCAGCAGCTTAGGGCGGGTTGAGTATGTGGACTGCGATCGCTCAGCATATTGCCGCCAAAACTGGCACCGCCTTTACCGTGGCCGACCGGCGATCGGTGGGAGGTGGCTGCATCAATCAGGCCTACCAGCTCAGCGACGGCCGCCAGTCGTTTTTCATTAAGCTCAACCAGGCGTCGCAGGTGGCTATGTTCGAGGCCGAGGCCCTGGGCCTGAAGGAGATGTACGACAGCCAGACCATTCGCGTGCCCAAACCGATCGCCTGGGGCATAGTGGATGGCTCGGCCTACATTGCCCTGGAGTGGCTGGATCTGGGCGGCGGCGGCGAGGCCTGGGGCCGCATGGGCGAGGCGCTGGCCGCCATGCACCGGGTGACCCACGATAAAGGCTTTGGCTGGCACCAGAACAACACCATTGGGGCCACCCCCCAGCCCAACCCCTGGACGGCCACCTGGCTGGAGTTTTACCGCGAGCACCGGCTGCGCCACCAGTTTCGCCTGGCGGGCCGTCGCGGCGGGCGGTTTCCGCGTCAGCACGAGCTGCTGATGGTGCTGGGCGATCTGCTGGCAAACCACGACCCGGCCCCCAGTCTGGTGCACGGCGACCTGTGGTCGGGCAATGCGGCGGTGACGACGGAGGGTGAGCCGGTGATTTTGGACCCGGCGACGTATTACGGCGATCGCGAGGTGGACATCGCCATGACCGAACTATTTGGCCGCTTCCCTGCTGCCTTTTATGACGCCTACAATGCTGCCTACCCGCTCGATGCAGGCTACAAGACCCGCAAAACGCTCTACAACCTGTACCACATCCTCAACCACTTCACGCTATTTGGCGGCAGCTACGAATCACAGGCCAACCGCATGATCGATCAGCTACTGCGGTGACGTGTTGGGGGTATTGGCAGGCCCGGTGGACTGCTCTAAAAACTCAACCGACCGCTCTAGGGCGAGCTGACCCGCCTCGCTGTCTAAAACAAACTGGTACTCGTGGCCCAGCCCCGGTTCGTGATCGGTGGGAAAGAATAGGGTATTGACTGGCACCCCCAGTTGCTCCAGGCGATCGGCCAGGGGCAGCGAATGGGGCAGCAGCGGGTCGGCATTGCCTGCCGAGATAAACGATGGCGGAAAGTTGGCGGTAACGTAGTCGGTCACGTTGGCCAGAGAAAAGTAGGCGTTTTCTGAAAAATTTTTGTCGCCGCTGTAAGACCACAGCACGGTAGTCATGAACCAGCCAAAGGCCCCGCTGAGGTTAGCCGCATGGATGTTGTAAGGTCCGCAGTAGAGCACCATGCCCGCAATCTGCTCGGGAGTCACCGTGGGAGTAATGCCGAGCGCCTGGGCGTAGGTGGGCTCGGTGATCGCCACGGCGAGCTGAGCTGAGATGTGAGACCCCGCCGAGTCTCCGGCCAAAAATAGGCGGTTGGGGTCTACATGCAGGCGATCGCTGTGCTTGACCAAATACCCCAGCGCCTGGTTGACCTGGCGAATGGGGGTGGGAAACGTGGCCCTCGGCGCGATGGAATAGCCGACGCTGACGACGGTAAAGCCGCGAGCAGCCAGCACCTGGGCATAGTTGCCGATCTGTTCTTTGTCGCCTGAAATATACGCGCCGCCGTGGCTCCACACTACCGTCGGCAGCGTCTCGCCCTCGGCCAGGTCGGCGGGAAAGTAGACATCGAGGTAGGCATTGCGATCGCCTACCGCATAGTTCTCATCGAGAATCGACGATACGGTATCTGGCAAGTGGGATTCGAGGGCCGCAGAAATGTCTGCCGCACCGGCATCAAAGGCTCTGCGAATCAGCAGCGCTGAGGGCCAGGGGCTGAGGCGAAAGGCGGCATAGGGCCAGCACCAGCCACCACCAACAGCCCCAGCGCCGAGGCCAGCCCCACCGCCAGCGCTTTGCCGTAGCGTTTTAGCCGACATTCCGCAGGTTGACAGGAGTTAATTTAGGAGATAGTACCGGCAGGCCGGGAAGCCCATAAGGCGAACGATTTTGTTGCGTTCTTCTGAGAGGTTGCTGACCTGCTGAGAAGAGCCGATAGAGACCAAGTGAATGGCCTGAAACTTCTGCAAAATCCAGCGAAAGGTCGGATTGCGAGTGGGGCGCTGCTTTTGGTCGAGCACCGTGTCATCGGCTTGGGCGAGCTGCGCTCTGAGTTTGCGCTGGCCAAGACTGTAGACCAGCAGCGTCAAGGCCATGACGAGGGCGAGGGCCTCAACCCGCTGCGGTTTTTTGACAAAGACACTGCTGGTGAAGAAGAGGGGGTCTTTGAGAAAGCGAAAGCCGCGCTCAACGTGCTGCTGAGCTTTGTACTCTTGCAGCAGGCGCTGGGCCGGGTAGGTGTCGTCATCCAGGACGTTGGTAGCCAGAATGAAGCGACGATAGCGCTGTTGGCACTGGGCCTCATACTCAGCGGTGCGTTCCAGGGTCGCCTGCCATTGATAGCCTAACGTCGGTGAGTCTGAGGGTTGAGAGCGCTTGGGCCGACCGGGGGGACGCTTAGCAGCGACCGAGACCAGCGCCACCTGAGTCAGGGTGTAGCCGGTGAGGGAGTCTTGAAAGCGCAGGAGTGCATCCATGGCATCGGGCTTACAGGCAAACACCTGGCTACAGAGTTGGCGCAACGACCGTTGCAGCCCCTTTTCCTGCTTTTCGAGGGGTTTGAGCCAATCCTCTGACTCGCGTCGGTGCGGGCTTTCCACCAGAATCCAGCGCTGTTCCACCCCAGCGTAGCGCTGCCGTTGTTCCCACAGCCGATAGCCGTCGAGGTCACAGGGCCTCTCGCTCAGCGAATCGGGGGCGCTATCCACCAGGGTTTGAGCCGCTTTGAGGGTTTGTGGCACTCGGCTCAACCAGGGCAAACTCCCCACCTGCTGGAGGTTGGGTTCACTGTAGAACGCCGCATCGGCCACCATCAAAGCGGGCGTCTGCCACTGCTAGATCTGACCGTAGAAACAGTCAAAGCTCTGCCGGTTTGGGATCAGTTTAGATAGCATCGGGCTAGATAAATAGATGGTAGAAGGCGTATCCATACCACCGCGTCCCGGCTACACCCTGCCGGTGTTTGCCTGTGCCGGGGCGATCGCCGCCCTGCGGCACCTGCTCAACCCAGGCGATCGCCCCCACTCATCCATTGGCCAGCGGGCAGGGGACACCAGTGACCCGGCCTTTCTGCGCAATTGGGACTTTCGCTCGGCCTCGGCGGATGTGGCCGAGTCGGCGGGCAAAATGCTCTATGCCGACTACGTGGAGTCGGGCACCTACCCCGTGATCATGGCCAACAAGTTTGGCGGCGTGATTTTCCACGAAGCCTGCGGCCACCTGCTGGGCATCCCCCGCGAGGCGCGGGAGCCCTCGGCGATCTGGTAGGCCCGCAGGGCGTAGGTGACGCCGCGATCGCTGAAGAACAGCAGGTAGTCGTGGGTGTAGCAGGTGATGAAGTGCTGCACGCCATCGTCTTCCTTCATTTTGGCCCCGGCCTTGCCCCGAGTGGCGCGGCTCTGGGCCTCAAAGGTGGCCACGGGCATGCGTTTGATATAGCCCTGGTCGGTGACCAGAATCACCACCTGCTCGTTGGCGATCAGCGAAATGTCGGTGAGCTCCGCTGATCTAGATTCTCTATCTCCAAGACGCGATCCCATGGCTTGCCCTGAGCTTACCTCAGCCCCGCCAAATATTCTTTTTGTCAACCTGCGGAATGTCGGTTTTAGCCTCAAATCTTTTGAGCTATTGGCCATAGAAACCTTGTCGCCACTCAAGGGCCACACCAATAGTATCAGGCCTGCTTTTGAGGCTCAAAACGTCTGGCTTGCCACGACAGCAGGAGTTCGGCCATGGGGCGATCGCGCTTTTGTCAGAGGTCGATAGGTGATTTCCACCATTGCTTGGGCAAGGTTGCCTGATCAAACTATCCGAGGCGCGATCGCCAGTACCCTGGCCTCTGCTTGCCGTGGGTAACTGCCAAAATCAAAATAGAATCTGCCTCAACCATGTATAAAATGCTGTACGGAAATTTGCGAACTATACACCGCCTGATGCCTGGAGCAACGCTAGGATAACGGTTTGGGGCTTCTCGCAAGCGGTAGACAGCATTCTCAACCGCATCAATAAAAGCCTGTGCCAGGTCAACCCGCTGTTCGGCATAGTACTGGATAGCTTGTGAATATTCAGCCAGTGCCTCTGGATGAAAAACGTACTTCATTGATTCAGAAGATTTCTCGCTTGAGCAAGTGCTTCATCCCCAGGAATGGTTTGTACGGTGCCAGCCAAAATTTCATCCCGCCGCCTCTGGGCTTCAGCAATCCATTCGGCTTGAATAGCCCCATCTACTGTTTCTAAACTTGCCAACAACTCCTCCACAAGCTGAATTTTGAGATTGTCAGGAAGAGCAAGCGCTTCAGTCATTAATTGATCAATTGACATAGCTAATACCAATCCAATGTGAAGCGAGCGGAAAAACCAAAACTAGAATCATTGAGTAGCAAGGCTCTTAGGCGTTGGATTATGATCATCTTTATCAAATATTGGTATTACAGGTCATATAGCTCTTTAAACCAACTCACAAAGTTCTGAGCCTCTATGTGTGTTGGCTCCAGTATCCTTTCTGTAACGGCGTTGTGTAATTGTCTGCCTGGTGGAGATTGCCAAGCTAGCCAAGTATATATACAAGCCTTATCATAATGAGCCTCAATATAAGAGGCTCCTTTTCTTGAAGCCTCTTGGGATACTTCTTTCGCATACTCCCATAACAGTTGGCTAGTTGTAGGAATCATATATGTTAAAAAAGTCTCAAGCATGCCTTGAGTTTTATTGTCTGGCATGATCCAGACTCCAAATTTTATCCCAGAACCTGTAGTATGAATCAAGCCTGATTCCGGCAAATATTCAGGAATATCAGGAATGCTTTTCAGGCAAGCATTTCTAATACTCCCCCAACGCGCATCTAGATTATCATCAGCGTCTACAACCATACCTAAGGCTATCAAGCCAGAAGCTTTAAGTTCTGTGGAAATAAAATCTGTATTAATAAACCCATCGCTACCATAATCTTCTATATAAACAACTGCGTTGCTTGCTGATTCCCCCCAATCAACTCCGTTTGCCTCCATTAGTTTTGGAATTACTCTCTTGTCTTGACTTCCTTCAACAATTAGTTTCTTGGTTGTGTACTTACTTATCATTGCTATCGAACCTCAATGCCCCTTTTGGCAGCAATGACAATTTCTGACTCACTAAATGCAACGCTTACGCTTTGGTCTCGTTCTATTCTCTGAATTGTAATTCCATCCTCTGACAAGATATCTTGGTCAACGATGGTAGCTAAGCTAGTCCAGCAATCACTGCTATGTGTGGTCGCAAAAACTTGTACATCGAGTCTTTTCGCTGTTTCCCATATTAATTTCCACATATCGGACATTGCAGTAAAATGCAGGCCAGTATCAATTTCATCAACAAACAAAACACCGCTAGTTGAACTGACTGTTGATAGTGCGAGTCCTAGCATACGCCATATGCCATCTCCCATACTTCCAATAGGCACCCTTTGTTCACCATCAGACAAATTCACTACAAACCCTCCGCGTGCTTCGGAGCGACGAAACCTTTCAGATCCAAGTGATGCAATTCGCTCGATTCTAGGTTCGATAACTTGAAGAGCCTCCTGTACCAGATTTTCTTCAGGAGTTAGCACAATCTGCTCAAATAGCTCTATCGTCCTTTCAGATGTAAGTGCCGATGACGTGACGAACTGAGTTTTTGTGTCCAAGCCTTTTGCACGTCCTATTGGTCTTAACCGACGGATATAGTCTTCCGTTAACTTTCCATCGCTTGACAATGGTCGTTCCCAGGCATCTTGCTCATTTCCATAAAGCCATTTGATAGTAAGATCTAGGACATTGAAATCGTTTGGACTATCTTCAAAAACGTAATCGTCAAGCATTTTTAGCTGTTCACCATTGTCAGAAGTCTTTTCGTAAAGTCTTCTAAGTGGTCGCAACCCTACTTTTGCCGTGAGCTTTTCTAGTCTACTTTCACCTGTGCCTAACACTGAAAACTCGCTACCTGGTTCAATCTGATGCCCATGGAAAAGATGGCAAACATCTAGCTCCCTGTACCTTTTTCGTTCATCCCAGGAGTATTCACCTCGACTGACCATTGAATCTCTAAGGGGCTCAAGATTATTCCTCGAGCACAATAGTTGAATGGCCTCTAAAACTGATGTTTTTCCACTATTGTTAGTGCCTACTAACAAATTTAATCTGCCGAGATTACGAAGCTCGAAAGACTTGAAGCTACGAAAATTTTCGATTTTTATTTCTCTCAGCATTGTATTTTCGTCTTGCAGTACCAGTAATTGAATGAAACCTAAACGCTCTTTAATGCTGTGATATCCTCGTTAGTCTGATGCTATACCGCTAAGACAGTTAGTTGAGTGTTCTTTCTTGGAAAAATTATTGATAGAACCATATTAATAGCAACTAGATCATTCCTGGCGCAGCAGAAGGGAGTTAACCACCACCGCCACCGAGCTAAATGCCATCATGCCGCCTGCGGCGGCGGGGGTCAGGCTGACTCCGGCGGTGGGGAGCAGCACCCCTGCAGCGAGGGGGATCGCCACCAGGTTGTAGGCAAAGGCCCAGGCCAGGTTTTGGCGAATTTTGTTAAACGTAGCGCGGCTGAGAGTGAGGGTTTCGAGCAGGGCGGAGAGTTGGTCGCCCATAAGAATGACGTCGGCGGTTTCCATGGCGATGTCGGTGCCGGAGTGGAGGCTGATGCCGACATCGGCTTGAGCCAGGGCTGGGGCATCGTTGATGCCGTCGCCCATCAGCGCTACGGTGTGGCCACTGTCTTGGAGCTGGCGGATCGCATCGACTTTGCCCTGGGGGGAAACTTCGGCGGTGACCTGGTCGGGGTTGAGGTGGATCTGGGCGGCGATCGCACCCGCCACTTCCTTTCTATCCCCCGTCAGCACCCGCACCTGTAGCCCCTGGTCTTGCAGGTCTTTGACTACGGCGGCGGCATCGGGGCGGAGCTGATCGGCGATCGCAACCAATCCCACCACCGCATCCCCCAGCGCCACATACACCACCGTCTGCCCCGCTTCCGCCCGGGCCTTGGCCTGATCTTGCACGTCGGCATCCAACATCATTTCTCGCTCGATCATCCACTGCTGGTTGCCCAGGGCGCAGGGCTGTACGGTGTTTCGCCAGGTAACTTGAGCCGCGACGCCGAGACCGGGTTGAGTATCAAACTCATCGGCTTGCAGCAGATCCAGTTCTCGCGCTGCTGCTGCCTGGTGAATGGCCTTGGCCAGGGGGTGTTGGGTGCCGCTTTCAACGGTGGCGGCCAGTTGCACAATGTCGGCCTCACTCAGGTCATCCGTCAGAGCTTGCACCTCGGTAACGGCGGGCTGGCCCAGGGTGAGGGTGCCCGTCTTGTCGAACACCACCGTGTCGAGGTGAGCAATGGTTTCGAGGCTGTCGCCGCCGCGCAGCAGCAGACCCCGCTCGGCCCCCAGACCCGAGCCGACCAGAATGGCGGTGGGGGTGGCGAGGCCCAGGGCGCAGGGGCAGGCGACGACCATGACGGCGATCGCCAATTTTAGACTCACCAGCAGTGTTGAAGAGGTGTAGGTCATGGTGTGCCCCATGTGGGCCATACCCAGAGCCGAATGCATCACCTCTGGCCACTGGTGCAGACCGATGAAATACCAAAACAGGAATGTGAGGGTGGCTAAAGTCATCACCCCGTAGGTGAAGTAGCCCGAGATCACGTCCGCCAACCGCTGGATCGGGGCCTTGCGGCTCTGGGCGGTTTCCACCAGGCGAATCATTTGGGCCAGCACGGTATTCTGGCCGGTGCCCGTGACCTGGAGGGCGATCGCGCCACTCTGGTTCAGCGTGCCCGCCGTTACCCCGTCGCCAGGCTGCTTCAACACCGGCATCGACTCGCCGGTCAGCATCGACTCATCCACGGTGCTCTGGCCCGAAACTATCGTGCCGTCGGCGGGCACTTTTTCGCCGGGCAGCACCTGCACCCACTCGCCCACCTGGAGGCAGCGGGCGGGCACTTCGACCCCGGTTTGGGCGATCCCAGCGGTGGCGGGGTTGGAGATCAGTCGGGCCACGGCAGGCTGGAGTTCGACCAGCGATCGCAGCGCGTCCGCCGCCCGGTACCGCGCCCGCTGCTCCAGGGTGCGGCCCAGCAAAATAAACGCCAGCAACATCACCGGCTCGTCAAAAAAGCACTCCCAGCCCAGGCCGGAGAACACCAGGGCTACCACGCTGGCCAGGTAGGCGCTGACGCTGCCCAGGGCCACCAGGGTATTCATGTTAGGGGTCAGCCGCCGCAACCCGGTCCAGCCATCCACCAAGATCGCTCGGGCCGGAAATGCCAGCGTCACCGTGGCCAGTACAGCGTGGAACCACAGGTCGCTGAGCACGGGAACGGTCAGCCAGCCGAAGTGGTTGAGGTGGCCAATGGCGGAGAGAACCAGGAGGGCGATCGCCACCCCCAGCCGCCGCCCCTGCTGCTGCTGTTCGGCCCGCTTAGCTTCGACCCAGGCCGTCAGGTCGTCGCCATCGCCATCGCTGGTTCTCGGCGTCGCCCCAAACCCCGCCTGGGCCACCTGCTCCGCCAGGTAGTCCGCCGTTACCGCGCCAATCTTTGTTTCGACTACCGCCACCTCCGTCACCAGGTTGACCGTCGCCGATCGCACCCCTTCTACCTGAGCCAGGCGATTTTCCACCGCCCGCACACATCCAGCGCACTTCATGCCGCTGATGTTGAGCACCACGGTTTGACTGGGCGATGGTTCTAAGGCGGCGGAATCGGCGGATTGGGCAGGGAGAACTTGCATGGGGCGAAACGCTAGGTGCAGCAGTAGATCTAGCCTACCAAGCCCTTTTGACCTGTAGGCATCGGCTGATTGAGCTAAAAAACTATTTTGGCGCTAAATCGTTCGTCCTCTGCCAGGACAAAGCTATCCCTAAAAACCCTAAAAAATCAGGTGTTTGGAACCCTCGGCTACGCTCAGCTATGGCTCAAAAATCTCTGCCGCTGTAGCCCCGCGCAGGCTCCAGAAATTTGGGCAATGCTCACAAAGATCATAGAATCCAGTCATGGCCTCTACCTATAGGCATAGGGATATACCCCCAGGTAGATGCCTACGTAGCTCTGTATACATAGAATTGCTACGTAATGTAACGATCTCTGTTGGAGTTTACACAGCAGCCGTCCCGCGCGCATTGCCAAAAGCAAACAAGCCAGGAGCAACAAGCCATAATGAAATCCTCTTTAGTCATTCTCTATCACCGCGAACCCTACGACGAGGTCGTTGAAAACGGCAAAACCGTCTATCGCGAGAAAAAAAGTCCCAACGGCATTGTGCCGACCCTAAAAAGTTTTTTTGCCAACGCCGACAGCAGCACCTGGGTCGCCTGGAAGCAGGTGGCCGAAGATAAGCAAGAGAGCTTTGACGACCGCGTAACCATGGAAGGCTGGAGCGATCGCGCCGTCATCCGCCGCATTCCCCTCAGCGCTGAGCGGGTCAAAGATTTTTACTACATCACCGCCAAAGAGGCGATCTGGCCCATCCTCCACTCCTTCCCCGAGCACTTCACCTACGAAAGCTCCGACTGGGAAAACTTCAAGTACATCAACAAGCTGTTTGCCGAAGCCGCCTGCGAAGAGGCTGCCGACGACGCCCTGATCTGGATTCACGACTACAACCTGTGGCTGACGCCCTTCTACATTCGGCAAAAAATGCCCCATGTGAAGATCGCCTTCTTCCACCACACCCCCTTCCCCGCCGCCGATGTGTTCAACATTCTGCACTGGCGCGAGGCGATCGTTGACAGCCTGCTCTGCTGCGACCTGTGCGGTTTCCACATCCCCCGCTACGTCGAAAACTTCGTCTCCGCCGCCCGCAGCCTGCGCGATGTCAATATTGTTGAGCGCAAGCCCGTGCCCGAGGCCTTTACCCCCTTCGGCACCGCCCTGGCCGAACCCGACATGACTACCCGGCTCGAATACAAAGGCCGCGTGGTCAATGTAGACGCCTTCCCCGTGGGCACCAACCCCGGCTACATCCACGAGATGGTCAACAAGCCCTCGGTGCAGCAGCGCGTGGCCGAAATTCGCAACGACCTGGGCGACAACAAGATCATCGTCTCGGCGGGCCGGGTTGACTACGTGAAGGGCGCGAAAGAAATGCTGCTCTGCTTCGAGCGGCTGCTGGAGCGCCGCCCCGAGCTGCGCGGCAAGGTTAACTTGATTATGACCGCCGTCAAAGCCGCCGCCGGTATGCGGGTCTACCGCACCGCCCAGAGCGAAATCGAGCAGCTGGTGGGGCAGATCAACGGCAAATACTCCACCCTCACCTGGAACGCCATTCAGCTCTTTACCGAGCCGATTCCCTTTGACGACCTGATGGCGCTGTACAAAACCGCCGACATCGCCTGGATTCCGCCCCTGCGCGATGGCCTCAACCTGGTGGCTAAAGAATACATCGCGGCCCACGGCGGCGAAGATGGGGTGCTGGTGCTCTCTGAGTTCACCGGCTCGGCGGTGGAGCTGCCCGATGCTATTCTCACCAATCCCTACTCCGACCAGAACATGGACGATTGCATTGACCAGGCCCTGGCGATGTCGCCCGAGGAGCAGCGTCGCCGCATGACCACCATGCACAACGCCATCACCCAGTACGACGTGCAGCAGTGGGCCAACCACATGTTTAGGGAAGCCAATGCGATCGACATTGCGGAACCAGAAGGTGAACGGGAACTGGCGATCGCCTGACCTGTTCCAGATCCCAGGGTGATCCCAGGCTTTAGATCCCAGGGTTCTTCCCCAGATCTATCGGTCGCACCCACTGCCTCCGCAAAACCCTGGGATCTCCTCGCGCTATTGGACAGCCCCCTGTGTAGGAGGATCTCAACCCACCCAAGTTAAGACCTGTAGCTGAGGCGATCGCCACCCCTGGCCAATCAAAGCTGACTATACCCATGGCTATAGCGCCCAGTGGGTGGCGGGCAGTGCCCACCCTACCGTGGCTTTTTACCTCAGATCTCGCCTGAAGCCGATGCGTTAGGCTGCCAAGAGAAAGCATGCTGTCAGCAGTTGGGTCGTGCCAGTGCTGCGCCCAACGGTCTTAGTCCCTGTTTTCTCGCCCCCGTAAACCCCGACCTCCTCACTCCCATGCGTAACTTGCAACCCCTCACCACCCAACCCTTCGACCTGATCGTCATCGGCGGCGGCATCAACGGTGCCGCCACCGCACGGGACGGGGCCCTGCGCGGGCTGCGTACCCTGCTAGTTGAGAAAGGCGACTTTGGGAGCGGCACCACCAGCTGGTCGAGCCGCCTGATCCACGGGGGCTTGCGGTACCTGGAGTACTTCGAGTTTCACCTGGTGCGGGAGTCCCTGCACGAGCGGGAGGTGCTGCTGCGGCAAGCGCCCCACCTGGCCAAGCCCCTGCAAATGACGATTCCCATCTACCGCAGCGGCTCGCGCAGCTACCGCATCATTCAGGTGGGCATGGTGCTCTACGACGTGCTCAGCTACGACAAGTCGCTGCCCAACCACCGCATGCTGTCGCGCCCCAAGACCCGGCAGCTGTTTCGCGCCGTAGATGCCGACGACCTGGCCGGAGCCGCCCAGTACTACGACGCCCAGGCTGAGCACGCCGAGCGCCTCTGCTTTGAAAATGTCCTCGACGCTCAGCAGGCTGGGGCCACGGTTTTGAACTACGCCCAGGTGGAGGATATTCAGCTGCGAGATCGCCGGATTACCGGGTTGACCTGCCGCGATCTGCTCAGCGACGACACTTTTGAGGTGGCCACCCACGAGCAAACCGTGGTGGTCAATACCTCTGGCCCCTGGGTCGACGAGGTGTGTGGCCTCAGCAACTCCCCCGTCAGCCGGGGGCAAAAAATTGGCGGCACCAAGGGCAGCCACATCATCGTCGATGCCTTTCCCGGCGCGCCCAGCTCCGCCCTCTATGTGGAGGCCAAGTCTGACGGTCGGCCCTTCTTCATTATCCCCTGGCTGGGCCAGTACCTGATCGGCACCACCGACGAGCGCTACAGCGGTGCCCTGGACAATATCAAGGCCGACGACGCCGAAATTGACTACCTGCTGAAGGAAACCAACGCGGTGCTGCCCGCCGCCCACCTCACCCGCCAGGACGTGCGCTTTACCTATGCTGGGGTGCGCCCCCTGCCCTACGCCGAGGGCAAAAAAGCGGGCAGCATCAGCCGCGCCCACATTCTCCACGACCACAGCCAGGAAGGGGCCACCAACCTGATCTCGCTGATTGGCGGCAAACTCACCACCCATCGCCAGGTGGGCGAAGAGTTTGTCGATGCGGTTTTCCGCAAGCGGGGTGAGGCGGTGCCCCCCTGCCCTACCCACCAGCGATCGCTGCCCGGAGCCCTTTTGCTAGACGATCGCCGCGTTGGCCAGTGGCACGATCGCTATCGCCACCGCATTCACACCGCCGTCCTCGACCACCTGATCGGCATCTACGGCGCTCGCACCGGCGACCTGCTGGCCCTGGTGGATGAGCACCCCGCCCTGGTCGAGCCCATCGTCGACTACGCCCACGACATCCAGGCCCAAATCGTCTTTGCCGTCCAGAGCGAAATGGCCTATACCTTTGTCGACATCCTGCGCCGCCGCACCACGGTGGCCATGCACCGCAACTACGGCTTTGATGCGCTCCCCGTAGTGGCTCAGGTGCTGGGCGAGTACTGTGGGTGGAGCGAGGAGCAGTGCGATCGCAATATCCGCGATTACCACCAGTTTATGGAGACCAACTGCATCCCTGACTACGCCATGGGGCAGGAGAGCCCGTTGCTACAAACCGCTTGAAGAGAGTAGGGGTAGGGAGTAGGGAGTAAGCAATTCATTTACACTACCCCTCCCACCCATCCACCCCCGACCCCCCACCCGTCCACCCCTTACCCACCCACTCCCATGCTCGCCACCCCCACCCTCGCCCAGGTCTTTGAAGACTACAAACATCGCCAGATCACCCTCACCATCCTCGGCTCCGGTGCCTGGGGCAAAGCCCTGGCCCACATTGCCAACAGCAATGGCCATACGGTGCGGGTATGGTCGCGCAGCGGCGATCTTTCCCTGGAGGATGCCGTCGCTGGGGCTGAGGTGATCATGTCGGCCATCTCGATGAAGGGGGTGCCGGAGCTGGTGCAGCGGCTGCGGGGGCTAAACATTCCTGAAACCACCATATTTGTGACCGCCACCAAGGGCCTGGATCCTGAGACAACCCTTACCCCTTCGGTGATTTTTCAGCAAGCGTTTCCGCACCACGCGGTGGCCGTACTCTCAGGCCCCAATCTCTCAAAAGAAATTGAGGCGGGGCTGCCCGCCGCTACGGTAATCGCCTGCGCCAATGAAACCGCTGCTGAGGCGGTGCAGCACCTGTTTGCAGGGGAAAACTTTCGCACCTACCGCAGCAGCGACCCCCTGGGGGCCGAGCTGGGCGGCACGCTCAAGAACGTGATTGCGATCGCCGTCGGGGTCTGCGAAGGGCTGGAGCTGGGTTCAAACGCGCGATCGGCGCTGATCACCCGCGCCCTGCCCGAGGTGATGCGGATCGGCACCCACCTGGGCGGCCAGCCCGAAACCTTTTTGGGCCTCTCGGGGCTGGGTGACATGCTCGCCACCTGCACCAGTGCCCTCAGCCGCAACTATCGCGTCGGCTACGGTCTGGCTCAGAGCAAGCCCCTGGAGCAAATTTTGGCGGAACTGGGCAGCACCGCTGAGGGGGTCAACACCGCCTACGTGCTCCACGACATTGCCCAGCGCGAGCAAATTTCGGTGCCGATCGCCCAGCAGGTGTACCTGTTGCTCAAGGGTGACATTTCTGCCGAAGAAGCGGTCGCCGCCCTAATGGAGCGCAAGCTCAAGGCCGAAGACTATCAAGAAATTTTGCAGTGCGATTGAGCAGCCAGCCATTGCTAAACGTTGTTTGTTGCTCCTTTGGCAATGGTAAGTGCTGTACTTGCTAGACTTGTGCTGTTGAATATCTTGGTGTCTTGCAGGGCTGCAGAGTGCAATTTGAGTATGATGTTAATAAGAGTCGAAGCAACCTAGCTAAACACGGCATTGACTTTGAAACAGCTAAGTTACTCTGGCGCGATCAATACCGGGTGGAGTTAGAGGCTACATCAAACGTGGAACCCCGTTCTTTGGTGATTGGCGCGATTGAGGGGAAGATCTGATCTGCAATTATTACCTATCGAGGGGCAAGTATTCGGATTATTTCTGTTCGTCGTTCTCGTGACAATGAGGTATTTCTCTATGAACGCTGAAGACCTAGATCACAAGTTTGACGAAGGCGAAGACGTTCTAGAGTATTTTGATCTTTCTACCCTTAGACGGCCTGGACTAGAGCCTCAAGCCATTGAAATTACTTTTCCTCAGTGGATGTTAGCTGCCTTAGATAAGGAAGCCAGGCGTTTAGGCGTGCAGCGCGAGGCTATCATTAAGCTTTGGTTGGCAGAACGTTTAGATGCAACCCTCGCTATCAAAACAGAAGCATAAAACTATGCAGATCTGGGTTGATGCTGACGCTTGCCCGAATGTGATTAAAGAGATTCTGTTTCGGGCTGCTAAGCGTGTGCAGGTGAAAACCACGCTGGTGGCAAACCAGGAACTGCAAATTCCTGGGTCTGACTACATTGAGGCAGTGCAGGTGCGATCGGGCCTAGATGTGGCCGACAACTACATTGCCCAGCAGCTACAGCCTGGCGATTTGGTGGTTACGGCAGATATTCCCTTGGCGGCAGATGCGATTGCAAAGGGAGCCTATGCCCTCAACCCGCGCGGCGAATTTTACGACCAGGGCAACATTCGCGAGCGCCTATCGATGCGAAATTTTTTAGATGAACTCCGCAGCGGCGGGGTAGAAACCGGTGGGCCGCGACCGTTTAGCCAGCGCGATACCGAAGCCTTTGCCAACCAACTCGATCGCTTTTTGACAAGGCAAAAACATCAGCTTTAGGGTTGGTCGAACTCTAGCTTCTTCGGTTTATAAGTACGGGTAGTTTTAAGAAGCTTGCTGATTTTGCCAGCGCTCTTGCAGCTTTGTCATCCAAGCACGGGTGCCAAACACTCCATTGAGCAGCCCTGATACAGTAAAATCGGCATCTAGCTTTTCCCAATGCAACCCTGTGCCACTAGGTGTAACTTCTACCATAGCTAAGTCTTCTGGTGCAGCACCACTTAACCCTTGAGCGATATCAGGGGGAAAACTAAAAATGGCTCCATTATTTAATCGCACCATGATCGATCGGTTCTGTGCATCGTAACTGGCGTCTATTGCCCGTGGCTCTACTCTAGCTGCTTGTACCGCAGTATCTCTAGCTCTTCGGAGATCTGCCAAAAACTGAGCTTCATCTATTTGATCAACCATGAATCTCCATCCAACGCTGTAATAACTCAACTTGGTGCTCAAAAACGATCTCTAGCGCTTTTCTAGCATCTTTATTACTCATATCGTACAGTTCTACGAGTTTAGGATTAGCTAAGCTGTCTCCCAGGTCTATCTTGGCTTCGCCACCGCCCTTAAAAACATGAACATGGGCTGGAATGTGGTCATCGGAATAGATGCGAAAGCTAAACCCGTCTTTTCTTAGAACCGTTGGCATAGCTTCATAGTACGAAATTTGCCTTGTAATTTGCTTGTCCTGTCATAGCTTCTTATCAATACGGTTGAGCTTTTAGAGCATATTTAGTACATTATTTCTTGCGGGGAATGGTTTAGGCGGGGAATGAGAGAGCTGGTACCTCTCCCAAACCCCTAATCATTCCGGACTTATCGTAGCTAAGCCGAAATGCCTGAACCTATTTTAGGTCAAGCCTTCGGTACGGCACCCTTACGGGATGCCCTAGGCGGTTCCCCGTTTTCTTTACCGAAGGTGAACACCCATGACTTACGAATTTCAACTGCCCGTGCGTAACCAAGAACTGGTGCGCCTGATTGCGATCGGTGACCACGGGGCCGTGCGCGATACCATTCACCAGCTCGGGGCTCTTGGCTATGCCGACCCCGATCGCTGGTCCAAGCTCACACCCACAGGCCGCGAGGACGAGTATCTCGCCATCCACACCCGCCGCTACGCCCCAGCGGCAGAGTAAGCAAAAGCCCCGGAGCAAGATTGCTCCGGGGCTTTTGATCAACAAAGAAATAACTAAATCGACAGGCCCAGGCGCAGGCCCAAAAAGGCGTGGACAAACATCACCGCCAGGGCCACGCTGCCCAGGTAGGCGTGGGCGGTGCGGAGAGCAGGCTTGCCGCCGCCAAACTTGCTAAACGAGATTGCCCCATTCAGCCCTAGCAGGGCAATCACCAGGCTGCCCGTCCAGAAGTGGGGGCTTTGAAAAATGTCTTGCTCCTGCATGACCAGCGACAGCACGCCGCCGGTATAGCCCAGGCTAATAAAGGTAAACATCCACAGGGCCAGACGCTTGTGGGTGTGGCGGTTTTCGGCTTTTTTCTGGGGGTCGTCGTTGCCAATGCGGCCCTTCCAGCCCAGGTAGGCGGTAAAGCTGCCCATCACAAAAATAACGATGCCCATCATCAGCGGGTGGCCCCAGTGGACGATCGGCTCGGGGGTGCCAAACCCGGCAAAGAAGTCGGCAATGGGCTGTAGGTAGCCGCGAATTGTAGAAACCATGATCCTCTCCCAACAGAGCAGTGAAAAGCGCCATTCCTAAGGTGCCACATTTTCTCTACCGAAAGGCATAGATGGGGTTTTGGATTGGGGCAGCGGCGCAAGACGGACGGCGAAGACCCCTGTAGGGGCATTGCGTGCGATACCCTTACAAGAATTTCAGTAAACCACAGGAAACTCTTAACTAGGGATTGGTTTATAAGATTAAAAGCCTCCCAAGAGTACTAAAGTAAGGTTATGGAACTCGATAGCCTTGACATCAAAACTCTATCTCTGCTTTGTCAGCGGGGGCGCATGACCTGGGCCGAGCTGGCGGGGCAGCTGGGTCTGTCGGCTCCAGCCGCCGCCGATCGCGTCAAAAAACTTGAAGAACGCGGCCTTATCAAGGGCTACAGTGCCTTGCTCGATGCCGAAGCCCTGGGGCTAGATCTAACGGCGTTTATCTCAGTGACCCTCGACCAGCCGCGCCATCGTGAGGGGTTTTTGGCAGCGGTGCAGGCCAGTGCCGAAATTTTGGAGTGCCACCACATCACGGGCGACGACGACTACCTGCTGAAGGTGCGCTGCTGCCACACCCGCGCCCTGGAGTCGCTGATTACCGATCGCCTCAAAGCCATCGAAGGCGTAGTCAAAACCCGCACCCTGATTGTGCTTTCGACGGTGAAAGAGACCCAGGTGCCATCCCTAGACCACTTGCACGAGCCTTAAGGAGGGGCTATGGAAGGCTGGATGTTGCTGAAAGGAATGGGGCTGGGGCTGGCGATCGCCGCTCCGGTCGGCCCTATTGGTTTGCTCTGCATCCGCAGGTCGCTCACCCAGGGCCAGCGGATGGGGTTGGTGACGGGGTTGGGGGCCGCCACCGCCGACGGGTTGTATGGCTGCATTGCTGGCTTTGGCCTCACCGCCGTAGCGGATCTGCTGACCAGCCACACCCGCGCCATGCAGCTGGTCGGGGGACTGTTTCTCTGTTATCTGGGCCTTACCACCCTGCGGGCCAACCCGGCCACCGAGGCGGCTCAGGTTGACCGCCGGGGGCTGTGGGGGGCCTACGCCTCCACCCTGGTCTTGACGTTGACCAACCCCGCGACTATTCTTTCCTTCATCGCAATTTTTGCCGGGCTGGGCCTGGTGGGTAGCAGCCAGTCGTGGGCTGCCTCACTGGCTTTAATTGTGGGGGTGTTTCTGGGATCGGCCCTGTGGTGGTTGTGCCTGAGCTGGGGTGTAACACTTTTTAGCCAAAGGCTGACACCCGCCCGGCTGAAGTGGTTAAATCGGCTGGCCGGGGCCGCCATTTTGGTCTTTGGGCTGGTAGCGATCGGCTTAGCCATTCGTACCAGCGGCGCGCCGACCGCCAGGGGTTGAGCTTCGAACTCTTCATTCCAGGGACTGCCTGTGACCATGCTGCAAACCGATCGATTCTCCGCCGTGAGCCCCAGGCGATCTGGGGGCTGGCGGCGGTGGCTGAGCCTGGGGCTGGCCCTGGTGTTGGTCGGCTGGTTGGGGCTCACGGCGGGAGACCGGGGGGTAGCGACCTCCTCTGACCTGGTGGCGCAGTCCATCGAGGAGTTGCAGAACAAGCAAAAAACCCTCGAACAGCAGCGCAACCAGCTTCAGCAGCAGCAAAACGAGCTGCAAAACCGCCAGGCCACCTCCGAATCGACCCTTCAAAGCCTGGAGAACAGCATTGTCTATACCGCCAACCAGATCGCCGAAACCGAGTTTCGCCTCAGCCAGGCGGAGAAAGAACTCAAGGACTTTGAAGCTCAGCTGAGGCAGGCCGAGGAGGACTACGAAGAGGTCCGCACGGGCACCGTGGCCCGGCTACAGTTCTTGCAGCGGCAGCAGGGCAGCGAGGGCTGGGCGGTGCTGCTGCAAAGCCAGAACTTTAACGAATTTCTCGATCGCCAGTATCAGCTCAAGCGGGTCTACGCCGCCGATCGCCAGGTGCTGGCCGACCTCAAGGCCAAAGCCGAAGCCATTCAAAAGCAAAAGGCTGCCGTTGAGGAAAAGCGCAACCAGGTTGCTCTGCTGCGTCAGCAACTACTCTCCCAGAAGCAGCAGTACGAGGCCGAGGCCAGCGAAGAGAAACAGCTGATCTCCCGACTCAAAGACCAGCGCAGCGCTCTGGAGGCCGCCGAAGCCCAGCTAGCCCGCGACTCCGAGCAGATCGCCAACCTGATTCGTCAGAAAATCGCGGCCAGCACGGGGGTGATTCGCGGCACGGGGCGGTTCGTCTTCCCTGCCAACGGCAGAATCTCCAGCGGCTTTGGCAACCGCCGCCACCCCATTTTGGGCTACAGCCGGTTCCACGCGGGCATCGACTTTGCCGCCAGCCAGGGCACCCCCATCTACGCCGCCGACTCGGGTCGCGTCATCTTCTCGGGGTGGTACGGCGGCTACGGCCAAACGGTAATCATCGACCACGGCGGCGGCATCAGTACGCTGTACGCCCACGCCAGCCGCCTGCTGGTCAGCGAGGGGCAGGCGGTGCAGCAGGGGCAAACAATCGCCGCGGTGGGCTCTACTGGCCTCTCTACCGGCCCTCACCTGCACTTTGAGGTACGGCAGAACGGGAATCCCGTGAATCCGGCGGGCTATTTGTAGGTAAGTGGGCAACGGCCAAACCCAGTGGTTTTACAAGCGCCAGAACCCGCCAACCCACCCACTCACCTACCCATCCACACCTCTAGCCCAGGCTCTTCTTGACGTGCTCCATGATCCGCATTTTGCGGGGGTCGTCGCCTTTGACGGGGACAATGTTGTCGAATTTGATTTTGGTGGTCAGGGCAATGTGCTGCTTGATTTGATCAGAATTGGCCACGGAGATACCTCAGGGTTAGGAACGACGGGGGAATGCCTGGAGCAATCAGGGCTTGAGCCGCAGAAGCCACCCCTGAATGCGAACCAACCAGGATTATTCTCCCCTTAAACAATTTAATGCATGTGCCCAGAGTTACTGCAAGTCCATGGAATCAATGGCTGTATAGCAGTGGCGAGGGTTGGCATTGCCGCTGGTCCTCCTTGCACCTACCTGGAGAAACCTTTTGTTCAACCTGCGTACTGTTCTATTTGCCTTTGTCCTGCTGGCGCTGCTGCTGCTGCTGGGGCGCTACCTCAAGCAGCGGATTGCCTGGTTCCAGCGGCTCTATCTGCCGGCCTCCATCGTGGCGGGGGCGCTGGCGCTGCTGCTGGGGCCAGAGGCCCTGGGAGCGATCGCAACGGCCCTGTTTGGCCCCGACACTTTGCTGGCGGGCGGTCTATTTGCCGAAGATATTCGCGCGGTGTGGTCCCAGGCCCCGGGGGTCTTTATCAACGTTGTGTTTGCGGCCCTGTTTTTAGGCGAAACCATTCCGCCCCCGCGCGACATCTGGCGCAAGGCCGCTCCCCAGGTGGTCTTTGGGCAAACCCTGGCCTGGGGGCAGTACGTGGTCGGCGGCCTGGCCACCCTGCTGATTTTGGTGCCGCTATTCAACGTCAACCCGATCGCGGCAGCCCTGATTGAAATTGGCTTTGAGGGTGGCCACGGCACCGCCGGGGGCATGGCCGACACCCTGGTCAATCTGGGGTTCGACGACGGAGCCGATCTGGCCATTGGGTTGGCCACGGTGGGCATTGTGGCGGGGATCATCTGCGGCACCGCCCTGGCCGACTGGGGCCGCCGCAAGGGTCACATCGACACCGTCAGCCGTCGGGTGATGGAACCAGAGGAAATTCCCGACCTCAATGTGGTGGCCGAAACCCCCGAGCTGCGTCGGGAGCGAGCCCGACTGCTGCGTAACCTGCTGATCGATCCGCTGTCGATCAACTTTGCCATTGTCGGCCTGGCGATCGCGATCGGCTGGCTGATTCTGTCAGCCTTACAGTGGGTTGAGGCGGCTACCTGGGGGGGTGACGGTGGCTTCGAGTTGTTTAGCTATGTGCCCCTGTTTCCGCTGGCCCTGATTGGCGGCATTATTACCCAGTCACTGCTCAATCGACTGGGGCTAGGAGCGCTAGTGATTCGCCCCATGGTGCAGAACATCGCCGGAGTAGCCCTAGATGTAGTGGTCATATCGGCGATCGCCACGATTTCGCTCAGCGTTATCGGCGGCAACCTGGGGGTTTTTCTTATTCTCAGTGTCGTCGGCATTTTGTGGAATGTGCTGGTCTTTTTGTGGTGGGCACCGCGCCTGTTTCCCAGCTTCTGGTTTGAAAAAGGCGTTGGCGACATGGGTCAGTCGATGGGGGTGACGGCCACGGGCATTTTGCTGCTGCGCATGGTCGATCCTGACAACAGCACCGGAGCGTTTGAGGGTTTTGCCTACAAACAGCTCTTCTTTGAACCGATTGTTGGGGGTGGACTGTTTACTGCCGCAGCCCCGGCCCTGATCGCTCGCCTGGGCCTGCTGTCCGTGCTGGCCATCACCAGTGGGCTGCTAATTTTCTGGTTGGCAGTCGGCTATTTGTTAATTCGACAAGAGCGTCAACGCCCCTCAGCCAGCGGCGTGTAGCCACTTTACAGAATAGTTGGCGTGCCTACCCGCCAACTATTCTTCTGTTGTGCCAAAATCAACCTCTAAATTTTGTTTAAGGAAAATCTAATATCTGATATAAGTATTTTTAATAAGAAGGATAGGTAATTTGTGAGCTAGTTTTCCCTTAATTTGAGGTTCTAAAGGTAAAATTTAGCTTGTTTTTAGCTTTGGACGGCATCATGCGTTATGGCAGACTCTGGAACTTCTCCGATTAGCGAAAGCTTTGATTCTTTACCGCGCGAGGTTAGAGTTGATAACCTCCGCAACGTGCTCGAAACGCTGCAAATTGCCGATGAAATTGCTAAGCAGGGCTATTTGATCACCAGTTCCGAGCTGGCCGATCTCATGGATGTGAACGCCAGCGCCGTGACCAGCCGGGGCGAATTTTGGGCCTGGCGTAACTGGTCAGTGTCGCGGGTGCGGCGGGAAGGAAACCAAATTCTCTGGCAAATCGAGCGGATCGATTAGCGGTTTTGGATTTGCGATTTTGGACTTTGGCGGGGTGAGCTGTGGCTTACCCCCCTATATCCCTACACAGGGCTCCGGTTTGGACTCGGAGGTTAGGTGACTCGGCTTTGCCAAAAAAATAGCCCTGGCAACGGTGCATCGCTGGCGCGACACAGAGGATTGGTATGGGCAGACCCCTGCTGGTATTGCCAGACCCCTGCGTCTACCCGTTACCCCTACCCATCCACCCATCCCCCCATCCACTCACCTCCCCACCCACTCCCCGAGCACCGCCACCGCCGGGCAAGGACTCGCCGCCTGCACATTCTCCGGCTTGCTCCAGGTAAAGGGGGCCTGCTGGGCCGCCGACATCCACAACAGGCGCTTGGCGCGGGTCATGGCGACGTAGAGCAGGCGATACTCTTCGGCGGTTTTGAGGCGTTTGGCCTGCTCCCAGGCGCTCAGAATGTCGGGAATGGCGCCGTCTGCCCCGTGGGCGTGGGCGCGGATCTGGGCGCGGGCCACCTCCGCCAGGGTGAAGTCGCCCAAAAATTCGCCCTGGGGCGGTACCCACAGGGTGCCGGGGATGGTTTTATCGTGGAGAAAGGGCAGAAACACCACGTCCCAGTCGAGGCCCTTGGCCTTGTGCATGGTGATCAGCGTCAGCTGGCCGGGGCGGGTGTAGAGGTCGTCAGTGTCTTCAGTATCGACGGCGGTAAAGCGCTCGGAGCCAACGATGTCTTGCAGCACGGCGATCGCGGCTGGCAGCGTGTTTTCGCTGCGAATTTGCTGGCTGACCCGGGCGGCCAGCTTGTCAGCGGTGGCCAGCTCGCTCTGGTTGTAGCCCAGGGTGAGGCCAATGAAGGAAAACAGGCTGTAGGGGGGCAGTTCGAGGCGCGATCGCAGCAGGCCGGTGCAGTAGCGCCGCGCCGCGCGGGCGGCCTCGGTGTCGGGGGGCGCATCCAGCGGGCCGGGATAGAGAAACTGCTCTGGAGCCTGGGCCAGGGCATTGAGATCCTGGGTGGGAATGCGCTGGCGATCGACCAGCACCCGCAGCGCTCCCTTGAGGCGATCGGCGGAGTGGGGCCGCTCGATAAATTGCAGCAGAGCCAGCATGTCTTCGGGCACCCTGGTCTGGCGGTCCTGCTCGCCCACGTCGTAGAACTTGAGCCCCAGCACCGCCAGGTCTACCCCCACCTGCTCGGGATCGCGCAGCAGGTCGCCCACATACCTGCCCTGGCGACCCTCCCGCACCAGAATGGCAAAGCTGGTGTCAGGGTTTTCGGTAAACAGGTCCCTGACCCGCTGGACGATCAGCCTGACCGCATCCAGCGTGGTGGGCGGCGAGAGAATTTCCACCCCGGCCCCCAGGGGGTCTGGGTTGGCCCCCGGCTGGGGGTCGTCGGGGGGCACCGGGGCGATCGCCTGGTCGCGAAAGGGGGTCTCTGGCCCAGCCACCTGCGCCTGGTTCACCCAGGCCAGCATCCGGTTGGCGGCGGCCATGATCACCCCGCTGCTGCGCCCCGCCTGATCCATGGTCACCAGCCGGTTCTCTGTCCGACAGGCATCGCAGAACTGGTTGAAGAAAACCGGATCCGCTGGGGTAAAGGTTGAGTTGATCGCCTGGTTAGGATCCCCCACCCGCACCAGGTTAGGTTCAGCCATGGGATCCTCAGGGTCCCCCGCCAGCAGCGTCAGTAATCGACTCTGCAAGGGCGACGAATCTTGCGCTTCGTCTTCAAACACAGCAAAGGTGCGCCCTTGCCAAAAACGACGGCTATCGGGGTCGTCCAGGGTCCGCAGGGCACCCAGGATCATGTCGTCGTAGTCGATCCAGCCCCGCTGCTGAAGCAGGGTCTGGTAGCGATCGTACAGCCCCGCCGCAATGGTGAGCACGTCGTAGTCTGCCCCATCCGTTGGTCGAGTGTAGTGGACGTTTTGGGCCAGGTCCAGTAGTTCACCCGGCATCAGCCCGGAACTCTTGGCTTCGCGGATCACGGTGTGGGCCAGGCTGGGCAACACCTCAGTCCGCAGCACTGACTGCCGCCGGAGCTGTTCGGTCTCCTCCCCGTCAAACTGGCGGCCATCGACGAGGCGGTAGTAGCGGTCGGGGTTAGCCACAATCCACTGCTCTACGCAGGCCCGCAGAATGCGGTTGTTCTGGGCCGGGGAAACCAGCGTTAGCGTATCCAGGCTCAGGTTGGAAAGTTCAGGGTTGCGGGTAGCAATGGCCAGGGCCAGACCGTGTAGGGTAGAGACGGTAAAGCTGGTCTGGGGCAGGCCCAGCGCCTTGAGGTGGCCGCGCACCTTGGCCTTGAGGTTGGCCGCCGCCGATCGCGTAAAGGTGACCAGCACCAGCTGGCGGTTCAGGTGGAGCTGGTGGCGGGCGATCGCGATCGCCGCCGCCGCCGCCATCCCGGTCGATTTGCCCGACCCCGGCACCGCCGACACCGCCAGCCGTCCCCCGGCCCAGTCGGCCAGCTCTTGCTGCCCCCGCCTGAGCCCGGCGCGAATCTCGGTCAGTACTGTCTCTCGATCGACGGGTGTAGCTGCCACCATAGGGTTCACCGTGCATCCTGCGGTTGCCTGCATTAGCCCATTATGTGCCAGCCCTGCTGTGATCCCCACATTTGTCCAGGCTTGAAAACAGGGATTGTTGTAGGGTGCATAACGCTAAGGCGAGGCTTCGGCAACGCACAGCAATGCACCGCGCAGGGATTATGCCAGAACTGATCGTAGTGGGGCCAAGGGTACGTAAGCAATGGTAGTTGGTGAAAGCCTGACTTGCCGCCGGGGCCATTTCGCTGGCCCCAGCCCCCCGGCTTCGCACGTCCTGCGGCCTACGAGAATGGCGTCGCCCCTACTGGGGCGCAAACAAGTATTGGCCGCCCTTCACCCCACGGAAAGGACTGGCCGATCATCGGTTTAAACCTCTGTCCTGCAAAGGAGTGGGTAGGGATCTTTAGACCCTGAGGCGGCAGTTGCGGAATTTTAGACATACTAAACCGGCGTTCTAGCGCCTTTTCCGTTTCCTGTCTCAATTCAGCAATGTTGGCGTAGTAAGCAGAGTCGATTTTGGTTGAGGGGGAACCTACTCCGGAATGATCGGCAGAATCAGCTGGGAGACGGCGGCGGCGTGGTGGTAGACCGTTTGAGTTGCGCTGACCGGCTGGCGCTCGGTGGGAATGTTGCCGCCCGTGTTGGGGTTGCGATCGAAGCGGGGGTAGCTGCTGCTAGATACCTCCAGACGCAGGCGATGGCCTGGGAAAAAGACCTGGCTGGTGGGCCACAGGTCGATCGCGATTTCGGTAGGGGTCTGGATGTCCTCCAATCCATCGCTGTCGATCGCGCCCTCGTAGCCCCGCCGCAGAATGCCTTCAGACACGTTGTAGGCCCTGCCATCGGGGTAGACATCCACCAATTTGGCGGTGAAATCGCTGTGGGGTGCGGTGGTCGCAACCTGGAGCCGCAGCTGCACCGGCCCCGTCACCTCGATCGCCTCGCCCAGGGGCGGGCTGGTATAGACCAGCACGTCATCCCGCTGTTCCACCGCGTTTTGGGGCTGAATGCCTGCATTTGGTCCCAGCATGGTGCCCCCGGCGCTGGGTACCGGGTTTTGCGGGTCGTAGACAAAGCGATCGCTGGGTTCAGTCTCCCCCGGCGGCTCCAGGCTGAGCAGTCCGTCGCCATTCAGGGTGTTGGCCCGGCCATTACTGTGCAGGTAGTAGGGCGTATAGCGGGTGCGGGGCAGGGGCCAGGCCGATTCACCCCGCCAGGTGTTGGCACCCATGACGTAGATCAACACCGGCTCGGGGTAGGCCGTCTCGGGGTCACCTTTGAGCTGCTGATCAAACCAGGGCAGGCTGGGGCCAATGCTCTCGAAGCGGTAGTTGCGGGGGCGGCTGCCGTCGGGGAAGGTGACGGTGTTGGCGTGGGTCCAGGGGCCGATGACCAGGCGGGTGGCCTCGGCGACCTCGGGGGCAGCGGCGGCGCGGATCTGTTGAAAGTCGGCCAGCTGGGTGGGCAAAAACGGGTCGTACCAGCCCGCCATCAGCAGGGCCGGGGCCTGGAGCCGACGGGCGCGATCGGTGCCATCGACCGACTGCCAGTAGCGATCGCGCTCCGTGTGGCTGGCCCAGGTGTCAAAAAACGGAATGTTCTGCACCGCGCGATCGTCGGCCTCGATCAGTGGCCAGCCCGCCAAGCCCCGCTGGAGCTGCTCCGGGGGCAGCGGCACATCGCGGGGGCCGTAGCTGAGGGTGGCCCAGTAGAGGGCGCTCTCTAAAGAAAACGCGCCGCCGGGGTAGAACATGCCGTAGAAGTCGGTGCTGGAGATTTGCGGCAACAGGGCCGATAACCCCGGATCCGTCTGGTCGGCCAGCACCCACTGGGTATAGCCAAAGTAGGAGCCGCCCCACATGCCGATGTGCCCGTCGTACCAGGGCTGCTGGGCAATCCAGGCCAGCGTGGCCCGCCCATCCTGGGCCTCGTTCAGAAAGGGCGGATCGTAGCTGCCGCCCGACTCGTACCGGCCCCGCGTGCCCTGAATCACGGTGGTGTAGCCGTGACTGGCCCAGAGATGGCCCACGGTGCGGGCAAACAGAATGTGCTTGAGCTGTTTGGAATAGGGAATCCGCACCAGAATGGTGGGGGTGGGGGCGGCGGTGCGGGGATGGTAGACATCGGCCACCAGCGCCGTGCCGTCAGGGGCGGTCACGGTTACCCGGCGCTCTAAGCGCACGCCGTACTGGGCGGGGGGATAGTCGAGCTGGTGGCCCAGCCAGGCGGCGGCGATCGCGCTACCCCGCCCAAGGAGCAGCAGCAGCAGCGCGGTCAGCCCCGCCAGCAGCCCCAGCCAGACCCACCTGGATGACAGCCACCGTACGCGATGACGAAAACCTCCTGCCTTCATGCTTTCCCCCCGGTGCGATGACCCTGGCCCCAGAGCCAAAGGTAGGCGGCCAGCACCCAGTGAAACACAATCGGAATGGTGCCCTCCCCCAGCCAGCGGCGCTCTGGGTAGAGGGCCATGGTGAGGCCGTAGCGAACCACCATCACCAGGGCGTAGCCATAGCTAAAGTACTGCAAGCCCCGGCCCAGGCGAGGGCGAGGCCGCTGAAACCAGCCCCGCCCCTGGGCCAGATCGCGGTTAATTTTGACCTGGAGGGCCAGAATTAGCAGCTGGCTGGGCAACAGCAGCGGGTAGGGCAGCAGGCCCGAATACCAGTGGGGCATGGACGGCAAAAAGGGCACCTGGCAGCAGGCCACCAGCACCTGTCCCAGCACCCGCAGCAAAAACAGCAGGGTCAGCCCCCACAGGTAGGGCACCAGCCGCCGACCAGGCACCAGATGTTGAGGCAGACCGTCAGTGGGGGTGGGCATAGGGGGGGTGGGCATAGGGCAGCGTCAGCTCGTAGGTTTGCGCGATCGCCTCCGTATCCAGCGGCAGGGGCTGCTGGGTGAGCACCGGCCATTTGTACTGCACCTCCCGCTGGCCCTGGGCCACGGCCCGGCGCTGGGTTGCCTCTGCCCAGCCCGGCTGCATGCGGTGAAGGCAGGGGAAATTCAACCGTTGAGAGGCGCGTTTTTGGGCGTATTCGGTGTTGTTCCCGGCCAGAGCCGTATCTAGGGCTGACAGCAGTTGCTGAACCCAGTCCTGGCTGGGGATGTCAGGCGTTTCCCAGTACAGCTCGTAGCGCATGGCCTCGGCATTGGCCACCAGGCGATAGGGGCCGATGGGCTGGTGAAACTGGCGCTGGAGGGCTGCGATCGCCGCCAGCACATGGTTGACATGCAGCTTTTCCCCGGTCAGGTTGCTCATGTCGCGCCCTTTGCGCAAAAAGGCCACCAGGGGCGATCGCTGGTAGAACCCGGTCACCTCCACCACGTCGTTGATGTGGTAGCGGTAGAGGCCGCCGGGGGTGGTGAGCAAAATCTGGTAGCGCTGCCCCGGCTCTAGCTCATGGCTGAGCAGAATTGGCGGGTCGGCCATGTCCACGCAGTCTTCGGGAATAAATTCGTAGACATTCAGGGTCAGATCCAGCAGGCCAGCGGGGGTGTTGTCCTGGTAGGGCAGGGTGATACGGGCCTCGCTGGCCAGGTAGCCCAGATCGCGAATCGGCAGGGGGCCGTAGTCGGCGGTGAGCTGGCGGGCCTGGGCTCCCACGGAGCCGCCCGTCCAGCAGCCCAGCAGGGCCAGGTGGGGCCAGCAGTCCCGAGGCCGCAGGGCTCCTGTAGTGGCGAAAATTTGCTCTAGCTGTCTGGCCCGCTCCGGCTGGGGCCGCTGGACGGGCAGGCCCTCGCCCCCTGCGCCGTCGTGGATGGCGCGAATCAGCGACTCTGCCTGGTCGGTCATTACCGTGGTCAGGCGCTTCAGGGTGCTGGGGTTGGGCGTACAGAGAAACGACACCTGCCGGGCCAGGGCGTAGCGGGCGATCGCCCAGTAGCGACGATCGTAGTCGGGGATCTCAAACACCGGGTAGGGGATGGCGTAGCGGCGGCGAATCAGGGCCGGAATCTGTTGGTAGATCCGCCCCGATAGGCTGCCGTAGGGAATGCCGCCGGGGGTGTAGCCCTCAATCGCCGGGCTGACGATCCCCACCACCGCCCGGTTCAAAAAGGTCGGGTGCTCTTGCAGAATGCGGTAGAGCCACTGGCGCATCAGCGCTGCCCCGCCCCGCTCGACCCCAGCGGTGACCGGAATATACTTGGGCTGCCCGGTGGTGCCGCTGGTCATGGTGAACATCCGCACCGGCTCATTCACCAGAATCTGCTCCTGCCCGGCCAGCATTTGCGCCACGTAGGGCCGAAAGCCTTCGTAGTCGCGGATGGGCACGGCCCGGCGATAGTCGAGCGGGGTGCGGATGCGATCGAAGTGGTGCTCGCGGCCAAACTGACTGTCGCCGTGGTGGCTGAGCAACTGCTGCAACAGCTGCGTTTGGGCCTGCTCCGGCTCCTGGGTGGCGGCCTCCAGTCGGTGTTTCAGGGCTCGTCCCTGCCAGCGCAGGCCGAGGGTGTAGAGGTTGGCCATGCTCACGCCCCCTCGGTTGAAAGGGTAATGGTCTGCTGGGCGTACTTCTCCAGCAGCTCGTCCTCAATCTCCACCCCCAGCCCTGGCCCTTTGAGCGGTTTTGCCAGGCCCTGGTGGCCAAAGTGAATCGGGCGGCGGCTGAGATCTTCCCGCAGCAGCAGGCTGCCGTAGGAGCCTTCGCAAAAGCTGATCTCGGGCAAGTGGGCCGCCAGGTGCCGCCCCGCCGCCGAGAGAATCGCCGTCTCACCCACCTGACAGCCCACCTGCACCACCACCCCAGCGGCGGTGGCCAGCTCGGCGATCGCCAGGGTTGGCCCCAGCCCCCCGCATTTAGCCAGCCGCAGGTTAAAGCCCCGGCAGGCCCCAGCCTCAATCAATGCTGCGGCATCGGCCAGGGTGATCAGCGACTCATCGGCCATTTGAGGAATGGCGGTGGCCCTCTGCACCGTTGCTAACTCCTGGGGACTACCACGCGGAATCATCTGCTCGGCGCTGTCAATGTGGAATTCGGCCAGGGCTTCACAGGTGGCGATCGCACCCTCCACGCTATAAGCCCCATTGCCATCCACTCGCAGTGACATCTCTGGCCCCACCGCTGCGCGAATCGCCGCCAGCCGTTCGCGATCCGACTCTCCGGTGATCTTCACCTTGATGTGGGGCAGGCCAAACTGCTTAAACCGCCTGGCGTGCTTCACCGCGCCTTCCACGCTGCTGGCCGTGATCACGCCGCTGTAGGTGACCGGGTGCCGGGGCGGCAGCAGTTCTCCCAGGGAGACCCCGGCAGATTTCAGCAGACAGTCCACCAGGGCCAGCTCAAAGCCACAGCGCGCCCCGTGCCAGGCCACCACGCCGGGGTGGGCCATAGGATCGGCAGCGGCGGGCAGGGCCAGGGACTCCAGCCAGGCGATCGCCCCCGGCCCGGCCCAGCGGGGGTAGTCATTCGCCTGCACCGCAGGCCACAGGGTGCGCTCCATGAATTCCAGACAGCCCGCCACGGTTTCACCGGTGACGTAGGGCCGCGCCACTGCTTCGCCGTAGCCCACGGTGCCGTCGTCGGCCCGCAAGCGCACGACGATGGAGTCGGAACTGCTGCGCGATCGCACGCTGTGGGCAAAGGCTTCCACAAAGGGAATTTGCAGGGCAAACAGGGTGGCCTCAACAATTTTCATGGGCAGCTCCGGCCAGCGAGGGCAGGTCGGCAAAGTAGCGCTTAGCAAAAATGTTCTCGCGGAAGGTGATGTCGAGAATCGTCTCCAGATCCTCCGCCTCGATCTCGTAGTAGGCCAGGTACTGCTCCACGCTGTCCAACCCCTCCTCGGCGTGGCGAATATCGACCTCAGAATGGTGGTGAAACCAGGTCAGGCTCCCAGGCGGCAGGCCCCGATGGGTCGCCAGGGCCTGGCCCATGCGCCCGGCCATGCGAGAGAGCATCCACTCAAAGCAGGTCACCTCCAGCAGCACCGACAGCCCCAGCTCCTGCATAGTGCCAAACAGCAGCGGATCGGTGCAGAGCTGCCGAATTTGGGCTTGGGCGGCCTCGGCCAGGCGGGTCTGGCGATCGCCGTCAAACCCCGCCGCCGCCGCCAATTGATACAGCAGATCGGGGTGGCAGATCGCCACCTCGTCCAGTCCCAGTTCTTCGAGCAGGTTGTGCTTGATCTGGGGGGCGGCCTCCGGCGGGGCCACGGCGTAGAGAAAGGCCAGAATTTGCGGACTCTTCAGGTGGGTCTGACAGAGGTTGAAAATAAAAGCATCGTACTCTTGGGGGGTGGCCTGGCCCTGCTCCAGGCGCTGAAACCAGGGGGAGCGCTCAAAGGCCTGCACCTGGTCGGCGTATTGGGTCTCAATCAGAGAGCGAAGCGACAGCGCGATCATAAGAACCTATGTAGAGCGTTAAAACCAAGCTATTGCTGTCAAGATGCCCTGATCTATTCGAGGGATTGCAGAGACGCCAGGACTTGGTTCGCTGTCTCTGGGGCAATTCTGGTGCAGCCTGTGTAGGCTAGTATTGCCTGGCAGAAATATGGCCACCGTTGCTGAGGATGTCAGGTCTCGGGTGTCAGGTGTCAGGAATGGTTGGCTGACTTATGCCTCGGGGTACTAGGGTCAGGCTGGCAACCCGGTAGTAGATCTTCAGTTTTTCCATGGCAGGCAACAGGCTCAGGGGGCAAGACAAGATCTACTTCAATCCAGAGGAGACCCATTCCGGAAATTGTCCACGGGTTCAATAAAACTGTCTCAGTGGTGCGGGGCGCTGACGCGATGAAGATTTTAGGCGGGTGTCTGACTTTGATGCTGGGTGTTCTGCTGGTTCAGGGATGCAATGCGCTCAGTGTATTTACATGTGGCAAATTAGAATCGAGGGCTACCTTTGGCAGCCACGAACTGATGGCAGATCAGCGCACGGTTCTCTTTGCAGCAGAACAGGAATATTTCTACTCATGCGAGTATTGTGCCGAATGTACGCAACGGGTGATATCCAGAGGCAGCTGGGCGATTGGCACCTATGATATTGTCTCCAACCAAGTTGATATTTTGCAGCGCTTTCAGAACCGCGATCGCACCAGACAATCGTGGCGTATTGTCTCCTTGGCGGGTTCAAGGGCCTTACTGTGGGGAGACTCCTACTACTTTTTTGACATCCCCACCCGTCAGTTAACTCCGCTGCCAATCGAAGAGGAATTGGCAGAACTGAGAACAGTTGAGAAATACTTGCCTAGGGACCCTCAGCTACTAGATGAGGCGGGAACGCTTTTGGTCACGTTAGATGTTGAAGAAAAGCAAACTTTGAACACCTACGAAGTCGAATCTTGGGTGCGCCATGGGAATGGTGACTACACGCGATTGGGCCGCCACAGTGACATAAAACAACAGGGGGACAACCTTTACTGGTGGGATCTTGAAACTCGTCAGCCCACCACCTACAGCGTAAAAACACAAACGCTTAAGCCCCTTTCGAAGCAGCAGTATCAAGCTGCTCTGGCGAATAACACAACGTCTGAACGGACAGTTCACGTTCAGCCCCAGGCGCACCCTAGCGCTCATCTTCATATTGGCCGTCGGCAAGGAAATGAGTGGCGGTATGAATTATCTTCCATCACAGCAGAAGACCTGGATTGGTAGCTTAACGGGTGACCATTGCTGATACAGGGAGGATGCCATTGGGTCGCCCCATCCGCGACAAAGTCGCCAGCCTGTTGGGTAGCGTACTGCCGCAGGCGCTGCCGCAACCGGCTGGCGATCTGCCTGGTCAGTTACAAACCTTGACCTTCTATCGCCGCACCCGTTCCCGCAGCCGCGCGGCTAGCTGCTTGGCCTCAGGTATGGGCAGCAGAAACGCCCCCACCGTAAATACCAGCAGCCCCACCCCGCCGGGGATCACCAGTTGTAGCGCCAGCACCCCGAAGCCCTCGGTGCCGAGCCCGGCTTCCAGACCTTGCAGAGTGCCCCAGGCGGCAGTGCCCGCGACGAAGCTTAGGGCGGTCAGCAGGGCGATCGCGCCGCCCCATTCCCGCAGCGGCATCCCCCGCAGCTTGCGGTGCAGCATAGCCGTCAGCGCCAGGGTCGAAAACACATTCACTCCCACCGTGGCCAGCACCAGACCCGGTGCCCCCAGCCAACGAATGAAGAAAAAGTCCAGCACCCCGTTCAGAACGATGTTGATTAGGCTGATGCGAAAAGGCGTCTGCCCATCCCCCAGAGCATAGAACACCCGCACCAGCACATCGCGGGCCAGGTACACAAACATGCCAATGCCGTAGACCATCAGCACCGAGGTCACCAGGGCCGAGGCGTCCTCGTCAAAGGCACCCCGCTCGTAGATCACCCGCACAATGGGCAGGGCTAGCACCACAAACAGCGCCCCCAGGGGCAGCATGGTCAGTGCCGTAAACAGCAGGCTCTGGCGAATGCGGCCCTTGAGTTCGGGCCAGTTTTCCGGGGCCGCCAACCGGGCGAACATGGGCAAAAACGGCACCAAAATCACGTTGGAGATAATCCCCAGGGGCGTCTGCACCAGCAGATTGGCGTAGCTCAGCGCCGCCGCCGTGCCGGGAATAAACGAGGCGAAGAACAGGTCAGTGAACAGGTTAATTTGCAGCATCCCCGAGGACAGGGTGGCGGGCACCAGCACCCGCATCACCTCGCGCACCCCCGGCACCGACCAGTCGAAGCGCAGGCGCGGTCGCCCCAGCCCCGACTTCCACAGGGCTGGAATTTGGGCCAGCCACTGCAACACCGCGCCCCCCAGGGTACTGGCCGCCAGCACCGCCCCCCCCAGCAGGTAGTACTCCGGGTTGGTGATGTCGCCACCGATCGCCCCGTAGAGCAGCCCCAGCCCCACCAGCACCGCCCCACTGGAGAAAATCGGACTGATCGAGGGCAGCCAGAACTGGCTGTCGGCGTTCAGCGCCCCAAAGCCAATGCCAATCAGCCCCGCCAGCAGGGCCATGGGCGACATAATCCGCAGTTGCAGCACGGCGATGTCGCGGGCCACCGTGTCCGCCAGCGATAGGCCGGGGGCAATGGTGTCAATAATCGGCCCCGCCAGCACAAACAGCAGCAGCGACACCCCGATCAAGATCAGCCCCACCAGGGTATTCACCGCCTCGATCAGCTTGGCGGTGTCTTTGCGGTCTTGCCGCGCTACCACGCTGACGATCGCACTGTGAAATGGCCCGTTGATACCCCCCAGCAAGATCAGCAAAAAGCCGGGAATGATGTAGGCAAAGCTGTAGGCGTCGGCCACCGGCCCCACCGCAAAGGCCGCCCCGATCGCCTGCTGGCGAAACAGCCCGACAAACTTGCTGAGGATGGTGGCCGCAGCCACAATGCCCGCAATATTGGCGAGAGAACGAGAGGGTTTTGCGTCAGACACAGGGCCTCGCCGGGGGGAAACAGCACAGGGCCACGGTCAGCCCTCAGAACCATCCCCCATTTAACTGCATAATTGAACTAGCTAAGGCCATCTGGTCGGTCTAGACATTGACCATGCCAGTCAGGTGGCCAATTTGTCTAAGCTAGAGGCCAATGCCCTGCCTATCGCCTGCGGCTAGACGACCTAATGCCCTAGACAGCCTTGCTTGCTGGCTTTCCGGTGGAGCGAATGTAGCGGGATAGATGGTAAGACGCTAGCTTCACATCTTCATCAGGTAATACTTGAGGCTGGTGGTTGAGAAAACCAGGTAGCGCCTTGGGGTTCAGCACCCAGACCGGAGAAGATTTTGCCGCAGGCGTGGTTTCGATAAACCAGCCGGGGAAGACGATCACGGGTTTGACTGCAAAGTCTTTGCCAGTGCATTCTTTCAATAGAGTTTGCAACCATTTTGCCTGGGCTTGGGCCTGAATAAGGGCATCGGGCTGGGCAAAGGCCGTATTGTTAATCTTGAGCTGTTCGCCATCAAAGATGATGGTTGGGCGACCCGATTCAGGCTTGCTGTAGGTTTTGGTCTCTACGGTGTAGATGCCACGGTCAGAAATAATCACGTGATCGACGTTGAAGCCTGTACCAATGACATCGTGGTAGGTGCGGTAGCCCTGCTCGCGCAAGTCGGACAAATATTGGCCGACGGCTTTCTCCCCATCCCTGGCCATTCGCAGACGCTTGATCGTCTGCCGGACGCGGTAAAGCCTAAAAACGGCATACCCAATGCCAGCGAGCAGCAGGATTGTGAAAATTAGGGGGTGAGAATATGACTTGGTCAGCCAGCGAAACCACTCTAGGAATATGAACACAAAACCAAATGAAATGGCAAATGCCCATGGAGCGACATCGTCAATCACTAGGCGAAGGAGTTCTTCGTCGAGGGACTGCCCTGGGTTGCGGAGTGGGTTGTCGGTAATGGGAGACTTTCGGGTGGGTTGACGAGGCAGAATGGGCACGACTGGGTAGACGGAAACACTGATGTACAGGGTGCCCAGACAGTGCTTTATGGCAGCATCGTAATCTTAGCTTTTTCAATCAGTAAAGTTATGTGTAAACGGTGGGCTAGTTAAAAAAGATTCCCCCACTTGCCCTAACTCACCCTAGGAGAACCCTCATTTCTACTGTTGACGCCGCCCTCTTAGTAAACCGATAGTTCCTCTAGGTAGGGCTGCTGCTCCGCTGGGGACAAAAGCGACGCTTTGAAGGAATTTTTGGCCAGCTGCACCAGTTGAGCGGGCGTTAGCCCCAGGGCCGACTCCACCGCGTCAAAATTTTCGGCCAGGTAGCCGCCAAAGTAGGCCGGGTCATCAGAGTTCACCGTGACGCACAAGCCCAGATCCATCAGGTGTTTGAGGTTGTGCTGGGCCATCGTCTCAAATACGCAGAGCTTAATGTTCGACAGGGGGCACACCGTCAGCGGGATCTGGTGCTCAACCAGGTACTCCACCAGGGCTGGATCTTCCACACAGCGCACGCCGTGGTCAATGCGGGCCACCTTGAGCAGACGAATGGCTTCCCAAATGTACTCCGGCGGTCCCTCTTCCCCCGCGTGGGCCACGGTGAGAAACCCCTCGGCCCGCGCCCGGTCAAACACAGTCTGAAACTTGGCGGGTGGATGCCCCAACTCCGATGAGTCTAGCCCTACGGCAATGATGCTGTCGCGGTAGGGCAGGGCCTGCTCCAGGGTAGCCATCGCGGCCTCGGCGCTGAGGTGGCGCAAAAAGCAGAGAATTAGCGCCGAGGAAACCCCCAGCTCAGCCCTGGCATCCTTAAGCGCCTGGGTGATGCCGCTGTGTACGACCTCGAAGGGAATACCGCGATCGCTGTGGGTCTGCGGGTCGAAGAAAATTTCGGTGTGGCGCACCTGTTGGGCGGCGCACTTTTGCAGGTAGGCCCAGGTGAGATCGTAGAAGTCTTGCTCGGTTTGCAAGACCTGCGCTCCGGCGTAGTAGAGGTCGAGAAACGACTGCAGGTTTTCAAACTGGTAGGCCGCCCGCACCGCCTCCACCGATTCGTAGGGGAGTTGAATGCCGTTGCGCTGGGCCAGGGCCACCATCATTTCAGGCTCTAGGGAGCCTTCGATATGGATGTGGAGTTCAGCCTTGGGCAGGGTGGAGAGGGGCGATCGCATAGTTCACCAACACATTTAAGCGGCTATTATGCCCTAACGACCCGGCAGGCCGCATCATAGAGCATGACGGCAGCTCTATGGAACGGAATCAGGGGCGGCGCGGGGGGGCAACACCTGCGTCACAAAACTAGCTATGCCGTAGAGGATGAAAGTTTCCCCCAGGAGTTCGCCAAATTCTTCAATCGTGATTCTGAAGTGTTCGCCCAGGAAAAGGCCCTGGGCGAAGGAATGGCTGGCCAGTTCTGCGGCGATCGCGCCCTTTGCCGCCTCGGCCCCAAACCCACCCAGCAGAAAAACGCCTATCCCTACCAGCACCCACAGGACCGAGGCGCGATGGGATTGCCAGATCCAGGCCAGGTCTCGCCATCCCAGCACCGGAATGGCGATCAAAATGCCCAGGTAGATCAGTTTCCAGTCGACCTGGTTGAGGGCCAGGTGAAGTTTGGTCAGCTCGTCTACTCCCCCGTAGAAGCTGAGCAGCGCCAGGGCGCTGGGCAAAAACCAGGAAACCGGACGGACCATGCGCTGGCGATACCGCAGCAGCACCAGGCACAGGCCACCGATGGCAAACAGGTGCGCCGCCTGGAGCCAGGAGGGCAGCGATCGCAGACCGTTGAGGTCGAGCAGCGGCACCGCCTCCCCACGCCGGTAAACCGTGGCCAGGTAGACTAGGGCCAGCCCCAACTCGAAGCCAACCAGAGAGATCGCCACTCGCGGCAGCCAGTTTTTTTGTACGTGCATAAAAATTAAGCGGGATTGATTAGATCCATCTTGCCCTTGGACAGGGGGTGAACCGCCGCCAGAAAAAGTCGGATTTAGGCGGCCAAGCAGCGCCCTGGCCAATCACCAAACTCAGTTCGCGCAATCAGGGGCGAACTAGCGGCAGGACGGGCAATTGAGCAGGGAAAATGGCCCGCAACCCAGAGCGATCCCTGCCCTAGGGCAACGGAAAAACGCACTGAATTTATTGCGAAAGACGGAGGTTGAGGCCAGTGCCAATCTTTTAAGGTCTACGCAAGAACATGCATGATTAAGGAGACAACCTCATGCCTTACGAAAATGTAGACCAGCTGCCGCAAGAGACCCAGTCTCTGCCTCAGGAGGCAAAGCAAATCTTTATGGCCGCATTCAATGCTGCTTCCCAGGACGGTTTTAGTGAAGACGGCGCTCGCGAAGTTGCCTGGAACTCGGTCAAAAATACCTTCATGCAGGACAGCAACGGCGAGTGGACCTTTAAAGCTGACAAAATTGACTCCCGCAGCCAAACCGGAGCTATGCCTGGGAACTAATGCTTTAGACGGCGACGGGATTTTGCAATTGCGATCGCTGCTTAAACCACTTCTTCGGTTTCAAAGGGTAAAATCGGGCGGAAAGGGTTGGATACTAATCTGTATCAAACTTTTTTCGCCTTTTCTAAGGCTAATTTATGAAGTCTTCAATTAACTTAATTTTTAAGAAGCAAAAGCAGGAGTCTTGAGGGGAACAAGAGCTTTGTGCAAAATGCAGGGTTTTGCGTTTAGGTAAATTTCACGCCGGTTGCTTTCGCTATAACCAACGACAACTGCACCTACGATTTTGCCGACTTCTGGATAGATCAACTCACTCAACTCTCCTTCATCTAAAAAATCAGACGTTCTGCTTAACCCTTTTGTTAGAGATTTGTCAATTCGGCTTGACGAATCTCTCAATCTTGCATGGGTTCTATCTTGTCTCACTCAAGTCTGCCTACTGAATGGGACTGAGCTGTCCCAGTTCAACGCTGACAGCATCAAAGCGATCGTCACCAGGATGGTAGGAGAGAATTTCCAAGCCAATGGGTTCTCCTGTTGTGGAGTCTTTGATTAGGATGACTCCATCACCTAGTTCGGTGCTGATTTGTTCTTTTCTAGGTGGTTGCCAGAAGACTGTCAGCAACTCGGTTTCTGGTTCGTAGAAGACTTTTACCTGCGCCATATTGTCTCTCTCTTTCAGTGACTTCAAATTTGTTGCCAGAAACCTCCTCACTGGGTATGCATCAAGAGTTATGGCCATCCATTGCAGCGAAGGCAACTTTGACACAAGCTTTAATGCCTTGCCAGTCCTTTGCCGATACGTGCCCAATTACAACTAGGTTAGCGGAGCGGGGCAAGGTCACGATAAAGCTACGGAAAACCGATGGCACCCTCAACCCTGCGGTCTGCCAGTCTTGAAGCACATAATCTGTGGTGCCCAGCCTTTTGGTTTGAGAGGTGATTAGGCCAATAATGACATCAGGGCGAAGGTCATGATACTCGTTGGAAGACAGTACAACGGCTGGGCGGCGTTTAATGCCTGTCACACCAGGAAAGTCAACCGTTACTATGTCACCCGGACTGCAACTCACTCGGTCATCTCCTCATCTTCCGGAAATGCACTCATCGCATATTGAAGAGAAAATGTCGTGAGATCAAGTTGATCTTGTTCTGTCCAGGTATCGCTGTCATCCACACCAACAGTTCCCTGAACCAAGTTATTGAGGATAAGGGTTGCTAGTTGGAGGCGTTCATTAGGCGATAGAGTTGATAAAACGTGGTTGTAAATGTCCTGAATTGCTGCTGACATATCACACCCCTTCTATAGAATTCTAAGGTCAGGTTGAAAGGCTCTTCTGGGTTTATGACTGAGACTGTATATCGTGATACACTTCACTTCCGATTGAGGGGCTGAAACCCTTGCCAAGCTTGATATAAGGCTGGCTTATCACCAGATACCCAGAAGAGCCGGTTGAAATAACCATTCTGGCTTCCACTCACTAAGTAGCGAAGGCTGGTGTCTTGAGAGGGACAAGAGCTTTGTGTAAAATGCTGGGCTTTGCATTTAGATAAATTTCGCGGCGGTTGCTCTCGTTATAGCCAACGACAATTGCACCTACAATTTCACCAAGTTCTGGATACATCGATTCATTCATTTCTCCTTCATCTAGAAAATCAGGAATTCTGATTAATCCTTGTGCTGGAGATTCGTCAATTTTTAGGAAAACCCCAAAAGGCGCATGAAACTCAACTTCGCCTTGCACAAACTGGCCCAACTTATATCGAGATTTGACTTGCTCCCAACTTGTGTCATCCATTCTGCTCACCGTGGTTTAAGGACTCGTGAAAATTGATTTAGGACTGGAAATAGATTTTGAGGGATGACTACCTCAACTCTTCTGAGACCGTCTTGCTCATCATAGCAATACTCTAATGACTGGAAATACTGCTTGTAAGCCTCTCGATCAATAGTGACTTCAAGGATGCCTTCTTGGTAGCTTTGGTTGAACTCTTCGGCAATGCTTTTGTCATTGGGGCCAGCGAAGTAGCATTTGCCATCGAAGTAGGGAGGATTGTAGGGGAAGTCATCGAGTTGAAATCCTTTTTCTAGTAGTTTTTTGCCTTTGCCTCTTTGAGGGGCTTTATATATGGTAACGAACTGGATAGATGATGCCTGATCAGACTGCATGATTTAGCGTTTCAATAGAGAAATCAGTATATTTTCTCTACAGACCAACCGTAGGCAAGGTAATCCATGGCGATCTGGGCGACGCGAACCCGTGGAAGTCGCTGTAATCGGACAGGTTGATCGTCTTGCTTCTCAATGTGTGGGTAACTCAGGGCTAGCATACTCTTTCGTTGTTCCCTAGCTAAGTTTCCATATTCCTACAGTGTAATATCTTCTACTGATAGCAAGTATTTCTCTGCCAAGGTAACTCTAAAATCAGCGGCGAATTGACGAGTCCAGCATATTGCCTTGTTAGCTTTTCTCTTGAGTGCTTGATCTTGTATTACTAGTACAAAAATCAAGAAACTCTTTGCGCTTCTTATACTCTAAATTTATCATATACTGAGACATATACTCATAGTCAGGTGTACAAATATTGGTAACAGGAAGCATGATTTTTTGACGTTTCAAGCGTGATTCGTTGAATTTGTAGGCGTATTGGTACTTACTCTTCTGCTTTAGAATTATATTTTTTAAGAAAAGATATAGATATTTGCTTCCTTCAATGCTCTTGAGAGATAAGCGTTTTACATCGTCTGAAAAAATGGCGGTGTATGGGTGATAAAAGTTTTCTACAACACTGCCATTGTAATTCACACCAAGAATATTGCTGTCTTCTGAGGAATTGGTATTTGCAACAAAAGCAGTTATGCCGTTGTTAGAGTCTGTTGAACCAATAAAGGGTTTTCTGCCTACTTTCATATCAGCCTTAGTTAAACGTCTGCCAGCCTTAATCTCTGCTATATCTTCAATAAAGAACTCATGCCACTCCTTATCTTCAAGTGGTTCGATATCTTTGAGTTTGAGCCTGGCTAATTCTTTTCGACAATGCTTGATATACTCAGCTTTTTTTTGCTCCATCAAGGCTTTTATGTAATTCTCCATGAATTGCCAGTCAGGTTCTCCACTAGCATTAATAGGAAGCATAACTTTTTGGCGTTTTAGTCTTGCCGTTCCCATCTTATAACCGTAGTTATACTTATCACGCTGACTACAGATCTGAGTAGATAGGAAGAGCCCAACGTATTTTGATTTGTTATACGGACGTAACTTACGGCAATCATTTGAGAACAGTCCCTTATATGGGTGATAAAAAGAATAACCCACGGAACCATTACGATTCACTGAAAGGCAGTTTTCTTCTAACGTATTGTTACTGTTTCCTACAAAATGGCTGATGCCGTTATTTTTTGCAGTAGAAGAAATATACGGAGTATTTCCAGCATATCGTTCTGCTTCATAAATATCTCTTCCTGATAATATTTCAGCAACATCTTCAATAAAAAATTCACTCCAATCTTTATCCTCAAGATTCAACAACATTTTCAGCCTCATCCGTCTCTAAAGATTCAAACAAATATTTTCGATTTTGCATAATCATTGAAAACTCGAAAGTGAGATAGTCTCCAATAGTCTTTTCAAATTCTGCATCGGAGGGGACTTCATCATTAAAGTAATAGAAGCTATGTAGCCACTCATCATTGGCTTCAACAGTCGTTTTAACACAAAATTTGCTTTCTGCTTCGATTCGGTCAAACCAAACATCCAGCAAGTGTTGTTTTCTATCTTTAGCTTGTTCCGTTTCAATTAAGCCAATATGGGGACTGACCTTAAAGCCATCTTCTCTAAAATCAATAAACTTACACTCTTTATCTGCAATATGTGGCTCACCTGCTGTAAAGATGGCAATACAGGGCATAGTCCCAACGCCATAGAATGTGTCTTTGTTTAATGTGATAACGCCTTCCAAGGTGTGTTTTTTGAGAATATTAGCTTGAATGGCTTTTTCTTCATGAGTTTTGCCCGTAACCGAAGATTGAGGAATAATTACGATAGCCCGGCCACCCTCAACTAAAGAATCCAATAGATGCTCGGTGAACGCAATTTCGTACAAGTCAGGGTTTTTCTTTGATCCTTGTGAGTAAGGCGGATTCATCATCCCAACCGTAGCTGCCTTGAGTTGTAGCTTGTTTGGGGCTTCTTTTAGAAAATTGCAATTGATTAAGTTGCTTTTGCCATCGCCTCTAAGAATCATATTGGTTGTAGCAATGGTAAACATATAAGGCTGCAACTCAAAACCATGTAGTTGTTTTTGCCGAATATTTTTCTTGGTGTTTTCGTTGCCGGTTTGGGCAAGCATATAGTGCATTGCGGCAATTAAGAAGCCAGCAGTTCCAGCACAAGGATCAAAAACCACGTCATCAGCTTTCACGCCTACCAATTCACAAAATAAATCGGTGATGTGCTTTGGAGTTAATACAATTCCAAGTGTTTGCCCATCTCCACCGGAATATGACATAAACTCACCATAAAATCGCCCCAAGTAATCTTCTGACGAGCTTGTATACTTGATGCTTTTGTAAATTTTCTCATGCAAAAATTCAGTAAAGTGCTTGAGAGGTGTTTTGTTTAATGTTGAATTCAGTTCATTCAGAAGATGAGTATCTTTGATGATAGAGAATTGACTTAGGATCTTGTCTCTCTTGACTTCTGGTGAAACTCTCGAACGCTTTAAGTTTTTCTCAATAGAGTTGTAAATTTTCTCGCCATCTGTATCAATTTCATCGCCGTTCAAGTTATCAATTTCAAAGCTACCAAATTCTGCTTCACGCAATGCAAGAAGTATCCCTGAAACGATAAGCGGCTTATCAATATCCTTGAGATTTCCATAATTACGCAAGTCTTCATGTAACTCTGCGGCATCTCTGAGGATTTCGGCCAGCTCTTTCTCTCGATCAGTATCTTCCTGAAGAACTTCTCTGATGTAATACTCAGAAATGTTTTGTTCGTTGAATGAGATAAAAGACTCTACCTCGGGTAGCTCACGATAGTATTCTGTCTCATCAATAAATAAAGGGCTGATTTTGTGCTTTTTCTCGTCACCAGAAATCCCGAATGCTATGATTTTTTTATATAAAGTATTTTGAGCTAGATGCTGGCCGTAAAACAGAGCTCCATTTACGGAAAAATCTTGAACATCTTTTGCTACAAGGCTTATCAAGCCCTTGGAATCCAGTTTTATGTGTTTGGCTAAGTCGGCCTTGTTCTCAATAACAATAAGAAAGTCTTTAACTACACCAACAAACTCAGGAAAACCTACTTTGCCAGAACCGCTCTTGGATGCTGTCTTTAGGGCTTTGTCAATTTCAAGAATGGTGCTTCCTTGAGGTTCTAACTCAATGCCAGCGTCTTTTAATAAACCATGAACCCAGAAATCCGTTTTTGCTTCTTTCTTAGCCACTCAGTTACTCCAGATTGTAAAATTAATATTTCAGCTTTCCAAACCAGACTAATCACAAGGTATGCTAACTAGCTAGTACTCTGAGGCGGAAGTAAATCTACCGCTGCGCAAGTTTCTGGCTTGCCATAAGCACACGACGACTGCGCTACAATAGTTGAGAAATTTCTGACTCAGTGTACTAGATATTTTGGGGTATGCACTTCCCTAAGCCAATTCCGATCGCACGTTCTCCTCAATAATCGCCACCTGCTCATTGGTCAGGCCCAGTTCTTCCTGGAGTTCCAGCAGTTGGGCCTGTTCTTCCAGGTCAACCTCGCCGTCATTTTCGATGAAAGCGCGGAACATCAGGGCGTATTCAGCGGCGGCCTGTTCGAGGGTGTTTTGAGGTTGGTATTGGGCGGCGATCGCATTCGCCTGTTCCACCGATACCCCGTACTTCACCCGGAATTTCTCCAGCAGCTCTAGCTCCGTGGGCGAGGGATTGCCTCGCCGATAGCAGGTTTCGACCAGCTTGGCGTATTTGGCCAGGTTTTCGGAGTCGAGGGCGGGGGGAGGGGGGGGAGATTGGGGAGAGGGGGAAGAGGGGGAAGAGGGGGTGGGCGGTTGGGGCGGTTGGGGCGCACTGCTGTGCGCCCGTACGGGGGCTTCGGGCGCGGCGGATTCGCCGGGGATGAAGAGGCGGTGGGTGGTGACGAAGTCGGCGATCGCCGCCTGGATGCGCTTGTACTCGTCGCTATCGGAGCCACCGGGGAGCGTTTGTTCTTGCTGTTGCAGGTAGGTCATCACCTGGGTGTAGAGGACCTGCTTTTGAGGTTTGGTAGCGGCCTGTTCACCGATGGCGCGGATGCTGTTGTCCAGGGTTTCTGCCAGTCGGCGGTTTTGGTCGGTGAGGAGAAAGTCCTCCGCTTCGGCCCAGGTGGCCCCCATGACTTCGGTTTTGTCGAAGCCGGTGAGCTTGTCGCGGTAGGTGAATTTGACCTCGGCAAAGCCCGTCACCCGGTTGTCTTCGCGGCGCACCAGGCCCAGGGCGTTGGCCAGCATCAGGTTGTAGCGGGCCTGGCGTTCGTTGCTGGTTTCAGGCATCACATCGCCAAACTGGCGGTAGTCCTGGTGGGTGTGCAGGGGGTTGTGGTCGGCCTGGCCCACGGCGCGGTAGAGCGATCGCATCCGTTCCATGCCCTCAATCAGCCGCAGCGGGAAGGCTCCGGTCTCCTGCACAAAGTAGATGTGGTAGGGGTCGTTGAGGGGGCGAATTTCCTTGTCGGTGACGGTGCTGGTCTTGCGGATCATCGGCAGCAGGGCGGAGACCGCCGGGTCGGTGGGTTTGCTGCCCCCCTGGATGCCGACCAGCTTCTGGTACTTCTCCAGCTTGTCGTCCCAGCCCAGTTTTTTCTGCTCCTGGCTGAGGCGCAGGAAGGGTTCCGACTTCTCAAAGGTGGTCTTGATCTGGGCTTCCTGCATTTCCACGGTGGGGTACTGCTCCAGGAACTTGCGGGCGGTGGAGATGTCGAGCTGGCTGCGGCGGCGAAACACCTCCATGGCTTGCCCCAGCAGCCGTTCGTAGAGGTCTTTGGTCTTCAGGGCGTCGAAGGGGTAGAGGTCGAACAGGCGCAGCCGCAGGTCTTCCAGCACCTGCTGGGAGAGGGTCTGGCAGAGGGTTTCTTCCTGGTCGGCGACGGTGCTGCGGTAGGCGGCGTCGATCTCCTTTTCGTCGTAGAGCAGAATGCCGTTGACCGTCAGGCCGCTGGTTTCGCGGGTGTAGACCCGCTCCTTGTCGCGCAGCTCGCTCTGCACGGTGGTCAGCACGGTTTCAAAGGCGGTCAGATCCACCAAAAGCTGGTCGATTTCCTCCCGCAGGCCGTCCAGCAGCATCACCCCCAGGGTGCGGGCCTTGACCTCGACTTTGGACACGTAGATCTGCTCCAGCGCCTGCATGATGCCCTGAAAGTCGTCTTCGATGACCTTCTTGCGGTTGAGCATCATCATCTGCTTGGCGTGGTTGTCGATCTGCTTCAGCAGGGTTTGCAGGGCGTTTTGGGCCGATCGCTCCCTGGGCAACCAGTACTTCTGGCGGTCCTGGTCAAATTTGCTGCGAAAGTCGGCAAACACCTCGATCAGCACTTCCAAAAACTGCCGGGTGAACTTTGGCCCCCGGAAGCGGTCTTCCACCATCTGGTACACCGCTTCCCGCAGTTCCCGCCGCTTTTCGGGGATCAGCCAGCTGAGGTTGTCCCACATTTTTTGGAAGTAGTCGCTCCAGCGTTTGGGGTCAGTGCCGGTGTCGTGGAAGTGGGGCCGATACTTTTCTTCTTCGTTGGAGATGAACCGTTGCAGGTTCTCGAAGGGGATGTTGAGGTCGTTGCGGCGCTTGCGGATGCTGGCCACCCAGTCGGCGACTTCCTTGGCGTAGGGCTTTTTGTTGTCGCCCATGCTGATGCTGTCGATGATCTGGTGATCGTGCTCCGATTCGGCCAGAAATAGGCCAGGCAAAATCTCGGTGCGAATCAGGTCGGACATGGCGGCGGGGGCGGGGGTGGGGTTGCTCCACCAGTCCACCAGCTTGCCCGCCAGGCGGGCCGAGCAGGCGTTCAGCACCCGCTCCACCGGAAACTGCACGCTGGAGAGGCCAAAGCTCATGAAGTTCTGGGGGTAGCCCAGGGCGTCTGGGCTGGCCCAGTGTTTGCGCACGTTGTCGCGCACCAGCTTTTTGTACTGGCTGAAGCCGGAGGTGAAATCTAGAAACACATTCTGGGCCACCATCTCCAGCACGTCCCCCAGGGTGGGGAAGGTGACTTTGTCGTTACTGTTGCCCACCAGGTAGGTGAAGTTGAAGGGGGTGTCGAGACCGCTCTGGCTGGTGATGCGATCGCTCTGGCTGTCGCTGTACTGAGCGTCGAAGCGGGTGTCGCTGCGGCTGTAGTGGTTCAGCTCCATCAGGGCGGCGTAGGCATTGGCAATGACGCGATCGCCCAACCCCGAAAACGCCCCCGGCAGCACCAGAAAAGCGCTGGTCTGGGGCAGCTCGGAGATCGGCACCCAGTCGCGCAGGTTGTAGGCCAGATCCAGCACCATGCCGGAGCCGGTACCGCCCGAGAGCGAACACACCACAAAGATGTTGATGCCCTTGTCGAGCTGCACCTTCCAGCGATCGAGCATGAACTTTTCGTGGCCGACGATGCGCCCCTTGGCTTTGTTGAAATAGTCTTTGATCAGCGGGTAGTTGAGGGCAAAGGCAAACCGCCCCAGGGCGCGAATCTGCCCCGCCCCCGCCAGAATCGAATCGGTGCCCTTCAGCTCGCTGGGGAACCACTCGTCCAGGTATTGGTAGGCCGAGAGCTTGTTGAGAATCGCCTTGGCGTCCTCCACCTTGGCCCAGATCTGCTCGATGGGCCGCAGGGAAATATCCTGCTTCAGTACAGTTTGCGCCTCGGAGACCCGCGCATTCTGCTCGGTGTCAATGTGCAAAAACGACACAATCGGCAACGCATCCAGGGATCCGTACTGCTCCACCACCATGCGGCGAATTTTGATCAAGATCTCTTTGCCGGTTCCCCCCACGCCGATGATCACGGTGGGGGTCATGCCTGTGTATTCGCTCATAGCTGGGGCACCGAGGAGGAGGACTGAGGATCGCTAACGCTTAAGGTTTCCCAGGTAACTACCGCTCAATTTTGGCAATTCCGCAGGAGCTTATTAAATGTTGATAATAGCGCCGACTATCGGGGGTCGGGGGTAGCTGGGAATGCTAAGGACAATCACTCCGTCTTGGCGGCCCCGGAGCCCAGGGGAGATGGCGTAAAATGGCACTATTCAACCGTCGGGTGTGGATCAACTTTTTGGGGCTGCTGCCCGGCAGTCTGGTTACAGTACTGGCGATCGCCGTCGCGTTTCTGAGGTTCTATGACCAACAAGACTTCCAATTCCTCAGCATCGTCGCCCAGCCCCAGCTCTGGAGCAACCGACTCACTGTGGCAGCCCTCCTGGCTGCACTGGCTAATTTCGGCGTTGAGTGGAACCGTCGAAATCGAGAAGGAGACCGCGAGGCTGAGGCACGAGACCGCGAGGCTGAGGCACGAAACCGCGAGAATGAGAGAAGAGAACGCGAAAATGAGAGAGCAGAACGCGAAGCTCGACGAAATCGACAGGAAGCTCGACGCGATCGACAGGAAATACGCTACCGCAAAGCCCAACTCCGCTACCAGCTCGACCCCAGCGAACCCCACCGCCGAGAGCTAGGGTTGGTGCTGGCGGCTTTGGAGGAGTACGAGCAGACCCTGGAGGAGATGCTCTAGATCGCTGAGCCTGCCGGGCCCAGGTCAAAAAAACTTCACCGAAATACAGGAGTTGGGGGCCGTTACGCTAGGATCGAGCCCTGGTAAATCCCTCACGTTGCCCCTCCCCTGTGACCTATTCCCCCGCAAAAACCTGGCGTTTGCGTCGCCTGCTGCCCTGGTTGGTGGCTATCACCCTGCTGCTGGTGTTCTCCGGTGCTCTGGTCCATCTACTGACCGAATCGTGGTGGTTTGAGTCAGTGGGCTATGGGTCAGTGTTCTGGCTGCGGCTGCGGTGGCAGTTGGGGTTGGGGCTGGGGACAGCGATCCTCTATGCCGGGGTGCTGTGGGTCAACTACCAGATCGCCCAGCGGATTACCCGCGATCGCAGCTACCGCTTCCTCAGCCGCTACAGCGACCTCACCCAGCGCAACTACCTGGAGCGGATGATCCATCTGGGGGTATTGGGGCTGATCCTGGTGATCACCCTGGGGGTGGCCCTCCAGGCCGCCGGGGCCTGGCAGCGGGTGCTGCAATTTCTCAATCCCACCCCCTTTGGCACCGTCGATCCGATCTTTCAGCGGGATATTGGCTTCTACATCTTTCAGTTGCCGCTGTGGCAGGGCCTCCAGGAGGATCTGCTGGGGCTGCTGGTGTGGGCCCTGCTGATTGCCGCTGGGGTCTACGCCCTGAAGGGGGAGGTGCGCCCCGAGCGCGGCTGGAAGTACTTTCTCACCGGGGAGGCCAAGGCCCACCTGTGCCTGCTGCTGGCGGCGATCGCGGTGGTGCTGGCGGCGGGCTTCTGGCTCGATCGCTACGGGCTGCTGTACTCGGGCAGCGGGGTCATCTTTGGGGCTGGCTACACCGACGTCCACGCCCGCCTGCAAGCCCTCAGGCTGATGGGGTTTGTCACCCTGGCGGTAGCAATGCTGTTTGTGGTGGCCCTCACCCGCAGTGGTTTTTCGCTGCCTATTTTTGGCATTGCCATCTACCTGGGGGTGCTGGTGCTGGTGAATGGGCTGTACCCCTGGTTTCAGCAAAACTTTGTGGTCGAGCCCAACGAGCTCACCCTGGAACGCCCCTATATCGAGCACAATATTGCCTTTACTCGGCAGGCCTACAACCTCGATAACGTTGCCACAGAACCCTTTCGCGCCGAAAATGACCTTACCCGCGAGGCGATCGATGCCAACACCCCCACGGTGGGCAACATTCGCCTGTGGGACTACGCCCCGCTGCTGAGCACCTACAAGCAGCTGCAAGAAATTCGCCTCTACTACAACTTTGAGGATGTCGATATCGACCGCTACACCCTCAACGGCGACTACCGCCAGGTCACCCTCTCGGCCCGGGAACTGCCCGTGGAGCAGCTGCCGCCGGAGGCCCAGAACTGGATCAACCGCCAGCTCAAATTCACCCACGGCTTTGGGGTGGTGATGAGCCCGGTGAACCAGGTCACCGCCAACGGGCTACCGGAATTTTTCATTCGCAACGTGCCCCCCGACAGCACTGTCGATCTGCCCCTGGACCAGCCCCGCATCTACTACGGCGAAGGCACCCGCAACTACATCTTTACCGGGGCCAACACCGACGAGTTTGACTACCCCCTGGGGGACACCAACGCCGCCTACCGCTACACCGGAGTCGGGGGGGTGCAGCTCAACTCGTGGCTGCGGCGTCTGTTCTATGCCTACGACCTGGGCAATGCTCGCCTTCTCATCTCCAACTATTTCAGCCCCGAGACCCGCATTCACTATCACCGACTGATCACCGAGCGGGTGCGCCAGGTGGCTCCCTTCCTAACCTACGATAGCGACCCCTACCCGGTCGTGCTGGACGGGCGCATCAAGTGGGTGCTGGACGGCTACACCACCAGCGATCGCTACCCCTACGCCGAGCCGCTCAACTACCGCACCGACCTGATCTCTCTGGTCGAGAGCACCAATCCCCTGGTGCGCAACAACATCAACTACATCCGCGATGCCGTCAAGGTGTTCGTCGACGCCTACGACGGCACAATCGAATTCTATGCCCGCGATCGCAGCGATCCGCTGCTGGCCACCTTCAGCCGCATCTTCCCTGCCCTGTTCAAGTCGATGGACGATCTGCCCGCCAGCTACCGCGATCACCTGCGTTACCCCCAGGACATTTTTACCGTCCAGGCCCAGATGTATCGGGCTTTCCACATGGAGAATCCCGAGGTCTTCTATAACCGCGAAGACCTGTGGCGCTTTCCAGAACATGAGGAGGACGGGGCCACCCAGGCGATGGAGCCCTACTACATCATCATGAAGCTACCCCGCCTGGAGCGGGAGGAGTTTTTACAGATTTTGCCCTTTACCCCCGCCAACCGCGACAACATGATCGCCTGGATGGCGGGCGGCTCCGACGGCGACAACTACGGCCAACTGCTGCTCTACGAATTTCCCAAGCAGGAGCTCGTGTTTGGCCCCACCCAGGTCGAAGCCCGCATCAGCCAGACCCCAGAGATCTCAGAGCAGCTCACCCTCTGGAGCCAGCAGGGGTCGCGGGTGATTCGCGGCACCCTGCTGGTGATTCCGGTGGAGCAGTCGCTGCTCTACGTGCAGCCCATCTACCTGCGGGCCGACCAGGGCGAACTGCCCGAGCTGCGGCGGGTGATCGTTGCCTACGCCGATCGCGTCGTGATGCGCGAAACCCTGGAGCAAAGCCTGGATGTTATCTTTGGAGAAGCGAGCACACCGCCAACCACGGCGCCCCCCGAGGGAACTCCTGCGCCGATCACCACGACCACAGCCGAGCTGGTGCAGGCTGCCCTGGAATCCTATCAGACGGGGCAACAGGCGCTTCAGCAGGGTGACTGGCAGCGCTATGGTGAGGCCCAGCGGCAGTTGGAAAGTCTTTTGCAGCAGCTAAATCAACAAATTCCTTAACATTTAGGACGCTATTTCACCAGGTTCGCATGCCGCTAAAGGTTGATTGTGCCAATATCAGTCGGCACGGGCATACTATAGGGAATTCTCCGGCCCTTGCGCTGAATTCATCGAATTCAATAGACCTCTATGTCTACTACGCCTCCCAATGTTCTGCAATTGGCCCGCCAGGGTGACCCAGACGCGATCGCGGCTTTGATGAATCGCCATCTCGAGGCCCAGGGCATTACCGCCCATGTGGTGCAGCAGGAAAGTACGCTCCAGGTCAACCTCGAAGGGGCTGAAATTCCCAATCAGGCCGATCTGGTTGCCTACGTCAAAAAAGGGATTACCGGACTGGAGCTGGCGACGGTTCACCACCTGACGGTGAGCGGCAAGCAGTCGGGGTCCGACACCAGCGCCTGGCGTGAAGATCTGGTGCTGCAAACGGCCCCCAACGACCTGGATTTTGATTTAAATTTCGACACCGCCGCCGGAGATGCGATCGCGGCAGACAATCTCCCCAGCGACGACCTAGATCTGGGGCTAGACCTCGACAGTTCAGCGCTGGATACCACCGAATTTGGCGATCTCGACGGGTTAGATGCCGCGCTGGGCGGCACCGATCTGGACCTGGATTTGGATCTTGGCGATGCTGAACCGGGGCCAGAAGCGCCTGCTGACTTTGAGTTGAACTTTACCGACAGCGACTTTGGTCTCGATCTGGGCGATCTGAGCGATGCCGACGCCGAACCGGCCCTCGCAGACAGCCTCGACCTTACCTTTGACGAGGGTACCGACGCTGCCCTCGACCTCGATCTGGGCAGCAACGACTTTGGCAGCAATGACCTGAGTAGCAGCCTGAGTGACGATCTGGCCAGTGAGAACAGTTTCGACCTGGATCTGGGGCTTAGTGACGACAGCCCCGCCAGCCCCGTCGACCTCGATTTTGATCTGGGGCTCACCGACACCGCCGAGCCTAGCGCCGAGCCAGCGGACCTTGACTTTGATCTGGGGCTCACCGACACCGCCGAGCCTGCCGCCGAGCCAGCGGACCTCGACTTTGATCTCGGTCTCACTGAAACCAACACCGAATCTGCCGCCGAAGCTGAGGATCTCGATCTAGATTTCGACCTCGACCTCAGCGACGGATCGTCTGAAGCCGATGCCCTCGCCGCTCTAGGCACAGAAGAACCAGGCACAGATCTGGACCTCGATCTGGACTTTGACCAGGAGACTGCCGAATCTACCCCCACCAGCGACCTGGACTTTGACCTGGGGCTGAGCGAGAGCACCACCGATGCCGCCGAACTAGATTTGGACTGGGCCGAAGAACCTACCGCCGACGGGTTGGACCTCAGTTTTGATGCAGCCGATCCCCTGGGCGCAGCCAGTGCCGCCGAGGAACTGGAGCTGGAGACCGCTGGCTTCGACCTCGATCTGAGCTTTGCTGACGCTGACCCAGACACGAGTAGCACTGATCTAGACCTGGGTTTGGGGGCGACCGAAGGTTTCACACAGGATGACTTCAGCACCGACCTGGGGTTTGACACCGCCGATTTTGACCTGGACTTTGATGGCGAAGCGGCAGTTCCAGACGTGAGCCCAGCAGCGAGTCTAGAGACTGATAACGAGCTGGACCAAGAGCTTAGCGACTTCGACGACGACGCAGGGCTGGATCTGGATGCAACCGATGACTTGGACGCGATCGCAGGCGTTGAGCCTCCCCCAACTGACTCCGGCTTTGACTTCAACACCCCAGCGGCGGTGAAAGCCCCCGACATTGACACCGATCTAGACGATCTGTGGAACGATGCCGAGGCCAGTACCCCTGCACCTGCAGCCGCCGACTTCGCCGCCGTCGATGACTTGGCCGCGTTCGATACCGACCTGACCGTCGACAGCCCGAGTACGGACGCATGGGACGATTTAGGAACGGACGATCTAGGAACGGACGATCTAGGAACCGTTGATCAGGCTCTGCCTGAGGCTCTGGAAACCGACGACTTCCCCCCGCCGCTGACCACCCCTGAGGAGAGCGTCTTTGAAGACCTGGGCGCGGCTGCCGATCTCGACCTGGCAGCGGAGCCCCTTACCGACGATTGGGACCAGCCCACCACTGATTTCCCTTTGGGGGATGAGGCCGATGCCAGTTGGGATGTCACCGCTGACTTTGACCCCATGGCCCTGGACAACGGCGAAGATTTAAGCGTCCCCTTCAGCGATCAGGTAGACCTGGGGGTCACGGAGGATTTTTCCGCCGACCAGCTGAATGAAGATCCCCTCGGCGATGCTTTGTCTGCCAATCAGGAGTTTGCCGTCGAAGACCCGGACGCTGCTGTTGACCCAGCCTTTGGGGCGGAGCCGGAAGCAGACTGGGCGGTCCCTGGGGCAGAGGCTGAGCTTGGGGACCTGGCTATGCCAGCCTGGGAAGACGCCGATAGCAGCTTTGACCCAGATCTCGCTGTCGACCTGAGCGGCGTAGCCGAGGCCGATCTGGGCACCGAATTTGACCCCAATCTGGTTCTAGACGCACCAGCTGATGGTTTAGATGATGGTTTAGATTCGGTTGCCAACCCCTTTGAAGCAGAGGCCTTTGTAGAAAACGAGGCTCCCTACTTTGGCGCCACTCCCGACTTTGCGGCAGAAAGCTTCCCTGAAACATTTGATACCAGTACCACCCCAGGGTTTGCTCCGGACCAGGACACCGATTTGCCCTTCTCTACCATGGAGCTAGATCAGACAGCAGCGGGAAATTTTGCCCCCGATCTTGCCCTGGACGACAGCCCCAGTCCGCTAAACGCCTATGACGATACCTTCCTGGAGCAGCCCGTTGAGAGCTACTCCGAGTTCGACGCCGAACCCTCCCCTGTTCCTCTGGGGTTTAGCGATCAATCAGACGAGGACTTAGCCTTTGAATCGGTGGAGCTGGAGGGCAGTGATTTTGCTGGTACTGCTGGATTTGAAACCCCCGGCTTTAATGTCGGCAGCTTCAACGGGGAAACGGATTTTGATAGCCCAGACTTTGGGGATGATGCCGACTTTGACAGCCCGGACTTTGGCGACGATAACTTTGGAGTCGATGCCTTTAGCGACAGCGGGCAGGACAGTAACGGCTTTATTCAAGACCGCAACGGCACAGCCCCCATGGACGATGAGCCCGATGCCACCGACGATTTTATTCAGGAATTTGGCTCAGATCCCTCAACTCACGTTTCGCTCACCCCCGATCAATTTAACGACGACGGCAGCGTACGGCGATCGGGCGGATCCGGTCTGCCCCTGCGACTCATTCTAGGGCTGGGACTGGGGGCCCTGGTGCTGGCCCTGGCGGGGCTACTGCTGAATGGATTGCTGGGGCGGCTGCGGCAGCCGGGTACAGGCGAACCCACAGTCACCGAGCCTGCGGCCCCAAATCTAGACTCGCTGCCAGCGGATCCTGAGGTCGTGGCCGAGGCTGACCTCTTCCGGCAGGCGGTCAACGCCGCCCAGACAGCGGCCAACCAGGCTCAGACAGCGGCAACATCGGCTCAATGGCAGGAGGTGGCCGACACCTGGGCCCTGGCAATTGACCTGATGCAGCGGGTTCCCGACTCTGACCCCAACTACGCCACGGCTCAACAAAAAGCCGTAGAGTACCAGCCCAACTTGAGCTACGCCCAGCAAAACGCTGAGCGCTTGCCATAGCGGCAAAATGCCGCTATGGCAGCGTCAAAGCTAAAAATTAGGGTTCCCGTAGGTTGGGTGAAGCGGAGCGTAACCCAACGACAGTCAGCCTTTTGGGATTCTGCTAGCGCCCCACCCAACCTACAAACCTAGGTTTGACAGAGCACTGGTTTTGGCTGGAGGAGACCGTGGTCCTGGCGATCGCGGTCCCAGGTCGGGATGAAGTATAGTGCGGCAATTCTCCATCCCGGAGAACAGCCGGGTAAAATGGGACGGTTGTATTCAGACCAAAGCCTTGATTGAACGCTATACTCTGCCCGAAATGGGCGACCTCTGGACCGACGACTACAAGTTCAAAACCTGGCTGCGGGTCGAGATCGCCGTGTGCGAAGCTCAGGTCGAGTTGGGCTATATTCCCCGGGAAGCGGTAGCGGAGATCAAGGCCAAGGCCAAATTCGACCCCAAGCGCATTCTCGAGATCGAGGCTGAGGTGCGCCACGACGTGATCGCCTTCCTCACCAATCTCAACGAGTACGTGGGCGATGTGGGGCGCTACATCCACCTGGGCATGACAAGTTCCGACATGCTGGACACAGCCCTGTCGCTTCAGCTCGTCGACAGTCTCCAGGTGATTATGATCCACGTGGAGAAGCTGATCCAGGCCATTCGCTACCGGGCTCAGGAGCACCGCGACACGGTGATGATCGGGCGATCCCACGGTATTCACGCCGAACCCATTACCTTTGGGTTTAAGCTGGCGGGCTGGCTGGCGGAAATGCTGCGCCACCGCGAGCGGCTGGCTCATCTGCAGGATGCGATCGCCGTCGGCAAGATCTCCGGCGCGGTGGGCACCTACGCCAACATTGACCCCCAGATCGAGGCCCTGGCCTGCCAAAATCTGGGTCTGCGCCCCGATACCGCCTCCACCCAGGTGATCTCCCGCGATATTCACGCGGAGTTTATGAACGCTCTGGCGCTACTAGGAGCCTCCATCGAGCGGTTTGCGGTAGAAATCCGCAACCTCCAGCGCACCGACGTGCTGGAGGTCGAAGAGTTTTTCTCCAAAAAACAGAAGGGCTCCTCGGCCATGCCCCACAAGCGCAACCCCATTCGCTCCGAGCGCCTGACCGGAATGGCTAGGATTTTGCGGGGCAATGCCATGGCCGCCCTGGAAAACGTAGCCCTGTGGCACGAGCGAGACATCTCCCACAGTTCCGTGGAGCGGGTGGCCTTCCCCGACAGCTGCATCCTCACCCACTTCATGCTGGTGGAGACCACTGAATTGGTGAAAAACCTGCTGGTCTACCCCCAGAATATGACCCGCAACATGAATGTTTACGGCGGTGTGGTGTTTAGCCAGGGGGTGCTGCTGGCCCTCGTCGACAAGGGGCTATCCCGCGAAGAGGCCTACGCGATCGTCCAGGGGTGCGCCCACCAGGCCTGGAATACCGACGACGGTAACTTTAGGGCGTTGATTGAGGCTGACCCACAGGTTGCAAGTCATCTATCGCCTGAAGAGCTTGACCATTGCTTTAACCCCGATCGCCACCTGCGCAATCTCGATCAGGTTTACCAGCGCCTGGGGATTTAAGCTTCTAGAGCCCTCAGGCCCCAGAGCCATCGCCTTGCCCCACGAGCGATGGCTCTAAAGAACCCCAGCACTGGGAAAAAGGGTGTTATACCAAATCCGAATTACACAACCCCGATTCATAACCAGCAACGCCGGGAAAAGGCACTTCTCTGCTGACAGACAATTTGTGGTGGGACTTTGCGGTAAGAAAAACCTTTCCTGCAATGGTTTCATAGGCTGTCTGCTGGGCGGTAGCGATAGGCCATGCTTCCTTTTTTCCACCTTAGAAAAGGACATTAGATACAAAATTTTCTTATCTAACCTCTTTGTTCTAGAAAGTACAGCAAAATAATTCCCAACCTTGCTTTGCTTCAGTTTTAATCTGTTCTTCATCGGCACTTAGTCAATTACACCACCATCTTTAGCCTTAGCAAGCTAATAAAATAGAAACACTATTTGTAGTCTTGGTCGCCGTATTGAAGCCTTCAATATTTCCCTTGTTAACCCATCGTTCTTAAGGAAATAATTCACTCCTGTAATCAGCTAATGTCAGCAGACAGCACAACAAGGAATTAGCTTCTATACCTTTTGACAGGTGCGATCGCAAATTCTTTGCCATAGTTTCTAGAGGCTAACCAAAGCTCTCCGCAGTCATAGACTGATGTCGAAGACAGGTTAAACAGGCGGATACATTCCAGGGTGGAGAATAGTCCAGCAATATCGCTTCAAACTATGGCGATCCCAGCTTTCTTGGGGGAGTGTAGGGTGAGCATGCCAGGACAATGTTGATCGAACATTGAGCCCGTTCCGTATAGTTGTCTCCAAAGCATCTCAATTATATGAATTATCACATTGTGCTCCATCGCGAGATGGATTTAGCTGCCCAAGCTGAGCAAGCCAGGTTGGGACTGTCTCCCCGCCATGCCATGGGGCAGTTGGCTAAACGCCTGGGGGCCACCGTTCATGCCCCTCCTGAGCAACTGCCCACGAACCGCCAAGATTACCTCCTGAGCAAGCTGATAGGCTCTCCACAAAACTGGGCTTTCGCTCGAAAACTTGTTCATCAGTTTGGCCCAGAGGATACGGTTTTTTGCAACAGTGCTGCCGCCGGGTTGCCTCTGGCTGGGCTGCTGAAAGACCGTCCGAACCGGCCTAAGCTCGCTATCTTTGCCCACAATCTCGATCGCCCCCGCAGCCGCGTTGCGCTCCGGGTGCTCCGGGCAGCCTCTAAGGTAGATTGGTTTGCAGCCTGCTCTCAGCACCAAGCAGAGTTCTTGAAGCAGTTCCTTAAGCTCCCCGATGAACGAGTGAGCTTTGTTTGGGATCAAACCGACCTCAATTTCTTTTCGCCGGGTCCACCGTCGCCCCGAAAGCGGCGACCCATCATTGTAAGTGCTGGGTTGGAGAAACGAGACTATCGCACTCTGGCGGCCGCAACGGAGGATCTGCCAGTGGACGTTAAGGTCACCGGCTTTTCTCAGGATGCTGTGAATCTTAAGAAGGCTTTTCCAAAGGTGCTGCCCGCTAACATGAGTCGCCAGTTCTACGAATGGCCTGATCTGCTGCAACTCTATCGCGATGCGGATGTTGTGGTTGTTTCAACCTTTCCTAACCGCTATGCCGCCGGTGTGCAGGGCATGATGGAAGCAATGGCCTGTGCCCGGCCAGTAGTGGTCACCCAGACCGAGGGCCTAGGGGTTTACCTCGCCGACAATGGGGGAGTGGTTCAAGTCAAACCTGGAGATGCAGTGGCCATGCGCCAGGCCATTGAGCAGCTTTTAGACCATCCAGAGCAGGCCGATCGCCTGGGTAAAATGGCGGCGGCGATCGCCCAGGAGCGACACGACAGCGATCGCCATATAGCTTGTCTGGCCCAGGGGTTAGAAAAGCTGCGGGAGGTACCTTCCTTAGTCGCCATTCGGTAAGCCCGTACCCCACTCTGTGAAATCGGTTAGACAGCCCTCTAGTGGGATGGCTCTAGTCAGTCCGCCTGAGACATTTTCTAATTGGTCTGGGGCGATCGCGAAGGCAGCGCTCTGCTGGCGCTCGCTGCGATCGTTCATCGCGCTGCAATGGTAGCGAGGGCCATCGTTTGGCCTATTGCTCCCTTACCACGGTTGCGACCAGGGGCAGCGCAACGGCCTTCAGCCACCATCTAAAGCGGATCGGCCATGGCCTGACTGTTCTGGCTATGGCTACAAAGCCTTATACTAAATTCGCCTTGGCTACCCTCGGTGGGGCCGGTCAAACGCCGTTTGCCCCTGCGCAAACCTCCTGTTTTCACCGGAGTTATGCGATTCGGATTTGCCCTGAAAAGAGCCCAGCTTTTCATCGTTGGGGTGGCGTGCCAGCGGCATGGACAATTGGTAATGGAGGCGCTGTCGTGAACGGACTGCTGAACTTTCTACCCGACAGCCCCATCGTGTCATTTACGGTGCTGCTGCTGGTCACACTGATTATTCCGCCCATTTTTGAGCGGCTGCGGTTGCCGGGACTGGTGGGGCTGCTAGCGGCGGGGGTCATCCTAGGCCCCAGCGTCCTGGGTTTACTCGATCCCGCTGGCGATGTGGAAACCCTGCTATCTGACGTGGGCAAAATCTACCTCATGTTTGTGGCTGGGCTAGAGATTGACCTTAAAGACTTTAAGCGCACCCGCAACCGCTCCCTGGGGTTTGGCTTTACCACCTTTGCAGTGCCCCTCACCACAGGCTTGCTGCTCAGCCGGGCCTTTGGCTTCGACTGGATTGCAGCCGTGCTAATAGGATCGCTGCTGGCCTCCCACACCCTGCTGGCTTACCCAATTGTGATGCGGCTGGGGGTAACCAAAGAACCGGCTGTAACCGCTACCGTTGGCGCCACCATCTTTACCGATATTGGAGCGCTGCTGGTTTTGGCCATGTGCGTTGCCGCCGAGGCCGGAGAATTCTCGGCGCAGACTGTAGCGACCCAGTTGTTCATGCTGGGAATTTTCGCCATTGCCGTGCTGGTGGGCATCGACTGGGCCGGCAAGCAGTATTTTCAACGCAACGGCGATCGCGAGGGTAACCAGTTTTTATTCGTGCTGGCGGCGGTCTTTTTGGCGGCGGTGGGATCGCAGCTGATCAACGTGGACAAAATTGTGGGGGCGTTTTTGGCTGGGCTGGCGGTCAACGATGTGGTGGGCAACGGCCCGGTCAAAGAAAAAGTGGAGTTTGTCGGCGGGGTGCTATTCATTCCATTTTTCTTTGTCTGCATGGGGCTGCTGCTCGACCTGCAAGTCTTTGTGGAGTCGATGACGACCAACCTGGCCTTTACCCTGGCGCTGACGGGCACCCTCATCCTCAGCAAGTTTGTAGCAGCAATGGCCACCAAGCCCTTCTACGGCTACAGCTGGTCCCAGGTGTTGACCATGTGGTCGCTGTCGATGCCTCAGGTGGCGGCGACTCTGGCTGCAGCCCTGGTCGGCTTGCAACAGGGCATTATTTCAGGTCTGGAATTTAATGCCGTGATTGTCATGATGCTGGTCACGTCGGTAGTCGGGCCACTGCTCACCGCTCGCTTTGCGGGTCGGCTGATCAATCCCAAGCTGCCCCGCGTCGAGACGGCTTCGCTGTGGTTTGACTACGGAGCGAACCCTGACAACCACCAGGGCTCAGACATTACTGGCCCTTTTACTGTGGTGGTGCCCATCTACAACCCCGTAACCCAGCGCTACCTGATTGAGATGGCGGCTCTGCTAGCGAGCCACGAAAAGGGCTTTGTCATTCCGGTTACGGTAGCCCGCGCCCACGTACACATGGATGACCCCAACCTGGTAAATACCCTGGGGCAGTGTCGCAAGCTGCTGCACAAGGCAGAAACCCTGAGCCAGGATCTCAACGCTCAGGCTTACTCGGTGCTGCGGATTGATGACGACGTCTCGGAAGGGATTACTCGCACCGCCCGTGAACAAAACGCCAGCCTAATTTTACTGGGCTGGAGTCGTCGAGGGTTTCGGGCCAGACTGTTTGGCACCCTGGTGGATGAGGTGTTTTGGTCTAGTCATTGCCCGGTTGCCGTAGCCCGTCTGCTCACCGAGCCGATCCACATTCACCGCATTCTGGTGCCAATGAAAACGGTCACTCCCCAGGCCGTCCGCACGGTGCGCTTTGCCCAAGTGTTTGCCGACACTCACAATGCTTCAGTAACTCTGCTGCACGTGTGCGATCGCCACACCCCCGACGATCAGGTTAAAGCCCTAGAGACCGCTTTCAGTAAGGCCATGACCGAAGGTCCCCAAATTAGCTGGAACCTGCGCACTCTTCCTGGCGACAACCCCGCCGATGTCATTCTCGAAACCGCTCAATCCCACGACATGATTGTGCTGCGATCGATGCGGCGACGCACGGCGGGCGGCTTAGCGGTGAGCGATGTTACCCACCAGGTGATCGACGAAGCGACTTGCTCCCTGGTGCTGTTTGGCGAACCCCATACCTAAAGCAGCATCAGCCTCTCAAAAGCCCCAGGTAAAAGTCGACCTGGGGCTGCAAGAACGCATGGGAAACCTACAGACCGGATTTGGTTTCGGCCTTAGCGTCATCCGAGAGCTGAAAGACAGTTTCCAGGGACGCCCGCTTACCGTCCGCCTGCTGTGTCAGCAGACCACCCAGCAACCTGGTCAACAGCGCATCCACAGAAAATCGGCCGCCGCCATTGATGGCAAAGAAGAGGAAGGTGGCTGCGTAGAGGGCCGATAGCTCCAGGTAGGGAATGCTCAGCCCTGCCACTTTAACGTGGTGGTACATGGCTACCGTCATGGTAAAAAACAGGCCCAGGGCGGCGGGTCGGGTGAACAGGCCCAGAGCGACCAGAGGAGCGCCAATCAGCTCGGTAAAGGCGGCCATGTAACTGAGAGTAATGGGAAAGGGCAGCCCCAGGTAGGCCACATAGGCCTGGGCGAAGCTTTCGATGTTGGCCAGCTTGTCGAGACCGTTATGAATCATAACGATACCGGCTACAACTCTCAGAATTGTCCAGGAAATCTGAAAACCGATATTTACGGACTGATTTGGCTGAAGCGCAAGGCGGCCAAGGGATAGGATGCGTTGCTGAGCAATCATGGGATTAATAAAAGTTAACTTCGTCATTAATTATGCTAACGAAGTTTTAAGAGAAATAAAGGGTCTGCTTACACAAATTTGCTTTGCTCACGAAAAATAGAGGTCGACGGTGACTTCGGCGCCCAGGCTTGGGATAGATTGCACCCGCCAGGCGATCGCACCCAGTCCACCGACCGTCTTTGACCCACCCTGTCGGCAAGTAGGATCCCTGAGAGACAAATTAACTTTTGTATCTAGTTACTCCGTCGCCTTGTGATGAGGCGTAACGGAACTTGATAATTAGATCAACAACGCAGATTCTTCAAGGACATACCCATGGGTTTAATCAAGGCTATTTTTGGGGCTATCTTTGGGCTGATTGGCGGCATCTTCAAGACCGTTGGCGGTCTGGTGGGTCTGGGCAAAAAGTCTGAATTTTTCATGGAACTCGATGAGGTTGACAGCGGCAGCCAGCCTGCGATCGCCCCCAGCGAACCCGCTCCCGCGGCTAAGGCTGTAGAAGCCGCTCCGGCGAAGGCGTCTAGCCAGGCCACTAAAACTGCCGCTCCAGCCGCCAAGGCTCCGGCCCAAAAGGAGGCCAAAGCCCCCGCCCCAGCGACGCCCGCAGGGCCCGTGCCCACTGGCTTTGCCACCAACTATCTGACCAGCGTGGGTACGGCTCTGCCTCGCCGTCGCCGTCCCGGCCCCAGCCTGTCGCCCTTTATGGATATGGCCAAACAGGTCAAGGCCCGCTAACTCACCACCGCAGCTAGTGCAACGTCAACACTAAAATTTAGGGTTCTCGTAGGTTGGGTGGAACGAAGTGAAACCCAACAGCAGCTAGCTTTATTGGGTTCTGCTAGCGCGCCACCCAACCTACAAATTTAGTCCTGACAGATCACTAGGGGCTGTCGTCAATTAGCGCTAAACGCTCAGAAATCAAGGCTTACAGCCCCTAGCCTGGCTTTTGGGTCGGGCTTGGCAAAGCTTGATATACCGGGCTTTTGGCCAAACTTGATCCCACGGTCTGGGTGTTGAGCGATCGCCGGATCGTATGTATACTCCATGACAAACCCGGATCTGCCATCAGCGGATCCGGGTTTGCTTTAGGTCGGGTTTGGGGCGGCAGCAAAAAACCTGAGGCTGCTGTAGAGATGAAAGCCCACATCCCAGGCCGAGGGCAGCGATCGCGCCAGGTCGATGTGGGTCTCAAAGGGAGGCAGCAGCTCGATCAGCTCGAGGGCGCTTTCCCCGAATCCATTAAAGTCAGTGATTGGTGCTGGGGCAATGCAGTCTTCAAAGTAAGCTCGCATCGCTTTCCAGGTGGCCGAGGCAATCAGCGGTGAGGAAGGCACCGCCCCCGGAGGCAGGGACACAGAATCGCGGTATTTGTAGGTGCGATCGCAAAACCGCAGCACACAGCCTCGCTGGTGCAAATGCCAATCAATGATCTCGCTGAAGTCCTGGGTGGCGTCTTTGCGCTTGAGCTTGCCCCGGGCATCTAGATCTACAACCGATTCATAGATGGGTAGCTGCCCTACCACCCACTGCGTAATGTCATCCCAGGCGAGCTGAATAGTGCCCTGCTGACCAGCCTGGTTTTGGCATACCACCGTCAGCTGTGGCTCCAGCGCCTGAATTGCCTGCACTCGAAAAGTGGACAACCCCTTTACCTGGTCGGTCGTGGCCCAGCGGGCCGGGGTGCCCACCGCCTGTAGCTGCTCACAGAAGTACTGCAGTTCTCCCGCTGGCCCCACCCGCAGCAGTCGCCAGGACTTGCTGGGCAGACGAGTGCGGGCCGTGTAGGCGTCAATCTGCATGACGCGGGCCAGGCCTTGGGCCGCGGCCTCCCGGCGATCGCCTGTTACCGGTTCCAGGGCCAGCACCGCCGCCGTGGTCGCGCCCGGCTGCTGCTTGGCGGCCAGGAGTTCGTGCTCGCGGCGCTGGGCCAGGCGATCGCGCACCCGCCGCACGCCCTCGCGCGCATTCAGCATCACCTTGGGGTTGGCGGTACTCTGGAGCAGCCGGGTATAGGTGACCTGAGCTTTTTCAAACTCCTCCTTGGCCTCCCAGTACTGCCCAATAGCCAGCTTCAGCCACGGATCCTGGGGGGTCTTTTGCTGCCACTGCTTGATCAGCTGAGCAGCCTGGGTAAGCTGCTGGGCGCCCAGAGCGGCAGAAACAAGGTCGTACATGGTGACTGACGGAGATCTTCGGTGCGTGGTACGACTTTAACACCGTCTTCGGCAACCGCCTTCGACTAGCGGGAGTGAGTATGGGAGAGATCAACGCTGCCAAAGTTGAGGCTAAGGGCAATGTTGATATTTTCAAACATGTTGACCAGCCAGGCTACTGTTTCGCTGGAGGCAGTTTCGTAGTGGTTGAACAACACGGAGAAGCGCCGCTCCAGAAAAGGCTTCACCTTGTGGCAGATCAGCAAAATTCTCAGCAGCAACCCGGTGGTCTGTACCGGCCCCAAATTGTTGATCAAGTCGAGGAAAACGTAGTGCTGGCGGCCGGCAGTAGGATCAACCACCAGAAAATTGAACAGATTGCTGCAGGTGCGCACCCGGAGGAAGTCATCTACGGGCCGACCGTCGCTGTCAGAAAACGTTGAAAGCAGATGGTCTTCCAGCATGGATTTGAACTGACGCTGGCTGTAGCCCACGTTCACGTCAGCCATGATGTAGTCAAACAGGTCTTCTTTAAATTCTCGGAACGAGGCCCCCTGGTTGTGGGTGAGTAAAAAGCGCTGGGCTCCGTCACGGTAGCTCGGGCCGTGGTCCCGGCGACGGGCAAAGTGCTTGAGGGAGGAAACCAGGTCCTGATCGTTCAGCAGGGTGGGATTGGGCACCACCCGCAGCTTCTGGATGCCGTCCGTCTGCCCCTGGCGATGC